>NZ_CP134771.1:5275000-5390000 GCF_031880315.1 Pseudomonas baltica | reverse complement strand
CCCCCGTCAACCACTTTCTTAAAGAGTTGATCGCAGCAAGCTTCAAGCCACAAGAAAAGCACACCGCGCCCGCCTTTACTTGCAGCTTGCATCTCACCAGTGCGCACTATATTGCCCATCCAGCAAAGCTTGAGCATTATAGTCGGCTCAAGCCTGCCCAATGCCTCCTATATAAGCACCAGCTCTCATGACAACAACAAGTCGTAACCTCACCTCCACGCTCTACCCCATCGGCTTGCTGCTGATCGCCATGGCCACTATTCAATCCGGTGCTTCCCTGGCTAAAGAGTTGTTCCCGGTGGTAGGCGCCCAAGGCGCCACGGCCTTGCGGCTGATCTTTTCCAGCATCATCCTGGTGGTAATCTTCAAGCCATGGCGCAGTAACTGGACGCCGCAAAGCCTGCGCAACATCCTGTTCTACGGAATGGCGCTCGGCTTCATGAACCTTCTTTATTACCTGGCCATCCGCACCGTCCCGCTAGGGATTGCAGTGGCGCTCGAGTTTACCGGGCCGCTGGCAGTGGCATTATTCGCCTCACGCCGCGCCATCGATTTCGTCTGGATTGCCCTGGCGGTCATCGGCCTCGTCCTGCTGATGCCGGCAATGGACTCGCCCACTAGCCTCGATCCGGTGGGCATGATCTATGCTCTGGGCGCTGGCGCCTGCTGGGCGGCCTATATCATCTTCGGGAAAAAAGCCGGGGATGACCACGGCGTGCAAGGCGCCGTACTCGGCGTGGTAGTTGCAGCCGTCTTCGTGGTGCCGGTAGGCATTGCCCATGCCGGTTCCGCACTGCTCAACCTGTCGTTGCTCCCCATCGCCATTGGCGTCGCGATCCTGTCAACCGCCGTTCCCTATACCCTGGAGATGATTGCCCTGACCCGAATGCCGGCTCGCACCTTCAGCATTCTTATGAGTATCGAACCGGTGGCGGGCGCGCTGGCAGGTTTCCTGTTCCTCAGTGAGGTGCTGACACTGACCCAATGGCTGGCGATCATCGCCATCATCGTGGCCTCGGCAGGCACTACCCTTACTTCGCAAAAAGAGCCGGCCGCCACGCTGGCAGCCGACTGACCAGCACCCTGCCCTTAAAAGCGCTCGGTCCGCACCTTCATCCACTCCAGCGCTGGCCCGGACAACAAGGGCGCCAAACGCTGCCGGACTTCGGCATGATAGTCATCAAGCCACAGTCGCTCTTCCCTGGACAACTCGTCACGCAAGAGGCAACGCGTGTCGATCGGGCACAGGGTCAGGGTTTCAAACCGCAGAAAATCACCGAACTCACTTTTACCGGCTTCCTGGGTCAACACCAGATTCTCGATACGCACGCCCCATTGGCCGGGTCGATAGGTGCCCGGCTCCACCGAGGTGATCATGCCCTGTTGCATGGCGGTCTGCGGCCCGGGCGCAGCCTGATAGGCGATAACCTGCGGCCCCTCATGCACATTGAGGAAGTACCCGACGCCATGACCCGTGCCGTGGCCGTAATCGACATTGTCGGCCCATAGCGGCGCGCGAGCGATGGCATCCAGTAATGGCGAAGCGATGCCCCGCGGAAACCGCGCCCGTGATAACGCGATCATCCCTTTTAGCACGCGCGTGCAATCGCGGCGTTGTGCCTCAGTGGGTGAGCCGATCGGCACCATCCGCGTGATATCGGTAGTGCCCCCCAGATACTGGCCACCGGAATCGATCAGCAATAAACCGTCGCCTTCAAGCGTGGCATGGGATGCCGCCGTGGCGCGGTAGTGCGGCATCGCGCCATTGGCATTGAAGGCCGCAATAGTGGCGAAGCTCGCACAGACATAGTCAGGACGACGAGTACGTGCAGCTGTCAGCTGTTCATCGATGGTGACTTCAGTGATGGTCTGCTGCCCCAATGCCGATTCCAGCCAGCTGAAAAACTCGCAAAGGGCCGCGCCGTCCTGCTCCATTGCCTGGCGCACGTGGGCAGCATCCGCTTCGTTTTTGCGCGACTTGAACAGGGTGGTCGGGTTGATGCCTTCGATCAACCGCACACTGGCTTGCAAGTGGCGGGTCAGGCCTACCGTGACCTTGGCCGGATCGAGCAGGACACTGGCCTGGGCAGGGACCGCCTCCAGGTCGGCACTGATCTCGGCATAATCGCGAACCTCCACGCCCTGCTCCAGCAATCTGGCCCGCAGCGGCTCGGCGATTTTCCCGGCAGCCACATACAACCGTGCCACCCCCTCCCCCACCAGCGCGAACGCCAGGAACACCGGGTTGTAGGAAACGTCCGCGCCACGCAGATTGAACAGCCAGGCGATGTCATCCAGGGTGGCAAGGAAGTGCCAGTCGGCACCTTTATCTCGCAGTGCCTCACGCAAGCGCGACAAACGCAGCTGACGATCTTCACTGGCGAAGGGTGGCGCGTGCTCGAAAACGTCGGCGACTGGCAATGCGGGCCGATCGATCCATACCTCGCTCAGCAGATCGAGATCGGTACGCAACGAAGCGCCACGCGCGGCCAGTTTGTCGTTGAGACTGCGCGCCGACGCCAGGGCCATGACCGCACCATCGACTGCCACCGTCGCGCCCTGCGCCACGTTTTCAGGCAGCCACTCCAGTGCGCCAGGTTGACCACTCATGAGCCTCATCAAGGCGATGCCGGTACCGGCGAGTTCCTTTTCGGCCTGCTCCCAGTAACGGCTGTCGACCCAGAGCCCGGCAAAATCAGCGGTGACGACCAAGGTGCCGACTGAGCCATGAAAGCCGGACAGCCAGCGTCGCCCCTGCCAGTAGCGCGGCAGGTATTCGGAAAGATGAGGGTCTGCCGATGGTACCAGCAGGGCGCTGACGCCTTGGCCCGCCATGACTTCACGGACCTGGGCCAGGCGCGCGGGCACCTGGGCGTCGTTTGCAGAGGTTGTGCTCATAAAGATCTCCTGCGACCACGGCGTGCCGCCGTTATAAAGGGCCAGGCCGTCGATCATGAAGCAGGCTCGATGCTTGAGCAACCGTTGCGCCGGTGACTAGCCGGTCAGCAAGGCGATGGTGAAGAAAATGACCAATAAGAGTGAAAGCGGCATGCGGGCCTCCCTGCGCCTGGAAGTAAGATCAGAAGTCTGACGGATTGCGCACAGGCTACCGTTACGTCGGCCACTGAAAAAATCATCTGCCGTGATAGTGGTTATCGACCGCTAGTGGCACCACGCTCGGCTAAATGACCACGTTGCGGATGAAGCGCACCGCTTGGCTGCCGACATTGCGGTAGGCATGGGCGACATTGCTCGCGAACATATGGAAGTCGCCGGCCTGCAGTGCGTGAACCCGACCTGCCAGTTCGAGCTGAAGCGCGCCCTCGAACACGAACACCTGCTCGCTCCAGCCATCGGCATTGGCCTCGCTGGCGTAGCACTCGCCCGGTTCGAGGCGCCATTCCCACAATTCCACTTCGCGCCGCGCCAGGGCGCTGGCCAACAGCACACCGCGGCTGCCAGAACGCTCGCCGATCCAGGCAAGCTCTTCGATACGGCTTGGATCACGGGCCTCGAACGCTTGGATCAAGTCACTGAAGGCAACACCCAAGGCATCGGCGAGACGATCTAGGGTAGTAAGGCTGACGTTCTTTTCGCCTGCTTCGAGCGCTACCAGCATTCGCCGACTGACCCCGGATCTTTCTGCCAGCGCAGCCTGGCTGAGCCCCGCACCGTTGCGCAAACGGCGCAGATTCTGGCTGACGTGCTGGAGCACCGAGGTGCGGGGCTGGGGGTCGCTGGGCACAATGTTCTCGCTGTTGGCGGCGGCTAAGGCGCATTGTGCGGTGTGCTCCACACCCAGAGCAAGGCAGCCCATGCTCGGTTTGAGCAGCGAAATCGTCATCGAACACCGCCTCGCAATCTTCACGCGCCAGCTATGGTGGTAATGAATCGTTCTTTGTAAAACCTTGTTATACAAAACCCAAGAGATGAACCGGCTCGAGGCCCCGTTCAGGGCCTCGACGAGTTGGTGATCAGCCCCCTGCCACGTATGATCGCTGGCATCCCTTTGCAGATGAAATCTATGTCTTTGATAGTTCTACTGCTTTTGCCCTTCCTGGGCAGCTGCGTGGCGGCCTTGCTGCCACACAACGCACGTAATGCCGAATCCTTGCTCGCCGGGGTGATTGCCTTGATCGGCACTGTGCAGGTGGCCCTGTGGTATCCGCAGATTGCCCATGGCGGGGTGATCCGCGAAGAGTTCGCCTGGCTGCCGAGCCTGGGGATCAATCTGGTGCTGCGCCTGGACGGCTTCGCCTGGCTGTTCTCGCTGCTGGTGCTGGGCATCGGCACGCTGGTGTCGATCTACGCCCGCTACTACATGTCGCCGCAGGATCCGGTGCCGCGTTTTTTCGCTTTCTTCCTGGCGTTCATGGGCGCGATGCTGGGCCTGGTGATTTCCGGCAACCTGATCCAGATCGTGTTCTTCTGGGAACTGACCAGCCTGTTCTCGTTCCTGTTGATCGGCTATTGGCACCATCGCAGCGATGCCCGGCGCGGCGCCTACATGGCCTTGACCGTCACCGGCGCCGGCGGTCTTTGCCTGCTGGTGAGCGCCTTGCTGCTGGGGCACATCGTCGGCAGCTACGACCTGGATCCGGTACTCGCTGCCGGCGAGCAGATCCGCGCCAGCCACCTTTATCCCGTGATGCTGACGCTGGTGCTGCTGGGCGCCTTGAGCAAGAGCGCGCAATTCCCCTTCCATTTCTGGCTGCCCCACGCGATGGCGGCGCCAACCCCGGTTTCGGCCTACCTGCACTCGGCGACCATGGTCAAGGCCGGGGTGTTTCTGCTCGCTCGGCTGTGGCCGGCGCTGTCGGGCAGCGAGCAGTGGTTCTGGATGGTCGGCGGGGCCGGTGCCTGCACGCTGTTGCTCGGCGCTTATTGCGCGATGTTCCAGACCGACCTCAAAGGCTTGCTGGCCTACTCCACCATCAGCCATCTCGGGCTGATCACCCTGCTGCTGGGCCTCAACAGCCCACTGGCAGCCGTGGCGGCGGTGTTTCATATCCTCAACCATGCCACCTTCAAGGCCTCGCTGTTCATGGCTGCGGGCATCATCGACCACGAAAGCGGAACGCGCGATATCCGTCGCCTCAGCGGGCTGTTCCGCCTGATGCCGTTCACCGCGACCCTGGCCATGGTCGCCAGCGCCGCCATGGCCGGGGTGCCGTTGATGAACGGTTTCCTGTCCAAAGAGATGTTCTTCGCCGAAACCGTGTTCATCAGCGCCACTGCCTGGGTCGAATACGCCCTGCCGGTGATCGCCACCCTGGCGGGTACCTTCAGCGTGGTGTACTCCCTGCGCTTTACCGTCGACGTGTTTTTCGGCCCGCCGGCCACCGACCTGCCGCACACACCCCACGAACCGCCACGCTGGATGCGTGTACCGGTAGAACTGCTGGTACTGGCCTGCCTGGTGGTCGGCGTACTGCCCGCCCTGTCGGTGGGCGCCATCTTGGCAGCCGCTGCGCAACCGGTGGTGGGTGGCAGCTTGCCCGAGTACAGCCTGGCCATCTGGCATGGGCTGAATGCGCCGATGATCATGAGCCTGATCGCCATGACGACGGGTATCCTGATCTACCTGCTGTTGCGCAAACCATTCAAGCACGGTCGCCTTGAAGGCGCTCCCTTGATTGGCCGACTGAGCGGCAAACGGCTCTTCGAGCGCTTGCTGGTCAGCCTGATGCGTGGCGCGCGGCGGCTGGAGCGACGCATCAGCACCCGCCGCCTGCAAACGCAACTGTTCATGCTGGTGGCCGTGGCCCTGCTCGCCGCATTCTTGCCGATGCTCGAGAGCGGACTGAGCTGGGGCGATCGACCGAAAATCCCGGGCTCCGGCGTTTTCGTCGCCCTTTGGCTGATCGCGATCGCCTGCGCCCTGGGCGCTGCCTGGCAAGCCAAGTATCATCGGCTGGCGGCGTTGACCATGGTCAGTGTCTGCGGCCTGATGACCTGCGTCACCTTCGTATGGTTTTCCGCCCCTGATCTGGCGCTGACTCAACTGGTGGTCGAGGTGGTCACCACCGTGCTGATCCTACTGGGCCTGCGCTGGCTGCCGCGCCGTATCGAAACCGTCCTGCCGACCCCGGCGCAACGAGGCAAGGCGCGCGTGCGCCGCGTCCGTGACCTGCTGCTGGCAGGTCTGGCGGGTGGCGGCATGGCGCTGTTGTCGTATGCCATGCTGACCCGCCCGACGCCGAATCATATCTCGTCTTTCTATCTGCGCCGGGCCCTCCCGGAAGGCGGCGGCACCAATGTGGTGAACGTCATGCTGGTGGACTTCCGCGGCCTCGATACGCTGGGTGAAATCACCGTACTGGCGGTAGTCTCGCTGGTGGTCTTCGCCCTGCTGCGGCGCTTCCGCCCGCCCAGGGAGAGCATGCAGTTGCCCGCGCAACAGCGGCTGCTGGCGCCCGACGTAGTCACCGACCTGATCAACACGCGCAGCGCCAGCGACACCGCACTGGGTTTCATGATGGTGCCGGCGTTGCTGGTGCGCCTGCTGCTGCCCGTGGCGCTGGTGATTTCCATGTACCTGTTCATGCGCGGACACAACCAGCCTGGCGGCGGGTTCGTTGCCGGGCTGGTGATGTCGGTAGCATTCATTCTGCAATACATGGTGGCAGGAACGCAGTGGGTCGAAGCGCGCATGAGCCTGCGCCCCTTGCGCTGGCTCGGCACCGGGCTGCTCTGCGCGACGGCGACGGGTGCAGGCTCGCTGTACTTCGGCTATCCGTTCCTGACCACCCACACCGCCCACCTGCACCTGCCGCTGCTGGGTGACCTGCACGTGGCCAGCGCGCTGTTCTTCGACATTGGCGTGTATACCGTGGTGGTCGGCTCGACGCTGCTGATTCTTACCGCCCTGGCGCACCAGTCGGTGCGCAGTCATCGCCCGTCGAGCCTGCCGCGTTCCGTTGCACCAAAAGGAGCCGCCTGATGGAAGAAGTCATCGCAATCGCCATTGGCGTCCTGTCCGCGTCCGGCGTTTGGCTGATCCTGCGCCCACGGACCTTCCAGGTGGTCATGGGCCTGTGCCTGCTGTCCTACGGGGTCAACCTGTTCATTTTCAGCATGGGCAGCCTGTTCATCGGCCGCGAGCCGATCGTCAAGGACGGCGTCCCGCAGGACCTGCTGCACTACACCGACCCGCTGCCGCAGGCCTTGGTACTCACCGCCATCGTCATCAGCTTCGCCATGACCGCGTTGTTCCTCGTCGTGCTGCTGGCCTCCCGGGGTCTGACCGGCACTGACCATGTCGACGGTCGGGAGCCCCAGGAATGAGCTTGATGCCAACCCTGATCATCGTGCCCGTTCTGCTGCCGTTGCTGACGGCAGCGGTGATGTTGCTGCTCGGGGAAAAACACCGTCCCCTGAAGGCGCAGATCAACCTGCTGTCGACCGTCGCAGGCCTGCTCACCGCAGTACTGTTGATGCTGCAGGTACAACAGGGCAGCAGCTCGATCGGCGTCTATCTGCCCGGCAACTGGGAAGCGCCCTTCGGCATCGTGCTGGTCGCCGACCGGCTGGCCGCGTTGATGATGGTCCTGACCGGGATCATCGCCAGCTGCGCGCTGCTCTTCGCCATGGCACGCTGGGATCGGGCGGGCGCGAGTTTTCATGCCATGTTCCAGATCCAGTTGATGGGGTTGTATGGCGCCTTCCTGACCGGTGATCTGTTCAACCTGTTCGTGTTTTTCGAAGTGCTGCTGGCAGCATCATACGGGCTGATGCTGCATGGCTCGGGGCGCGCCAGGGTGTCGGCCGGCATGCATTACATAGCGATCAACCTGCTGGCGTCGTCGTTGTTTTTGATCGGCGCGGCGATGATCTACGGTGTCACCGGCACCCTGAACATGGCAGACCTGGCGATAAAGATCCCTCAAGTGGCGGCCGCCGATCGCGGGCTACTGCACGCGGGCGCGGCGATTCTGGCCACGGCGTTTCTCGCCAAGGCTGGCATGTGGCCGCTGAATTTCTGGCTGGTGCCCGCCTATTCAAGCGCCAGTGCGCCGGTGGCCGCGTTGTTCGCAATCATGACCAAGGTCGGCCTGTACACGGTGTTGCGGCTATGGACACTGCTGTTTTCCGATGAGGCCGGCGCCTCCGCGCACTTCGGTAGCGAATGGTTGGTCATCGGCGGCTTGGCGACGATTGCCTGCGCAGCGCTGTCGATCCTCGCGGCACAACGCCTGGAGCGCATGGCCAGCCTGAGCATCCTGGTCTCGGCTGGCACTCTGCTCGCCGCCATAGGCTTCGGTCAGCAAAGACTCACAGGGGCGGCGCTGTTCTATCTGGTGAGCTCGACCCTGGCCCTGTGCGCGCTGTTTCTGCTGGCTGAACTGATCGAGCGCTCGCGCTCGGCCAACGATATCGCGCTTGAAGACGACAGCGACGCCCTGCCCCGTGCCCTGGAATCCCTGCACCCGCCCAAGGGTATCAATCTGGACGACGAGCAAAAAGCCGTGGTCGGTCAGGTCATCCCCTGGACCATGGCGTTTCTGGGCCTGAGTTTCATTGCGTGCGTGTTGCTGATCGTCGGCATGCCGCCCCTGTCCGGGTTCATCGGCAAGCTGAACCTGATCAGCGCGTTGTTCAACCCCCATGGCCTGCAAGCACCGGGTGTGGCACTGTCCAGCGAAGGCTGGATCTTCATCGCCTTGCTGGTGATATCGGGACTGGCCTCACTGATGGGCCTGACCCGGGTCGCCATCCAGCGATTCTGGACGCCCCAGGATCGCCCCTCGCCGCTGTTGCGGCGCAACGAATGCATTCCCATCGTCATCCTGCTGGCGCTATCGATTGCGATGACGTTCAAGGCCGAGCCGCTGCTGCGCTACACCCAGGACACCGCCGCCGAGCTCGCAAATTCGTCTCGCTATGTCGAAGCCGTATTGGCGCGCAAGGCCCGACCAGGCCCACTCTCAGACCAGACCGTGGCACCCATGCCGCCCCCCCTGGGAGAAACGCCATGAAGCGCCTGTTCCCCGCTCCCCTGCTATCCGTCGCCTTGCTGCTGTTATGGCTGCTGCTGAACCTCTCGTTCAGTGCAGGCCAGGTGTTGCTGGGGGTGTTGTTCGGTGTTCTCGCCCCCCTGCTGATGGCGCCGCTGCGTCCGTCCCATCCGCATATTCGCCGACCATTGACAGTGCTGCGCCTGCTGGGGCGAGTGGGAATCGACCTTGTGACCTCCAATCTGCAGGTCGGCTGGCAAGTCTGGAGCCTCGACCAACGTGCGCCGCGCTCGGCGTTCGTCAAGGTGCCCCTGGACCTGCGCGATCCCGCCGGGCTGGCAACGCTGTCGATCGTCTGCACGGTCATTCCAGGCACCGTCTGGTCCGAGCTGGCGCTGGACCGCAGCCTGCTGCTGATACATGTCTTCGATCTGGACGACGAGGCGCGCTTCATCGCCCATTTCAAGGCAACTTACGAACGCCCGCTGATGGAGATCTTCCAATGAGCCCGCTGCTCGACAATGCCATCCTGACCAGCCTGTGCATCTTCGCCCTGGCCATGCTGCTGACGCTGATCCGGCTGTTTCGCGGGCCCTCGGCACAGGATCGGGTCCTCGCCCTCGACTACCTGTACATCCTCGCCATGTTGATGATGCTGGTATTGGGGATTCGCTATGCCAGTGATACCTACTTCGAAGCTGCCCTGCTGATCGCGCTGTTCGGCTTTGTCGGCTCGTTCGCCCTGGCTAAATTCCTGCTGCGCGGAGAAGTGATCGAATGACCGACACCCACCTGTTGCCAATGTGGATCGAAGTACTCACCTGCATCCTGCTGGTCGCCAGCAGCCTGTTCGCGCTCAGCGGCGCGCTGGGCCTGCTGCGCCTCAAGGACTTCTTTCAACGCATGCACCCTCCGGCACTGGCCTCGACACTGGGAGTCTGGTGCGTGGCCATTGCATCGATCCTGTATTTTTCGGCGCTCAAGCACAGCCTGGTATTGCACGCGCTGCTGATTCCGATCCTGCTGGCGATCACCATGCCGATCACCACCCTGCTGCTGGCCAGGGCCGCGCTGTTTCGCAAGCGCATGGCCAAGGACGCCGTACCAGCGGAGATCAGCAGCCGCGATTCGTCCGGCGGCGCCTGAACGCTACTTGAGTGCCGCCGCCACTTTGTCGGCGACATCGACGGGTAACCAGGCACGCCATAATTTAGGCTGTTCACGCATGAAGCTCTCAGCTGCCTCGCGCGGCTGGCGATGATGCTCGCTCATATCCGCCAGCGCCTGGTTCAGCGGGTCGATGGGGATCTGCACCTTGGTAAACGCCGCAGCGATCTGCGGGTACTGCTGCTCGAAAGGCACCGACACGCCGATCGACAGTTTGGATGCCAATGACCGAGTCGGCTTGGGATTGGGATTGTCGGCGTCGGTGAGGGTCTTCCAGGCCTCAGCGTCGAATGCCGGCTCTTCAAGCTGAATAAGCTTGAAGCGGCCAAGCAACGGTGTCGGCGACCAGTAGTAGAACAGCACCGGCTTGCCGCGCTTGATCGATGAAGCGATCTCCGCATCCAGGGCCGCACCCGAACCGCTGCGGAAATTGGTGTAGCTGTCGGTCAAGCCATAGGCCTTGAGCTTCTGCGCGTTGACCACTTCCGAGGTCCAGCCGATCGGGCTGTTGAGAAACCGTCCCTTGTCGGGCGCTTCCGGATCCTTGAACACGTCCTTGTAGCGCGGCAGATCGCTGACACTCTTAAGGTCCGGCGCTAAAGGCTTGATGCCTCGAGAAGCGTCACCCTTGACCACATACTCCGGCACCCACCAGCCTTCGGTGGCGCCGGTGACGATATCGCCCAGGCCCTTGACCTTGCCATCGGCCTCAGCTTTGACCCACACCGGGCTGCGGCCGGCCCATTCCTCGCCGATGACCTGAATGTCGTTTTTCGCCAGGGCCGTTTCCAGGGTGATGGTGGTGCCCGGCAAGGTATCGGTCGGCAGTTCGTAGCCCTTCTCGACGATGACCCGCAGGATCTCGGTGATCAGGCTGCCGCTCTCCCAATTCAGGTCAGCGAAATGCACGGGCGTGGCTGCAGCCTGCACTGGTGCTTGAGTTGTCAGGGCGATCAGCGCAGCGGCCAACAGCGTGCGTAGTCCTTTCATGCTCGTCTTCCTCGAATCTCGGGGGGCTTCATTCAGTCAACAGACTGTAGACGAGGTTCCTTCGGGCACGCGAGCTTTGCGTTCGGTATTCCCTGTGGCCTGCACGCAATTACTCGCTGGGCTTGAACGTCAATTCGCCCTTGCGCCACTTGGCCGCCTTGCTCGACGCCGCCTTGAGCGTCTTGGCCAGGCCGACTTGCAGCTGCTCGTGCGCGGCGAAAACCATCACCACGGTCTGCCCTTCCTTGAACACGATGCCATGGCCCTCGGCGCTATCGACGAAGGCGTATTCGCCCAGGCCATAGACGGTCAGCTTGATCTCGCGGAACTTGATCTCGAACTTGCCGCCTTCGCGGCTTGGCAGTACGGCCGCGCGGAAGTGATCGCCTACTTTGAGTTCAAGGCGCTGCTTGTCATCAACCACCAAAGCGGTTTGCGTATCGATCTCGGCCATGTAAAGGCCTTCGGCGGTCTGTTCGGTGACATAGACAAAACGCGATTGAAACTGCTTGACCAACTTAGCGCGCAAATCGCCCAGTACGAAAAGGGCGTGCATATCCAGATTACTTACTGCCAATGAAAGGTCTCCCCAGATGAAAAACCGTTGTTTGCGGACACGGCCGGATGGCCGGTTCACACGCCACGGAGCACACAACTGACCACAAGGGCCAACCCATGAAGATTAAATGAAATGACCGTTTGATAACCGCCAGTGCAACGTCTCGACATAAAACCCAATGCCGAGGATTTTTCCTACAGCGCTCCGAAGCCTCTGTCAGAATTTTCGGCAGAATACTGCAAGTAGAAAAGAATTTTCCGACATTCAGCACCTGAAAAACATGAGATAGATAGCCCCTCGGTCGCCGCCCATGCCTGGCGGCCCTACCTATCCGATTGCCCAGCGTGAATATGGAGTGCGCACAACCATGCCAGACACCAACAAAAACCCGCGTCAAGCCTCGGCCCAGAGCTCACCCAGCGCACATTACGCCCAATATCCAGTGGTGGCCAAGAGCCCTGCGGCGGTGCTGCCAATATATCGAGTGATTCCCGCCGGCAAGGCGTTCTATCACGTCGTCGAGACCGCCACCAACCGCGTCATCGGCTACCGCCGCCACCATGCGGACGCCTGCGCACTGGCCCGACAGCTAGAGACCGGTGGAACGGACGGACAGATGCGTATTCGTTCGAACTCTGGCGCCTAGCGTCGTTCCAATCTCCCAACAGCGAAACAATCAACCATCTGCGGCACAGCCTGCCGAGGAGTCGACATGGAATTGCAAAACAACGATCTGGGTACCCTGTTCGAGCAACTTGCCTTGGACAGCGACCCGGCGAGCATCGACGATTTCATTGCCACCCATCAACTGAGCGCCGATGTGAAGCTGGTCGATGCCGATTTCTGGTCACCCGCACAGGCAGCTTTTTTGAAGGAGCAACTGCGTGAAGATGCCGACTGGGCAATGACGGTCGATGAACTCAATGTACGATTGCACGAAACCCCGCAGCAGTAACGCCCATACCGCTCGGTTCGGTGGCCCAACGTATCGAAGCGACTACCGCTTCAGCGCGGTGCCCACCCCGATGTCCTCGAGCTCACCGTCGACGGCAGCCTGTTCCTCGATGCTTTCAAGCAGGCCGAACATCGTCCGCCAGGCGCCGCGGCACTCTTCTGCCTCGGCGCGGCTGCCAAACGCAGTTCCCCGCTGCTCGCCATTGACGAGCACCACCCAGCAGACCTTGTGACCTTGATTGCGCAGGGCCTGAGGGACCCCGCTGCCGATCATCACGGCAATATCGATCTTGCACTGCATGACCTCCCTCCCGAGATTTCATAGCCAGCTAACGATACGTCCATGGTAGAGAGATATTCCCTGCGCAAACAGCAACTTGCGGCACAGCAGCATTACCGCTTACGCAATAATAGCTGTGCAAGCGCGTGATGCCCGGCGCATAGCCGATGGACTTGAAAGGTTATCGGCAGGATCGGCGTTGGATTGAGCGACTTTGATCAGCACCAGGCCATCATATGGCCATTATCTACCGTTGCCTGCATCGAGGCAACGGCATTCGCAGGGCGCCGACGAGCTGGGAGAGGACAGGGGGTGTCCACTCCGCTCGACGATCTCAACGGTGGTCAACCGCGGCCTCAGGCCTGACGCTGGTGCCGATCGATCTGCTCGTGACGCTCTTGAGCCTCGATGCAGTACTTGGTGGTCGGGCTGATCAGCAGGCGCTTGAGCCCGATGGCCTCGCCGCTGTCGTCGCACCAGCCAAAACTGTCATCGGCAATACGGCCCAGGGCCATTTCCAGCTGCGGCAGCATACGCTGATCGCGGTCAATCGCATTGACCAGCCAGGTACGCTCTTCTTCCACCGAAGCGGCATCGGCAGGATCGGCTGGCGTGTCCAGGCTTTCGATAGCTACACGATTCTGCTCGATACGCTCGTGGGTCTCGATCTTCATGCCCTGCAACAGCTCGACGAAGAAAGCGTGCTGCTCGGCGTTCATGTAGTCATCCGCCGGCATGGCCAGCAACTTTTCCTTTGTCATTGATTTCTCTATAAAAAATACGTGCATTCAGGCGAATCGTGGTGCATGTCGGGGGCGTGCCCTCGGCATGCGGCAATCTCCAAGCGCCAGCCGGCACTCATTTATGAGGGGCGGCAGTCTAAGGCGGCTTCACCTGCGCAGCAATAGGGTTGAAGGCCCAATTGACCAATAACCCCTTCAGGAGCAGCAAAGGCGGCCGTTCGCTGATGAAAAATGCGGGCGAGTGTTCAATAATGAGTCTCATTATGTTACAAGTTAGCATCCTTATTCCTATCTGCCGGTGTTCGATGCTCGTTCCGTTCTTAATCATGCTGCGCGAAGGTATTGAAGCTGCCTTGGTCGTTGGCATCATCGCCAGCTATCTCAAGCAGACCGGTCGCGGCCAATGGATGCCTGCCGTATGGGTCGGGGTCTTTCTTGCCGTGGCCCTGTCGCTGCTGGTGGGCGGCGGCCTGGAGCTGGTCAGTGCGGAATTCCCGCAGCGCCAGCAAGAGCTTTTCGAAAGCGTGATCGGTATTGTCGCGGTGGTGTTCCTCTGCACCATGGTCACCTGGATGCGCAAGGTGTCCCGCTCGATCAAGCATTCGCTGCACGCCTCCCTCGATCAGGCGCTGGCCGGTTCGCAGAACCAGGTCTATGCGCTGATTGGCATGGTGTTCTTCTCGGTAGCCCGTGAAGGCCTCGAAACGGTGTTTTTCCTGCTCGCCGTGTTCCAGCAGAGCACCGGCGCCTCGGCGCCTCTGGGCGCGCTGTTGGGCCTTATTTGCGCGGTGATCGTCGGCCTCGCGCTATACAACGGCAGCATGCGCCTGAACCTCGGCGCGTTCTTCCGCTGGACCAGCCTGTTCATTCTATTCGTCGCGGGCGGCATTCTCTCCAACTCGGTGCGCTCGCTGCACGAGGCCGGTGTCTGGAACTCCCTGCAGGACGTAGTCTTCGACATCAGCGCCATACTGCCGATGGATGGCCCGGTGGGCTCGGTCCTGGCCGGCATGTTCGGTTATCAGGATGCACCGACCGTGAGCGTGCTCGGCGCCTACTTGATTTTCATGATCGTGGCGCTGGTGCTGTTTTTCATGCCGGTGCCCAATCGTGCCGCAGCCCCAGCCAATAAACCTTCTGTTTCGCATCAATAAGGCCTTCCATGTCCAACCCAGCATCCCCTCTGCCACCGCGCCTGATTCGCGTGGCGGTGGCCGGTTCGGTAATCCTCATGATCGCTGCCGGCGGCCTGTTCTATTACGCCTCGAAGTCTGCCTCGAGCAAACGCGCGGCCAATAGCGAAGGTGAGATCACCGTTACCATCCACCCGAAGAGCTGCGAACCGAACTCGCTGACGCTGCCGGCCGGCAAGGCCCGCTTCAAGATCGTCAACGCCTCGGACCGTGCAGTGGAATGGGAGATCCTCGACGGCGTGCTGGTGGTCGAAGAGCGTGAAAACATCGTGCCCGGCCTGAGCTCGATCATCAACGCCAACCTGCAGCCTGGCGACTACGCCATCACCTGCGGCCTGCTGAGCAACCCGCGTGGCAAGCTGCACGTCACCGCGACGGCAGAATCCGATGCCCAGGCCAAGGCCAAGCCATCGCTGGTCAATTTCGTCGGCCCGCTGTCCGAGTACCGCGTGTACCTGAGCATGCAGGGCAGCGCGCTGATCCAGGCCGTGGATGCCCTCAATGCCGCCATCGCGCTGGGCGACCTGGCCCAGGCACAAGCGCTGTACGTACCCGCGCGTACCATATATCAGCACATCGCCCCTGCCGCACAGCGCATGGCCGAATTGAACAACGCCATCGAAGCCCGCGCCGACTATTACGAAAAACGCGAGCAGGACCCAGGTTTTGGCGGCTTCCACCGTCTGGAGTACGGCCTGTTCGCCAAGAACAGCGTCGATGGCCTGACGCCGGTCGCGAAAAAACTGCTGGCCGACGTTACTCGCCTGAAGCAGGAACTGCTGGCCCAGCAACTGCCGCCGGAGCAGTTGATCACCATCATTTCGCGCAACATTCGCAGCCTCGCCGAGACCCGCAGCAACGGCGAAGAAGAGCGTTACAGCCACAGCGACCTCAACGGTTTTGCCGCCAACCTGGAAGGCACCCGCAAGGTTGTCGACTTGCTGCGCCCACTGCTGACCAAGTCCGGCCCGCAAGTACTGGCCAGCATCGATACCGCCGCCAACGACCTCGACGTGCAACTCAACGGCTTCAAGGACCACGACGCCTATATCTCGTACGACAAGGTCGATGCCTCGCAGCGCAAGCAGATCGCCGACCGCGCCAAGGCCCTGGCTGACGCATTGGACGGAATTTCTCCTGCCCTCGGCCTGACCGGCCAGTAACCACGTAGACGATATTCGATGAAACACTCAGACAACGCGCCACATTCGCTGCAACGCCGCAAGGTCCTCATGGGCCTCGGCGCTGCCGGTGCTGCCTTGGCCGGCAGTGCACTGACCTGCCCGGCCATGGCCGCTGAAGCCAAGGTCACCGAAGCGCCGCACAGCGACAAGACCGCCGACGCGCACGCCTATGAAGGCGTGCATCAGTCCGGCATCGTCACCCCGCGCCCGACAGCCGGCATGATGGTGTCTTTCGACGTGCTGGCCCAGGACCGCGAGGACCTGGAGCGCCTGTTCCGCACCCTCGACGAGCGTATCCGCTTCCTGATGAAAGGCGGCCCGGTTGCCGAGATCGACCCCAAGCTGCCGCCGCCGGACTCCGGCATCCTCGGCCCGGTGGTCACTCCGGACAACCTGACCATCACCGTCTCGGTAGGCAATTCGCTGTTCGACGAGCGTTTCGGCCTGGCTGCGGTCAAGCCCAAACGCCTGAGCCAGATGGTCGGTTTCCCCAACGACGGCCTCGAGGCCGCCTGCTGCCACGGCGATATCTCTCTGCAGTTCTGCTCCAACAGCGCCGACACCAACATCCACGCCCTGCGTGACGTGATCAAGAACCTGCCTGACCTGTTGTTCGTGCGCTGGAAGCAAGAAGGGACCGTGCCGGCGCAACCGCCGCTCAAACCCGGCCAACCGCCGGAGAGCGCGCGTAATTTCCTGGGTTTCCGCGACGGCTCGGCCAACCCCGACTCCAACGACGCCAAAGCCATGAACGCCTTGGTCTGGGTGCAACCGGACAGCGACGAGCCGGCCTGGGCCGCCAACGGCAGCTACCAGGTGGTGCGGATCATTCGCAACCTGGTCGAGCGCTGGGACCGCACCCCGCTGCAGGAGCAGGAAAGCATCTTCGGGCGCAAGAAGCCCACCGGCGCGCCCATGGACGGCAAGGTCGAGACCGACGTCCCCGACTACGCCAAGGACCCGGAAGGCAAGATCACCAAGCTCGACGCGCACATCCGCCTGGCCAATCCGCGCACGCCGCAATCGCAGGCCAACCTGATCCTGCGCCGCCCGTTCAACTATTCCAACGGCGTCAACAAGAATGGCCAGCTCGACATGGGGCTGCTGTTCATCTGCTACCAGGCTGACCTGGAAAAAGGATTCATCACCGTGCAGACCCGCCTTAACGGCGAGCCACTGGAGGAGTACCTCAAGCCGACCGGTGGCGGGTACTTCTTCACTCTGCCCGGCGTGAAAGGCGACAAGGACTTCATCGGTCAGTCGCTGCTTGCTGCTTCGCATACAAAAACCGTGGCCTGACCCTTAATATTGCGTATGAGAACTTCCATGAAAAAGACACCGCTGGCGCTGTTGATGACCCTGGGTATGCTGAGCACGCCGTTCTCGGCATTCGCCGCCGCTCCGGCGACGCTGGATCTGGTCGCACCGATCTCCGACTACAAGATTTACGTGACCGAGCAAGTCGACCAACTGGTTACCCAGACTCAGGCCTTCACCGACGCCATCAACAAGGGCGACATCGCGACCGCCAAGAAACTGTACCCCACCACTCGTGTGCACTATGAATCGATCGAGCCGATTGCCGAACTGTTCAGCGACCTGGACGGTTCGATCGACTCACGCGTAGACGACCACGAAAAAGGCGTCGACGCTGAGGACTTCACCGGCTTCCACCGCCTGGAATACCTGCTCTGGGACAAGAAGACCACCGATGGCACCAAAGAGCTGACCGCCGGCCTGCTCAAGGACGTCAAGGACCTGCAGACCCGCATCGCCGGCCTGACCTTCCCGCCTGAGAAAGTCGTTGGCGGGGCTGCTGCGCTGATGGAAGAAGTCGCGGCCACCAAAGTGTCCGGCGAAGAAGACCGTTACAGCCATACCGACCTGTATGACTTCCAGGGCAACGTCGACGGCGCGAAGAAAATCGTCGATCTGTTCCGTCCACAAGTCGAGAAGACCGACAAGGCCTTCATTGCCAAGGTCGACAAGAACTTCGCCACGGTCGACAAGATCCTGGCCAAGTACAAGACCAAGGACGGCGGCTACGAGACCTATGACAAGGTCAAGGAAGCTGATCGCAAGGCCCTCATCGGCCCGGTCAACACCTTGGCTGAAGACCTGTCGACCCTGCGCGGCAAGCTGGGCCTGAACTAAGGCTGACCAACACGGTGGGAGCGGTCTCTGTCCGCGAAGTTTTTTGCGGCCAGAGCCCGCTCCCACTGGTTCATCGATGCTCCTGGGATCAAATTCACTGATCCACCCGCAACACCCTCACTGATAACAGCCCGCCCCGCTTGCCCCCTCCCTGCCCGCGCACTAGATTAGCCTTCAGCTCGACACTGAAACGAAGGTAACGCCATGGCACTCACGGACACCGCCACCGATGTACGCCCGGGCGAAGCCCTCGACGGCGCGCGTATCGACGCCTGGCTCAAGGCCCACCTGCCCGACCTGCAGGGCACCCCGAACATCCGCCAGTTTCCCGGGGGCGCCTCCAACCTCACCTACCTGCTCCAGTACCCGCAGCGCGAGCTGGTGCTCAGGCGTCCCCCCTTCGGCCACAAGGCCCGCAGTGCCCATGACATGGGCCGCGAATTCCGCATCCTCAACGCGCTGCGCCCGGCGTTTGCCTATTGCCCGCAGGCCCTGCTGCATTGCACGGATGAAGCCATCATCGGGGCCGAGTTCTATGTGATGGAGCGGGTCGAAGGCATCATCCTGCGCACCGATCTGCCCGAAGCGCTGAACTTCGATCCGTCGAGCACTCGCCGCCTGTGCGAGAGCTTTATCGATCGGCTGGTGGAGCTGCACCACGTCGACTATGTCGCCTGTGGCCTGGGCGACCTTGGCAAGCCCGTGGGATACGTGCAGCGTCAGGTGGGCGGCTGGAGCGAGCGCTACGATCAGGCCCGCACCCCGGACGCGCCGGCATGGAATACCGTCAAGTCCTGGCTGCGCGACAAACAGCCGCCAGACAGCGGCCGCGTCAGCCTGCTGCACAACGATTACCGCTTCGACAATGTCATCCTCGACCCGGCCGACCCGCTGCGCATCATCGGCGTGCTGGACTGGGAGCTGGCCACCCTGGGTGACCCGCTCATGGACCTGGGCAACTCGCTGGCCTACTGGATCGAAGCTGACGATCCCGCGCCCCTGCAATGGATGCGGCGCCAGCCCAGCGACGCCCCGGGCATGCTCAGCCGCGAGGCATTCGTGGCGTACTACGCGCAACGCGCGGGCATCGGGGTGAGTAACATGGACTTCTATCGGGTCTATGGTTTGTTCCGTCTGGCCGGGATCATCCAGCAGATCTACTTTCGTTTCTATCACGGGCAGACCGCCGATCCGCGCTTTGCTTCGTTCATCCACATGAATGGTTTGCTCGAACAGATGGGCCTGCAGGTCATCGAGCAATCGCGGCTCTGAGCACTGCAGCCTCCAGCCCGCTCGCCGCCAGGCCGATGGCTGCAGGCACGGGCCGCCCTCCCCCTTCACCTTCCAAGGACAACGCCAGTGACCAAGACCACCCTGTTCGACCTCGACGGCAAGATCGCTTTCGTTTCCGGCGCCAGCCGCGGTATTGGTGAAGCCATCGCGCGCCTGCTGGCCCGGCAAGGCGCCCATGTGATTGTCTCGAGCCGCAAGCTTGAAGGCTGCCAGGCAGTCGCGGATGCGATCGTTGCCGACGGAGGCAAGGCCACGGCCATGGCCTGTCATATCGGCGAGATGACGCAGATCGAGGCAGTGTTCGCGGCAGTGGCCGAGCAGTTCGGGCGCCTGGATATCCTGGTCAACAACGCCGCAACCAATCCGCAATTCGGCCATGTGCTCGATACTGACCTGGCGGCGTTCCAGAAGACGCTGGACGTGAATATCCGTGGCTACTTCTTCATGTCGGTGGCGGCTGGCAAGCTGATGCGCGGGCATGGCGGCGGCAGCATCATCAACGTGGCGTCGATCAACGGGGTCACGCTGGGGCATTTCCAGGGGGTGTATTCGATCACCAAGGCGGCGGTGATCAACATGACCAAGGTATTCGCCAAGGAGTGCGCGCCCCTGGGAATCCGCTGCAATGCACTGCTGCCCGGGATCACCGACACGCGTTTCGCCTCGGCGCTGGTCAATAACGAGGCGATCCTCAAGACGGCCATGGTGCAGATCCCGCTCAAGCGGGTAGCCCAGCCCGAAGAGATGGCCGGGGCGGTGTTGTATCTGGCCAGCGATGCGTCGAGCTATACCACGGGTACGGCGATCAATGTGGATGGCGGGTTTCTGGCTTGAGATCCCGCCCTGGCAACATGAAACCACCCGACCCTCACCAGCATGGATCGCCCCTGAATCCCTAGGTACAATGCCGGCTTTCGCGGTGCACCATTGGCGCCGCATCCCTGCCCAGCAAGTTGCCTTCCATGCCCTTCGAACTCAGCGTCAGCCTTACCACCCTCGGGATACTCGCGGTTGTAGCCTTCGTGGCCGGATTCATCGATGCCATCGCCGGCGGCGGCGGTCTGCTGACCACCCCGGCGTTGCTCACCGCCGGCATGCCGCCGCACCTGGTACTGGGCACCAACAAGCTCAGTTCGACCTTCGGCTCGGCCACCGCCGGTTTCACCTTCTACCGGCGCAAGCTGTTCCATCCGCGGCAATGGACCCACGCCCTGATCTGCACCGCCATCGGCGCGCTGGTCGGCGCTGTGGTCGCCCATTACCTGCCTGCCGAATGGCTGAACAAGATGCTCCCGGTGATCGTCTTCGGGTGCGGCCTTTACCTGCTGTTCGGCGGCACGCCCAAGGCGCCGCTGGACGTCGACGTACCGATCCGCAAAAAATGGCAATCGCCGCAGGGCTTCACACTGGGTTTCTATGACGGCGTCGCCGGGCCGGGGACTGGCGCGTTCTGGACGGTGAGCACGCTCTTGCTCTATCCGATCGACCTGGTCAAGGCCAGCGGTGTGGCGCGCAGCATGAACTTCGTCAGTAACGCTGCGGCACTCATGGTGTTCGTCATCAACGGCCAGGTGGACTGGTTGATCGGCCTGTGCATGGGCGCCTGCGTGATGATCGGCGCATTCTTCGGCGCACGCACGGCCATCGGCGGCGGGGCCAAGTTCATTCGGCCGGTGTTCATCAGCGTGGTGCTGGCACTGACCGTGCGCCTGGCCTGGCAGCACTGGTTCGGCCAGGCGTGAGTACCAGCTTGAACCGGGGGCCTGGTGTCCCCCTCATAGCATGGGGTTTCAATCCGCTGTGACCGTTCTGGCGGCACGCACGGCGGTGACGATTCCCGCCAGCGGCGCGAAGGCAAACAGCCCGAACAGCCACATCGCCGCAGCGCTGATACCTTGCGCATCGCCTGGATCGCCAAGCCCCGCCAGATTGA
Source organism: Pseudomonas baltica (assembly GCF_031880315.1). NCBI lineage: Bacteria > Pseudomonadati > Pseudomonadota > Gammaproteobacteria > Pseudomonadales > Pseudomonadaceae > Pseudomonas > Pseudomonas baltica. The sequence goes on along the minus strand of NZ_CP134771.1, from coordinate 5,368,593 downwards.
CGATCATTCCCGCAAAGGCCGCACCCAACGCCGTCGCGAACAGTTGCACGGTGGTGATCGATGCGCCCGCGCAGTCCTGATCCCGCACCGGTGTCACCACCAGCACCTGCGTCAACAGGTGCGGCCAGCCCAGCCCGATTCCGAAGCCGACCAGCCCCAGGCCCACGCAGATCAACGTCAGTGCCTGTCCGGACTCATCGCCCGAACGCGGCATGCTCAACGCCAGCAACAGCATGCCCAGGAGCACGAGCACTGGCCCGTTGATGATCGCCAAGCGAACGCCACGCGCCTTCCAGCCCGAACTCAGGACTTCCGACACCGTCCATCCTGCCGCCATCAAGGCTGCGATGTAGCCGCTGACCAAAGGTGTTTGCCCGTGCAGCTTTTGCAGGAAATACGGCACAAAGGTCTCGCTGGTCATGCCCACCACCAAGAGCCCCATGGTGAGGTACAGGGCAAGCAAAGGCGAGCGCAAGCTCAGTGCCGAAGCCGGCAGCAGGCGTACCACCGCACGACGCTCCAGGCGCACCAGCATGGACATCAGCGCCGAAGCGACGACCACACCGCTGGCATTCCAGATCGGATCGACCGAGGCACTGCCCGCACTCACCACCAGCACCGCGCCGACCAACAACAGGAGTTGCGGCATCGCGACGGGATTGGCATCGCCCTCGGCCTAGGTTTTTTCCGGCAGGAGCTTCCACACCAGCACGCCATACACCGCTGTGACCGGCACCAAAAACCCGAAAGCCCAGCGCCACGCCTGCAGTTCGGCGAACACCCCGCCGATGGCTGGCCCCAAGAGCGTCGCCAAGCCCCACATCGCCGAGACCAGGGCCATGGCTCGCGGCCAGAGCCGCTCCGGCAGGACCACATTGATCATCGAATAACTCAGCGCAAATAAAAATCCCCCGCCCAGCCCCTGGATCGTCCTGCCCGTCAGCATCACCAGCATATTTGGCGCCAGCGCACAGGTCGCGCTGCCGAGCATGAACGCCAGTGCGGCCACCGCGTAGGCGCCCTTTGAGCCATGACGCCCGAGCAGCCGAGTGGTCAAGGCCGAACCGAGGATCGAAGCGACAACGAACAGTGTGGTGTTCCATGAATAGAGATTCAGGCCACCAATATCCGCGACCACCGATGGCAACACCGTGGTCGCGATATAGATATTGATGGCGTGCAATGCCACGCCACCGGCCAAAGCAGCCGAACACGCGGCGTTCCGGCCGCGCAACAATTGCGCCCATGTTCCTTGTACCGTCGACATAGTGCCTCCCAGGCTGGCGGTGCGCGAAGTTGCCAACAGGCTGGCAATCGCTTATTTTGTTTTACAAAGCGTTTACTTTTTTTATTCTTCGAGTGAGCACCGCATTTGTCAAGAGAAAGCTTGGAAAATCCCCCTGGGTCTACCGCAGACCGCCTGCTGTGGCTGTTGAAGACGCGCGGCCCTCAGCAAGCGGTAGAGGCCGGCGAGGCGCTGGGCATGACCAGCGAGGCGGCACGCCAACAATTCGTCAAGCTGGGAGGCAGCGGCCTGGTCGAGGCTTATTCGCAACCCCGTGGCGTGGGGCGGCCGATACAGCTCTGGCAGTTGACCGGCAAAGGCCACAGCCGCTTTCCCGACAGCCACGGCGATCTGACCGTGCAGTTGCTCGACGCGGTGCGGGAAACGTTCGGTGAAAATGCGATAGATCGGTTGATCGAGGTGCGTGAACAGCGCAATGGCGAAAACTATGCGCTGGCCATGCGGGATGCGACGAACCTCGAGGACAAAGTCAGAAGCCTCAGCGAAGTGCGCAGCCGAGAAGGTTATATGGCGGAATATGCTGCCACGCAGGACGGTGCCTTCCTGCTGATCGAGAACCACTGCCCGATCTGCGCGGCCGCCAGTGCCTGCCAGAATTTCTGCCGCTCCGAGTTGCAGCTGTTCGAACAAGTGCTCGGCGCGCGCGTGGAGCGTGTCGAGCATCTGCTGACGGATTCGCGGCGGTGTGTGTATCGCGTCAGTGAGTTGTGACCAAGGGTGTGGGTGCGCTCGAGGGCCCCTCCGCCGCCGAAAGGGCCATCAGGTGTGCGCGACAATTATCCTGGCATCGTCGGCTCTGGCAAACCGAGGCGCTGGGCAACGTACAGATCGATCAGATACCGTGCGATCGACCGCGACATCGGCAGCGGTGGCAGCGCATCCACCCGAAACCACTGGGCATCTTCGATCTCGTCGGCCTGAGGCACGATATCGCCTGCGGCGTACTCGGCATGAAAGCCCAGCATCATCGAATGCGGGAACGGCCAGCACTGGCTGCCCACATAGCGAATATTCTTCACCTCGAGCTGCACTTCCTCGAACACCTCGCGCACCACGCACTCTTCAGCCGACTCGCCCGGCTCGGCGAAACCGGCCAAGGTGCTGTAGACCCCGGTGACGAAACGCGGTGAGCGGGCCAGGAGGATTTCGTCCCCGCGCGTGATCAGCACGATCATGCTCGGCGAGATCCGCGGATACGCCCGCAGATCGCAAGCCTCGCAATGCATGGCACGCTCACGCGGCACCTGCACGTTCGCCGCGCCGCAACGTCCACAGAAGCGGTGCTCGTTGGCCCAGGTGGCAATCTGCGCGGCATAGGCGAGCACCCGGTAATGGGCGAAATCGTCATTGAGCATGAACGCGCGCAGGCCCTGCCATTGAACGCCGGGCAGTTGCGCCGCGCCATCGAGCACCAGCAAATACACCGGTTCGCCGTCGAAATGGCCGATGCCGTGTTCGAATGCCAGTGGCAGATCGAGGCCCTTGACCCATTCACGAGAGAACAGCACGCCGTTGTCGTCGAAGGCGAAGCCTTGCTTGCTGAACACCACGGCCAGGCCGCCGCGGGTTTGAGTATCCAGTACCGAAGTGATCCATCGTTGCGACATCACGGAAATTCCTTGGTTTTGGCACCGGTCCGCCGGATCAGTCGTCGAAGACTGGCGTCTGTGCGCTCATGCTGGCCGCCATGGCCACGCGCAGGTCATGGGATTGCAGCATCGCGGCGTTCCAGGTGGCGATGTATTCGAGGCCGTCATCGATACGATGATCGCGCATGTAGCTGATCATGCGTTTGGTGCCGGCCACGGCTATCGGTGATTTTGCGGCAATTTGCCCGGCGATGGCAAAGACCCCTTTGTGCAGAGCCTCGATATTTTCGTACGTACGATTGACCAAGCCTATGCGCAGTGCTTCTTCATGCTCCACCGTGCGCCCAGTGTAGGCCAGTTCGCGCAGCAGGCCGTCGCCGATGATCCGCGGCAGGCGTTGCAGGGTGCCGACGTCGGCGGCCATGCCCATGTCGATTTCCTTGATGGAAAACTGCGCGTCCTCGCTGCAATAGCGCATGTCGCAGGCGGCGATCAGATCGATGGCGCCACCGATGCAATAGCCTTGCACCGCAGCCAGCACCGGTTTGCGGCACTGGTCGACGGCATTGAACGAGCCTTGCATTTGCAGGATCTTGCGCCGCAGCAGCCGCGCATTGCGGCCCACGTCCTTGCCCAGTTCGCTGGCCACCGAGGCCAGCAGCGCCAGGTCGATGCCGGCGCTGAAGTGCTTGCCGGCACCGCTGAGCACCACCACGCGCACGGCATCGGTGTCATCGATCCACTGGAATATCTCGACGATCTCGCGCCAGAAGTCGGCATTCATGGCGTTGGCCTTGGCCGCTCGGTTGATCTGCACATGGGCGATACCGGCATCCAGGGCGACGGTGAAGGCTTGGTAATCGGTCATGGGGGCGTCCTGACAGTTTTTGGATGGGCAGGACTATAGCAAGGGTGGGTGATGGGAGATGTGCCAAAGGATGGGGCTTTGTGGTGCCGCGGGGCTGAAAGCGCACCCTCGCTCCCACAGGCTCATACACCTGTGGGAGCAAAGCTTGCTCGCAAAGAGGCCCGCATTGACACCGCTAACCCATCAAGCACTCTGCGCGCGCGTCTGCGCCGGCGCATGGGCACGGTGCAGATTGAGCGCAGTATTGATAATGCCGATATGGCTGAACGCCTGGGGGAAGTTGCCGAGCATGCGCTTGCCCAGGTGGTCGTACTGCTCGGCCAGCAAGCCGACATCGTTGCACAATCCCGCCAGGCGCTCGAACAGCGCCTCGGCATCGTCATCCCGGCCTAGCAACACGTAGACATCCGCCAGCCAGAACGAACAGACCAGAAAGGTCCCCTCCCCCGGCGTCAACCCGTCGTCCACCTCGTGCGACTCGTAACGCAACAGCAAGCCATCGCGCAGCAAGCGCTTCTCGATGGCGGCTACCGTAGCGACGAAACGGGGATCGTCGGCCGGCAGAAAGCCGGTCAAGGCAATCTGCAACAGGCTCGCGTCGACATCCTCGGCGCCGAACGACTGCACGAAGTAGCCCAGCTCGGCGTTGAAGCCCTTCTCGCACACCTCCCGGTGAATCTGCTCGGCCACCGCCCGGTAATGGGCCTGCAACGGGGGGTCGATACCTTCGGCCACGTTGGCGGCGCGATCGAACGCCACCCAGGCCATGACTTTGGAATGGGTAAAGTGCCGCGGCTCGGAGCGAATTTCCCAGATGCCTTCATCCGGCTGCTGCCAGATCTTCTCCAGAAACGGCATGATCAACCGCGACACCGAGGTACTGCGCGGGTGACGTGGCAGCCCGTTGCGCAACGCCTGGCTCATGGCATCCGCGACCTCGCCGTAGACATCGAGCTGAGTCTGGGTCGCAGCGGCGTTACCGATGCGCACCGGCGTCGAACCTTCATAGCCCCTGAGCCAGGGCAAGGTGCTCTCCGGCAACCGCCGCTCGCCGCCCAGGCCGTACATGATCTGCATCTGCTCGGGATTACCGGCGACCGAGCGCAGCAGCCATTCGCGCCAGGCACTGGCTTCTTCGTAATAGCCCAGATTCATGAACGCCAGCAAGGTCATGGTCGCGTCGCGCAGCCAGCAGTACCGATAGTCCCAGTTGCGCTCACCGCCCAGACGCTCCGGCAGCGAGGTGGTGATGGCCGCGACCATGCCGCCAGTAGGCTCGTAGGTCATGGCCTTGAGAGTGATCAGCGAGCGCTTGACCAGCTCGCTCCATCGTCCCACCGGCGGGCAGCGATCGGAGAACGCCAACCAGTAACGCTCGGTACTCTCCAGCGCCTGCTCGCCGTCGAAGCCGGCCTGCACTGGCGTGTTCGAGCTTTGATGCGACAAGCGAAAAACCTTGCGCTCCCCGGCCTTGACCACGAAGCGACTCCCGGTGTGATGGTCACGCGCCTGCAACGCCGTGGCGCTGCGCATCACCAGCATCTCCGGGCCTGCCACGGCGGTCAGCGTCAGCGGGCTGATTTTTTCGACCCAGGGTACGCTGCTGCCGTAGTCGAAGCGCATGACCAGGTCCATTTCGAAATCCACTTCGCCGTGCAGGCCGTGAACGATGCGCAACACGCTGGCCGGCTGGTCGATGGGCATGCAGTCGATCAGCACGGCGGTGCCGGTGTCGGTCTCGAAGGTGGTTTCAAGGATCATGGTGCCGTCGCGGTAGCGCCGCGTGACCTTGGCATCCGGACTCACCGGGCCGATGCGCCAGCGGCCATTGTCGCTGTCGCCCAGCAAGGCGGCGAAACAGGCGGGGGCGTCAAAGCGGGGGAAACACAACCAGTCCAGCGAGCCGTTCTTGTCGACCAGCGCGGCAGTCCTGCAGTTGCCGAGCACAGCGTAGTCTTCGATCAAAGCAGTCATGGTGGTCCTCAGCGTGGGGGAAGCACACCCCGTCGCCGAATCCCCAGGGAGCGAGGGATCAGGCGCGTGGCAGAATGAATTCCTGAATGGCCCGCACGACCCCGTCATCGGCATTGCTGTCGGTCACGGCATCGGCCTGGCGCTGAACGTCCGGGTGGGCCTGGCCCATGGCGACGGCAAACCCGGCGCGCTTGAACATCGGTACATCGTTGGCGCCATCGCCAATGGCGGCGGTCTGCGCCAAGGGGATGTGCAAGTATTCGGCGAGATTGGCCAGCGCATCGCCCTTGTTGGCCGCCAGCGCGGTGACGTCCAGATAATATTGCTGCGAGCGCGATGCCAGCGCCTGGCCTTCGATCAGCGGCAGCAGTTGCTTCTCGAGGTCTATGAGCAGCGCGAAGTCGTCTGTGGTGGCGACGATCTTGTCGATACGCTCCAGGTACGGGGCGAAATCATCGACCAAGGTCGGACCATAACCGAGCGCGTGCAGCTCGGTATCGAAATAGGCGCCACTGCGGTCACGGGCCAGCCAGTGATCGTCCGCGAACACCCAGATGGTCACCGGGTGCTCGGCAAACAATTGCAAAGCGGTATGCACGGCGGCAGGCTCGACGCAGTGGCGTTGCAGTACCGTACCATCGACGGCGCAGAGGTTGCCGCCGTTGAATGCCATGGTCGGGACATCGATGCCCAGCTGCTCGACCTGCTTGCGCATGGCTCGCGGTGGGCGGGCACTGGCCAGGCTGAAGTGCACCCCGGCCTGTTGCAGTTGCGCGACGGCAGCGATCACGCCAGGCGAAAGGCTGTGGTCGGGCAACAGCAGGGTGCCGTCCATGTCGCTGAGCATAAGCCTTATGCCAGCCCTGCCGGCCTCCTCCCCACTCATCCCAGCGGCCGCCAGGCACGGTTATCACGCGCCAGCAAGTCATCCGCCTGCTGCGGCCCATCGGACCCTGCCGCATACATGCGCACCTTGCCAGCATCCGCCCAGGCATCCAGGAATGGCTGCACCGCACGCCAGCCGTTCTCGATGTTGTCCGCGCGCTGAAACAGCGTCTGGTCACCGATCAGGCAGTCGTAGATCAAGGTCTCGTAGCCGGTGGACGGCTGCATCTCGAAGAAGTCCTTGTAGGCGAAACCCAGCCTGACGTTCTGCATATCCAGCGTCGGCCCGGGCTTCTTGGCCTGCAGATCGAACCACATGCCTTCGTCCGGCTGGATCTGGATGTGCAGGTAGTTGGACTTGAGGTCGTCGACCTCGGTGTCGCGGAACTGCGCGTACGGCGCCTGCTTGAAGCAGATGGCGATCTCGGTGTCGCGCACACTCATGCGCTTGCCGGTACGCAGATAGAACGGCACACCCATCCAACGCCAGTTGTCGATCATCACCTTGAGCGCGACATAGGTTTCGGTCTGGCTCTGCGGATCGACCTTGGGCTCCTCGACATAACCGGCCTCGCCCTTGGGGCCAGGGGCGTATTGGCCACGCACCGAATTCTTGATCGCCTCGGCCTTGTCGTAAGGGCGGATCGCGCCGATGACCTTGGCCTTTTCGCCGCGTACCGCATCGGCGCCAAAGGCCGCCGGGGGTTCCATGGCGACCATGGCCAACAGCTGGAACAGGTGATTGGGCACCATGTCGCGCAGCGCGCCGGTGCTGTCGTAGAAGTTGCCACGGGTTTCGACCCCGACGGTTTCCGCCGCAGTGATCTGCACGTGGTCAATGTAATGGTTGTTCCAGAACGCCTCGAAAATCCCGTTGGAGAATCGGCTGACGAGGATGTTCTGTACGGTTTCCTTGCCCAGGTAATGGTCGATGCGATAGATCTGCTTCTCGCTCATCACACTCAGCAGGCTGGCGTTAAGAGCTTCGGCGGTGGCCAGGTCGGAGCCGAACGGCTTCTCGATGACCACGCGGCGGAAGGCCTCGGGCGTTTCTTCCAGCAGCCCGGCCTTGCCCAGGCGCGTCGCTACTTCACTGAAGAAGCGCGGCGAGGTCGCCAGATAGAACATGGCATTGCCGGTACCGTTTTCCTCGATGCGCTTGGCGATCGCGGCATAGGTATCATCAGCGACGAAATCGCCGGTGATATAGCTGATGCGCTTGGCCAGACGCGCCCAAAGGGCAGGGTCCAGCGCCTCTTCGGCGCTGCCCCCTTTGGCCTTGGCCTGGTCGCGGATGAAGTCTTCGAGCTTTTGCGCGAAGGCTTCATCGGTGACCTCGTTGTGGTCGACGCCGACGATGTGCAAACCGTTATCCAGCAAACCATCGCGGCTGAGGTTGTACAGGGCCGGCGTCAACAGCCGTTTGACCAGGTCGCCATGGGCGCCAAAAAGGAAAATCGTGGTGGGCGGAGCTGCTTCTACCTTGGATTTTCCTTTTTTCATTACTTCTTCACCTCCACGTGGCCACCAAAGCCGAAGCGCATGGCGGAAAGCATTTTATCGCCATAAGTGGCGTCTTGGCGGGAACGGAAGCGCGCGAACAGCGCACTCGACAGCACCGGTACCGGCACCGCTTGTTCGACAGCGGCATCGATGGTCCAGCGCCCTTCGCCGCTGTCCGAGACCTTCCCGGAATATTTGACCAGCTCGGGGTCACTGGCCAGTGCATCGGCGGTCAGATCCAGCAGCCACGATGAAACCACGCTGCCGCGGCGCCAGACTTCGGCGATGTCGGCCAGGTTGAGATCGAAGCGCTGGTCTTCTGGCAACTCTTCGCTGTTCTTGGTCTTGAGGATGTCGAAGCCTTCGGCATAGGCCTGCATCAAGCCGTACTCGATGCCGTTGTGGATCATCTTCACGAAATGGCCGGAACCGACCGGACCGGCGTGAATGTAACCGTGCTCGGCGCGGTTGGACTCGCCTTCAAGGCCCAAGGTACGGGGGATGTTGCCCACGCCCGGCGCGAGGGTGGCAAACAGGGGTTCTAGGCGTTCGAAGACGGCGGTTTCAGCGCCGATCATCATGCAGAAGCCGCGATCCAGGCCCCAGACGCCACCGGAGGTGCCGACGTCGACATAGTGCAGTTGCTTCTCGGCCAACGCCTTGGCGCGACGGATGTCATCTTTGTACATGGTGTTGCCGCCGTCGATGATCACGTCATCGGGGGACAACAGCGCGCTGAGCTCATTGATGGTGTCTTCGGTGATCTTGCCGGATGGCAGCATGACCCACACCGCACGAGGCGACTGCAGCTTGCTGACCAGATCGGCCAACCCGCTTGCCGCCGTCGCGCCCTCGCTCGCCAGGCCCTGGACCGCCTGCTCGCTACGATCGTAGACCACTGTCGAGTGGCCATCGCGCATCAGCCTTCTGGAGATATTGCCGCCCATGCGGCCCAGTCCAACGATTCCCAATTGCATGCCTGCGCTCCACAAATAAAAAGAAGGCGAACGTCACCTTTATAGCTCATGCGATCCTCTGGTTAGTCCCATCCCGGACCGCATAGTTCGCCGATTTTACCATTCATCGGCTGGTAAAACTAAATAGCGTCCTACCATCTGGCGATTTGCCTAATTATTTCGGGCACTTGCGACAAAAATGAAAAAAATCACATGGACCATAAAAAATAAAAAAGTTCCCATGAATAACGAAAGAAATCATCATCCGTGCCGATAGCGGTAGGAGCCTGACGCGAGAGTCGCCCAGGGCGCTTATCCTTAATGTCTGTGCCGGTAGTTTGCGAGGTGTGCAATGGGTACTGTAGTGACAACGAACCAACCACAAACGCTCTATGTCAGTGTTCGCCGTGATGAACTGCGTGCGCTCAAGCAAGAACGTGAAGAGCTGCAGGACAAGGTCGCCTTCCTGACCAGCCTGCTGCAACAAGCCAAGCAGAACGCCATGGGCTTTGAAGCTCAAGCGCGTATCGCCTGACGTTAGCCCGAGGTGCAGGCGCTCGATCGAGCGCCTGTCCAGCGGATCATGCCATCCTGAACATGATCCGCACTCCCTTGCTACAAGCGTATAACGCTACGCCTCTCCCTCCCCCGATGTCCCCCCCACCGGTAAAAATACCTTGCGCGCCATGTTCGGCTGAATTTCGGCCCGAATCAGGCCCGTCGCCCCTTTGGCCGTATCGCCCAACGCCATGAAGTGCTTATAGGTCATGAAGCGTTGCGCCACTGTCTTGAGGTGCGCCACGGTGAACCGTTCTGCCGCCGCAGTGGCCGTCGGGTAATGGAAATGCGCGTACCAAAGCACACCACTGGCGTCCTTGATCGCATATTCCTGCAGGTAATCGCCGCCTTTGAGCAATGTCCGCGGCTTCTCGAGCACCACCGTCGCCTCCCCCTCGCCGACCAGCCACTCGATCCTGGACGCCTGTGGATCACCGGCCTTGCACAGCGCGATGCGCAGGCGCCGGCCTTCGGTTTTCAGCTGCTCGGCCTTGTCGCGCAGTTGCCTGATGGTCACATCGGCCGATTGCCCCGTGGACGAAGACAGCCGATCGGTTTCATTGAGGCGCACCAGCGCCAGGTCGATGTCATCCGCTTTGTCACGCAGCCCTTGGGCCACGTCATCGAGCAAGTTTTGAGTTTCGGAAGGGATATGCGCCTTGTTGGCCTGCACGCGTGCTTTGGCTTGCAGCAACTGACGATCGGCTTGACCGAGCAGCACCATCGCCTCGCGCATCGAGGCTTCGAGGGGCGCCACCGGCCTGGGCTCGATGGCCCCCGAGGCAGATGGCACCCGCACCCAATCTTCGCCGCCCGGCACTTGCTGGAACTGCTCGACAGTGGTGTCGTCGAGTCCGCCAGCCACTTCAAAACGTTGCGCGCCGCCGTCGGCCGAGGTTTTCATGTTGCCTACCAGTACCCCGCGCTTGCGACTGGTGACAATGACCTGCTGGCGCACCGGCCGCTGCTGCTTGCGCTGCTGGCGGGCACGCAAGGTCTGCTGCCGGAACAACGGCACCAATTGCGCCTCGGCAGCGCTGTGCAATGCGCCGACATGCAACAGCATGCGCGCCACCGCTGGCGACAAGCGATTGGGCTCGACCGTGGCCAGGGTAAAATCCAGCGCGTCTTCGAGCGCTTCATAGCGTTGCAGTGCGCTGTCGAGTACCTGGATCTGCTCCTCGTCGGTGAATACACCGGGCTCCAGGATCGCGTTCTGCGACTGCGCGGCGAGCTTGGCAGAGGCGACAGCTTCATTCATGGCGCCTTCGGGACGGGGCCAGCGACGCATTTTTTGTTCGCTCAAGACGTTCAGCCAATACAACTGCACGCCGCGCCAGGTCAACGGCGTTCCGAATCCAGCCCAGGTGGGCTTGATAGCTGCAAGCTCCGGCGCCCCGAAATGTTCGACATTGGCCAGATCCTCCATGCGCCGCTGTGATTCAGCGGTCCAGTGAATGAGTTGATCGATGAGATCGCAGCCCGCGGCAAAGTCCTCGAAGCTGCTCATGGGGGCAGGATTGGGCGCTTCGTGCTCCAGGCCATCGCCAAGGATCAGTTCGCTCAGCTGCTCGCGCAGTTTGCTGACGATTTCCCATTTGATCCGCAACAAGGCGCGCAAGTGGCTGGTGCGCTCCTCGAAAAAACGTGGCGAGGGGCGGACCTTGTTGAGTTCGGCGAAGGCGTCGATGGCATCGCCGCTGGCCACCACCATCTCGCTGGCCACTTCGATGAAGCGCTGGCGATACGCCGGATAACGCCTGGAGCGCTGGGCTTGCAGCTCGCTCATGACCTGCTGGGTGACCTTGAGCTTGCGATCGATAGCCGTCTGCTGGTCACGGTAATCAGTAACCCGCTTGAGCAGCGCTGCCTCGCGCGCCTGCTGCGCCTCTTTATAGGCCTTGCGCCCCCGGCCCGGCAAGCCGCCGGCCAGGCGCAAAGCGGTGTCGACTTGCCAGCGGCCTGCTTCGTCACGGCGCACATAGGGACCGCGACGCGATGCATCGTTGATGTCCATGATATGCAACTCGCCGTCTTCCAGCGCCAGCGCGAACCAGCTCGCGTCGATCAGCCCGTACCATTGCTGGTCCCGCAGATAGAGGCCTTGGGTAGGGCCGTGGGGTATCGCGCTACCGAAGTCCCCCGCCGGTACCGCGAACGTCACCAACGTCTGTCGCTGAGCAGCCGAGAGCCGGCGGCTAGCCGCCTGAAAACCGAAGTCCAGCTCGTGCAGCGCTATCGACGTACCAGGCGCTGCGATGACGCGGCTGGCCACCGGCTCACCGGGCGCCACCACCGATTCCCCAAGCCCTTCAACCGGGTCGAGCCACTCACCGTCCTTCAGCAACGGCCGCGTCACGCGATCAATACCTTTGCTGCGCGCCTCCAGGCTGTGCCCGAAAAGCACAAAAGCCGCATTGAAGAAAAACTCCATCAGCGCGTCACTGGCCGCCTGAGGACTTCCATGCAAACGCGCATCGAAACCATCGGCAAAGATTTTCAGGCTTTGCAGCATCCATCCTGCACTGGCAAGCGGGCCACCGACCATGGGCAGCAAGGCGTTGAAGACCACCCAGCCCAACTCGCGATAGCCAAGCCAGCAACTTTCATCGTTGCTGACCGACTGGCGATCGGCGATGGCCTGCAGCCCGGCGACATTGTCACGATACAACGTGGTCCACAGATCACCCTCAAGCGCTACGCCCGTCAAGGTCGCGGGGGCCGGGCGCGTTAGCTCGGCTGTATCGTCGCCAGGAAGGAAATGACGAATGTGCGGTTCATCAAAGCCGCCATTGGCATAGACCGGACGCGCGGCCGCCTCCAGCCAAAGCAACACGTCATCCTGCAGCGCGCCCGGCGCCTTGATCGCCGACAGCAGCGCGCCAACACTGGCAAACTGGCGCAAGGGCTCTGCGGACAAGGGGCGATACAGCACGCAAACGCCGTCTTCATCATCGGCCCCGATCAGGTAAGCGCACTGGATGATATCTGGAGTGGCTCCCAGGGCGCGACGCACTGCCAACTGCCGCACCGTTGGCCCCGGCAGCGTGGACGTCGCGCGGCGAACATTGGGCGCGAGGGAATCGAGCCTCAACGCCTGCATCAGCATGGTCACGCCCGCTGCCGTGACGCCGCACGCCTGGCGGATTTTCAGCTCAAGCATCTTCAGCGGCAACTGCACCCGCAACTGGTCCAGGTAAAGCGCCTGCCGTCGTGCTGCCTGCGGGACATCCTCCAACAAGCGCTGACGCAACAGCGCGACATAGCGCCGACCGATATCGACGGTGGTCACCAGGGCGATCACCGCCTCGCGAGTCACCCAGGCCGGCAGCGTCGCGCCCGCACGGGGTTCGATCTCGAGCATGCCGGCCGGGCGTCCATGGACATTGAACAGTGCCAGCTCGACCAGACTGATGACCACATATTCAAGATGACCATCCCCGGCATGCACGATTTCGAGCAGGGCATTGGGTGCATGATAAATACGCACCTGCACATCAGCCAAGGCCACACGCTGTGTGGGGTGATCGAGGGCGATCTGCCGGTTCAACTCGGCTGCGGTGTAGTCCTCCAAGGGCAGGATGCCATCCAGGTAGTGCTCGCCGCCGCTCTGGCGCTGCACCTCGCCCAGCTGCGCCAGCAGCGTTGCATAGCGTAATTTATCGTCGCGCGGCGCCTGTTCGAGCCAGACCGGCAGTGCGTCCTTCATGCGCTGTGCGCGCGCGAGCTCCTCGGGGCGGCTCAGGTCGTAAAGACTGGTACTGCGCTCGGCCAGACTCACCAGCGTGTCGATATCGCTGCCCTGCCCCCGGTAATGCTCGGCCAGCGCCGTCAGATTGCTCAGCTGGCATTCCAAAAGCATCAGCGCCTGGGTATCGAAGCTATCGGCGTCGATGTTGATCAATGCAAAATCCACGCGCTGGCCAGTCCGGCGATCACCTAGATAGCGCGCCTGGGCCTCGGCCAGCGTGGCCATGTCGGCGAACGCTTGCACCTCGGCCAAAGGACGGCACAGCAGTATCCGCTCGACTTCATCGCCCTGCGCAGTGCGGGTGATCACCAGATCGCTGGTGACATGGGGCGTGGTCACGGCAGGATTGGCGATGTGCTGAATCTGCAGCAGTGCAGTGCGGGTGCCCGCCAACGGCGTGCCACTACAGAGAGCCAACAGCGTTTCGCTCTCCTCACCATCCAGCCGTCCTTGCTCGACTTGGCGCCGCGCCAACATCCGCACATGCTCGCGCAGGTGGCCGGCCAACCACTGCCAGCGACTCTGACCGGTTGCGTCGACATGATTCCAGTACTCGACCAGGCGCTGTTTATAGTGTTCAAGCAATGAAGGCCCCCATTCATCGATCAGCGTTTCCAGCTCGCCAATACCCAAGGCCAGGGGTTGCGGCGCCTCAGCGCCCTGTTGCTGGGTCACCGCATCAACGCCTGCGATCAGATTTAGCGTGCGGTCCTGCAGATACCGCTGGATCAGCAGATCCTCCAACGCAATGGGGGCCGGCGCGTCGGCCCGAATCAGTTTGAGGCTGGCGCCATCGACCTGCAGGGCCGGTTTGTGCTTGCTCAAGGCCAGGTTGATAAGGTCGCGGGCGACACTTCGCAGTGAAGGGCGGCCGTTGAATCGCCGACTGACACTGCTGGCCAATGGCGCATACTGAGCAACCAGGCTCAGGGGCGAAGAAAGGGTATCGGTCATGGGAGCTCCGAGGTGACTCCCGGCGACATTGCCGGGGCCGCCATCTCAAACCATCGTTCTACCCACCAGTCGGTACCTGGCTACCACCCCGCATCGCGATGACTTACGCCCGTCAGTCGGCTGCCCTCCCGATTCTGCAGATATCTTCTACACTCAAGTCAACCTGTAAGCCGTTCGGAAACTTCACCGTAAAAAAGTCGAAACTTCTGAAACGCCCACCGGTCAGCTATTAGGTAGGCCGTAGTTATCGACTCGTTGAAAGCACGACCTGCCCACCCCTCTCTGAAATTGCGACCGACAATTCATCGTCGGGCCTGCGTAGCGCTCGCGCGGCTGACTGGGGCTGAACAAAATAAGTATCTGGCAGATGTAATCAACACTCGGGAGAGGGTTCACAATGATCAATGCCGCCGTCGAAACCCATGGGGAACGCTTCAATCAGCAGGTCAGCGAGGTTCCTTCCTTGCCTGCTATCGCTTCGACCGGCAAAGTGCTGCAAGCTGATTCGACGCCAAATCCTAATCGCAAGAAAATCCTCTTCGTCACCTCTGAAATTGCCGACCTCGTCAAAACCGGGGGCCTGGGCGATGTCTCTGCCGCGCTCCCTCGCGCCATGAGCCCCCTGCACGATGTGCGGGTGCTGATTCCGGGCTACCCGCAAGTGCTTAACAGCGGTCACCCGATTCATGTGGTCGGTGAGATGGGCGGCCACGCCGCGCTGCCACCCTGCAAGGTCGGCCGCATGGACATGCCGGACGGTCTGGTGATCTATGTACTGTTGTGCCCCGAGCTGTATGCCCGTGAAGGCACGCCTTATGGCGCCAACAATGGCCGTGACTGGCCTGACAACCATATTCGCTTCGCCCGCCTGGGCCTGGCTGCCGCCGACATCGCTGCAGGCCAGGGCATGGTGCATTGGCGCCCGGACATGGTTCACGCCCACGACTGGCCGGCCGGCCTGGCCCCAGCCTATATGCACTGGCGCGGGCTGAACGTGCCGACCCTGTTCACCATTCACAACCTCGCCTATCAAGGCGTGGTGAGCCTGGCCTGCTGCCCGGAACTCGGCATCCCCGAGCACGCGCTGCAACAGGAAGGCATGGAGTTTTACGGCAAGCTGTCGTTTCTCAAGGCCGGGATGTCCTATTCCAGCCACATCACCACGGTGAGCGCCACCTACGCCGAAGAAATCACCACCCCTGAATTCGGCTGCGGGCTCGACGGGTTTCTCAGCTACAAGGCGCAACAGGGGCTGCTCAGCGGCATCCCTAACGGTATCGATGAAAGCTGGGAATCGGCCACCGATCCGCATCTGGTCTGCCCGTTCGGCCTCAACGACTGGGATGGCAAGGGTGTCAACGCCGACCACGTGCGCGAACTGTTCGGCCTGGAGCCTAGCGAGGGCCCGCTGTTCGCGGTGGTTTCGCGCCTGGTGTTCCAGAAAGGCCTGGACCTTACCGAGGCGGTGGCGCAATTCATCGTCGAGAACGGCGGCCAGATCGCGATCATCGGCCGTGGCGAGCCTGAAGGCGAACAAGCGATGCGCGAGCTGGCCTTGCGCTTTCCTGGCCAGGTGTCGGCACGCATCGGCTTCAATGAAACCGATGCCCGGCGCATGTTCGCGGGCAGTGACTTTCTGTTGATGCCTTCGCGCTACGAGCCTTGCGGCCTGAGCCAGATGTACGCACAACGCTTCGGCTCGTTGCCGGTGGCGCGCAAAACCGGCGGCCTGGCCGACACCATCGAAGATGGCATGACCGGCTTTCTGTTCGAAGAGCCCACCGCCGAGAGCTACCGTGAAGCCTTGACTCGCGCCTTCTACGTGTTCGGCAAACCGGAGCTGCTCAACGCCATGCGCTGCCGCGCCATGACCCAACCCTTCAACTGGTCGCAGGCTGTCGAACCCTACGCCAAGCTCTACGAAAAAATGGTCGATCAAGCCAAAGGCAAATCGGCAAAATCCTAAGTTCAAGAGGTTTCATCGATGCCGTCACGGGAAACTGAAACCTGGTCTGTTGAAAGAGAGATGTCCCACGGGGCGGTAATGTTGAAATCGGGGCTTACGCGCTTTGCGCTGTGGGCCCCGGATGCACAGTCGGTCAGCCTGCTGATCGAAGGCCAGGCGCCCCTGGCCATGACCGCCGATGATGAGGGCTGGTATCAACACCAGTTGGCCTGCCCCGCAGGCACCGCTTACCGCTACGAGATCGACGGCCACCTGCAGGTGCCGGATCCCGCCTCCCGCGCCCAGCAAAGCGATGTCCACTCGCCGAGCCTGGTGGTGGATGACCACTATCCCTGGCAGCAGACAGGCTGGCACGGCCGGCCTTGGCACGAAGCGGTCATCTACGAGTTGCACGTAGGCGCCATGGGCGGCTTCGCCGGTGTCGAAACGCACCTGGCGCGCCTTGCCGCGCTGGGGATCACCGCGATCGAATTGATGCCCATCGCCCAATTCCCCGGCGACCGCAACTGGGGCTACGACGGTGTGCTGCCCTACGCCCCGCAATCCTCCTACGGGACGCCAGCGCAGCTCAAGCACTTGATCGATACGGCACACAGCCATGGCCTGATGGTGATTCTCGACGTGGTCTACAACCACTTCGGCCCCGACGGCAATTATCTGCACGCCTACGCCAAGCGCTTCTTCAATGAAGACAAACACACTCCCTGGGGTGCGGCCATCGACTTCAGCCAGCAGGCTGTACGTGACTACTTCATCGACAACGCGTTGATGTGGCTTCACGAATACCGCTTCGACGGCCTGCGCTTCGACGCCGTCCATGCCATCGAAAGCCCGGATTTCCTGCAGGTCATGGCCAAGCGCATTCGCCAGTCGCTGGAGCCGCGCCGCCACGTCTATCTGAATCTGGAAAACGAGCACAACCAGGCGCACTTGCTCAAACAGGGCTACGACGCTCAGTGGAACGATGACGGCCATAACGCCCTGCACGTGCTGCTGACCGGCGAGACCGAAGCCTACTACGAAGACTATAAAGACCACACCACCGAGAAACTGGCGCGTTGCCTGGGCGAGGGCTTCGTCTATCAGGGCCACGTCAACCGTCATGGCGAAGCCCGCGGCGAGGCCAGCGGGCATCTGTGGCCCGGCTCCTTCGTGCTGTTCCTGCAGAACCACGACCAGATCGGCAACCGCGCCTTCGGCGAGCGCCTGAATCAGCTGTGCAGCGAGCCGGCGCTGCGCGCGGCGACCACCTTGCTGCTGCTGTCACCGATGATTCCGCTGATGTTCATGGGCGATGAGTGGGCGGCCAAGGAGCCGTTCCTGTTCTTTACCAGCCACCACGGCGAGCTGGCCGATGCCGTGCGCGAGGGCCGCCGAAGCGAATTCAAAGCGTTCAGCGTGTTTGCCGACCCGCACAAGCGCGAAACCATCCCCGATCCCAATGCGCCCAAGACCTTCGAAGACTCGCGCCCCGATTTCGCCAGTTTCCCCGCTCATCAGCACGGCCACTGGGTCGAGCTGTACCGCGAACTGCTGACCTGGCGACGTCGCGAGATCTTCCCGCGGCTACCCGGCGCTCGCTCGCTGGGTGCCGAGGTGCTGGCTGACAAGGCCATCACCGCGCGTTGGAAAATGGGCGATGGCGCAGAGCTGCGCATCGACCTCAACCTCGGTGATCAAACCCTCGAGGTAGAACTGCCGGATGCCAGCCTGCGCCTGTTCGACAGCCGCCTGCAGCCCGACAACAACCGCAAGCTCACCCCCTACACCACCGTGGTCAGCCTCATCCCCCCTTTAGACGCTGTAGTGCAAGGAGCAGGAGGCAAACCATGAGCGAGTCACTCCACACCTTGGCCGCCAACGCCGGCCTTGCCGTGCATTGGGTCGATGCCAACGGCAATCACCAAACCGTGGCCCCCGAGGCCTTGCGCAAGGTCCTCGCCGGCCTGGGGCATGCCGCCGATAGCGAAGACGACATCCGCCGCAGCCTGGCCGCGCTGGAAAAGGCCCACGATGCCCAACACCTGCCGCCATTGCTGACGGTGGACCAAGGCAGCGCCCTGGACTTGCAAAAATACTTCGCGCCGCACAGCCAGTGCCGGATCGAACTCGAGGACGGCGCCACGCTGGACATTCGCCTGGACGAGCACGGCGCCCTGCCCGGCATGGTCCCGGTCGGCTATCAGCTGGTGACCATCGACGGCCGCCAGTTCACCCTGGCCGTGGCCCCCAGCCGCTGCTACAGCGTTGGTGATGCCTTGGGCAGCGAAACCCCGCGGGCCTGGGGCCTGGGGGTGCAGCTGTACTCCCTGCGCCGCGCCGGTGACGGTGGTTTCGGCGATACCCAGGCGCTCGAGCAGCTGGCGCGCAGTGCCGGCGAACGCGGCGCCGATGCCCTGGCGATCAGCCCCATGCACGCCATGTTCAGCAGCGACAACCATCGCTACAGTCCCTATTCGCCGTCGAGCCGCCTGTTCCTCAACAGCCTGTATGCCGCCCCTGGGACCATTCTGGGCGAGCGCGCGGTGCGCAGCGCCATCGAAGCGACGGGGCTGGGCAAGACCCTCGACGAGCTCGAGTCCCTGGCCCTGATCGATTGGCCCAGCGCCGCCGACGCCAAGCAAACCTTGCTGCGAGAGCTGTACAAGGGTTTCAGCGCGGGCGATCACCCGCTGCAGGCTGACCTGAGCAGCTTCCGCCACGCTGGCGGTGAAGCGCTCGAAAATCACTGCCGCTTCGAGGCCTTGCAGGCTGAATGCGCGCGCCAGGGCGAACCCCAGGACTGGCGCCAGTGGCCGGAGCAATGGCAAGACCCCCGCAGCCCGTCGATCGCCGAATTCGCCAAGGAACATAAAGAAGAGGTCGGCTACTACGCCTTCTGCCAGTGGCTGATCGCTCGCAGCCTGGAACGCGCCCAAACCGCCGCCCGCAGCAGCGGCATGCGCATCGGCCTGGTCGCCGACCTTGCCGTCGGCGCCGACGGTGCCGGCAGCCAGGCCTGGAGCCGCCAGGACGAATTGCTTTCGTCGCTGACCGTGGGCGCGCCGCCCGATATCCTCAACCGGGCCGGGCAAGGCTGGGGCATCTCCGCGTTCTCCCCCGAAGGGCTGCAACGCAGCGGCTTTCGCGCCTTTATCGAAATGCTGCGGGCCAATTTCGCCCATGCCGGTGGCCTGCGCATCGACCATATCCTCGGCCTGCAACGGCTGTGGGTGATTCCTCAGGGCGAGTCGCCACCCAATGGCGCCTACCTGCACTACCCGCTCGACGACATGCTGCGTCTGCTGTCGCTGGAATCGCACCGCCACCAGGCCATCGTCCTCGGTGAGGACCTGGGCACCGTGCCTGACGGGCTGCGGGAAAAACTCGCGGCGCGGCAGATCCTCGGCATGCGCGTGCTGTTGTTCGAACAGCACCACACCGGCCACTTCAAATCCTTGATGGAATGGCCCGACAACGCCCTGGCCACCACCAGCACCCACGACCTCTCGCCCCTCAACGGCTGGTGGCGAGCCAATGATATCGACTGGAACCACCGCCTGAATCTGATCGACGCCGCGGCCGAACAGCAATGGCGTGAGTCGCGCGAGCACGAGCGTCGCGGCTTGCGTCACCTGCTGGAGCAGGACCCGGTCAACTTCCAGGGCGAAGGTGAAGAATCCGATCAACTGATCGACGCCAGTGTTCGTTTTATCGCCCATACCCGAGCGCCGTTGGTGCTGCTGCCGTTGGAAGATGCCCTGGGTACCCTTGAGGCCCCTAACCTGCCCGGCACCACCGACAGCCATCCCAACTGGCGGCGGCGCTTCAGTGCCCCTGCGCAGGCGCTGCTGGACGATACCGACGCCGCTCGGCGCCTCGAACTGTTAGCCACTGCCCGACAACAATCCAATGAGCGTGACCGATGACTCCCCTGACTGGCAGCCTGCGTTTACAGTTTCACAAGGACTTCACCCTCGACGACGCGGTCCCCCTGGTGCCCTACTTCGCCGAGCTGGGCATTACCCACGTCTATGCTTCGCCCCTGCTCAAGGCCCGCCCTGGTTCGATGCACGGTTACGATGTGGTCGACCCCACCACGGTCAACCCTGAACTCGGCGGCGAAGCCGCGCTGCGCCGCCTGGTCGCGGCCCTGCGCGAAAAGAACATGGGGTTGATCCTCGATATCGTCTCCAACCATATGGCCGTCGGCGGCCCGCACAATCCGTGGTGGCTCGACCTGCTGGAGTGGGGCCGACGCAGCCCTTACGCGGAGTTTTTCGATATCCAGTGGCACTCCCCCGACCCGCTGCTGGACGGCCAGCTGCTGCTGCCGTTTTTGGGCAGCGACTACGGCGTGGCGCTGCGCGACGGCACTCTGGCGTTGCACTTCGACGCCGAGCACGGCAGCTTTTTCGTCGAGCATTACGAGCACATCTTCCCTATCTGCCCGCCGGATTACGCCGGGCTGTTGATCGCCACCGGCAACAGCGAGCTGGCGGAGCTCGGCGCACGCTTCGCCGCGTTGGCGCAACATCCCCAAGGCTACGCCCAGGCCAAGGTGCTGCGTCAGGAACTGGCGCGCCAAGCCGCCGCTGCCGAGGTTGGCGAAAGCATTGCCAGCACCTTGAAGCAGTACGACTCGACTACCGAAGAAGGCTTCCAGCGCCTGCATCGGCTGCTCGAAAAACAGCACTATCGCCTGGCCAGCTGGCGCACCGCGGCCGACGATATCAACTGGCGGCGGTTCTTCGACATCAACGAACTGGGCGGCTTGCGGGTCGAGCGCGCGGCAGTGTTCGAAGCCACCCACAGCAAGATTTTCGAACTGGTTGCGCAGGGCCTGGTGGACGGCCTGCGCATCGACCATATCGACGGCCTGGCCGACCCGCGCGGCTATAGTCGCAAGCTGCGCCGTCGGGTTGCCGGCTTGCTGTCACAGCGCCCCGCAGAGGCCGCCGTCGAACACTTCCCGATCTACGTCGAGAAGATCCTCGGCGCAGGCGAGCAACTGCACAGCGACTGGACGGTCGACGGCACCACTGGCTACGAATTCATGAACCAGGTGTCGCTTCTGCAGCATGATCCGCGCGGCAAGGATGCGCTGGTCGAGGTCTGGGAAAAGGTCAGCGGGCGCACCGGTGATTTCGCCGAAGAGGCGCGCGCCGGTCGTCATCTGGTGCTCAACGGCACCCTGGCCGGTGACTTCGAGGCCGTGTCCCAGGCGCTGCTGAAGGTCGCGCGCAACGACGTGATGAGCCGCGACCTGACCCTTGGTGCGATCCGTCGAGCGCTGCAGGAACTCATCGTGCACTTTCAGGTGTACCGCACCTATATCAGTGCCTGCGGACGCCCCGCCGAAGACGAAGGGTTTTTCCAGCATGCCGTGGAGCAGGCCCGCGCCCAACTCAACGAAGGCGACTGGCCGGTGCTCGACTACCTGCAGCGCTGGTTCGGTGGCGAGCCCATGCGGCACATGCCGCCGGGTCGCGCGCGCAAGGCACTCAAACATGCCAACGTGCGTTTCCAGCAGTTGACCTCACCCGCGGCCGCCAAGGCTGTCGAAGATACTGCGTTCTATCGCAGCGCGGTATTGCTGTCGCGCAACGACGTAGGCTTCGATCCCGAAGAATTCAGCGCCCCTGTGGAAGATTTCCACCGCGCCTGCCAGCAGCGGCTCGAACGCTTCCCCAGCAACCTGCTGGCCACCGCCACCCACGACCACAAGCGCGGCGAAGATACCCGCACTCGCCTGGCCGTGCTCAGTGAACGCGGTGCCTGGTACGCTGCCCATGTCACCCACTGGATGGCGCTGGCGCAGCCATGGCGCGGCGAGTTTGCCGACGCCCCGGCGCCCACTGGCGGCGATGAGGCCATGCTCTATCAAGCCTTGATCGGCGCCTGGCCACTGGGCCTTGAAGCCGACGATCACGACGGCTTGCAGGCGTTGTTCGAGCGCGTCGCGCAGTGGCAGCAAAAAGCCCTGCGCGAGGCCAAGTTGCTGAGCAGCTGGAGCGCGCCCAACGAGCCCTACGAGCAACAATGCCGAGACTTTCTGGAGAAGCTGCTGCTCAGCGAAGACGCCTTGCCGTTGCGCCAGTCACTGGCTTCCCTGGTCCGCCAGATCGCACCGGCCGGCGCGCTTAACAGTTTGGCGCAAAGCTTGCTGCGCATGACCGTACCCGGCGTGCCGGATCTGTATCAGGGCGCAGAGTATTGGGACTTCAGCCTGGTCGACCCGGACAACCGGCGTCCGGTGGACTACGCTGCACGAGAGCGGTCGCTGCACGATGCCAGCGCTCTGGGACAGCTGTTGGAGCACTGGCAGGACGGTCGCATCAAGCAGGCACTGGTTGCCCGCACCTTGCAAACGAGGGTTGCACATGCCGAGTTGTTTCTGCACGGAGATTACCAACCACTCGAAGTGGTGGGCGAGCACGCCAGCAAGGTGCTGGCCTTCGCCCGCACCACGGCGACGCAGTTGGCGGTGGTGATCGTGCCGCGCCTGTGCAGCGACCTGCTGGGGGATGTCGGCAGCCCGTTGATTGATAGCCAAAAATGGGGAGACACCCATGTCAAGCTGCCTAACCACTCTTGCCGGCCTAATTTGAAGGGACTTTTTTCCGAGAACGCAGTCACACCACAGGAAGCTATATGGTTGAGCACTGCGTTGAAGGATTTCCCCGTCAATCTTTATGTACAAAGTGACCAGTGATCAGGAGCGTTTAAATGAGTGTCGACGACAAGCGTATTAAAGAATTTGCTTATCAGATCTGGGAGTCCGAGGGTCAACCCCACGGTCATGAGGACCGTCACTGGGAGATGGCGCGCAAGCTCGCTGAAGCCGAAGCACTGGCGCCCAGCAAGCCCTCGAATCGCAAGTCTGCCGCGGCCAAGACAGCCAAGGCCGACAAGCCGGTAGCGGCCCCCAAGGCAGCGGAAAAGCCCGCGGCGCCGCCTAAACCTGTCGCCAGCAAGCCTGCAAAACCGGCGGCTAAATCGGCACCCAAGCCAGCGGTCAAATCGGCTCCGGAGCCGGCCGCCGACAAGACACCGCCCAAGCCCGCCGCAAAATCCGCGCCCAAGCCGGTCGCCAGCAAGCCGACCGCAGTCAAGGCTTCCAAGCCGCCGGCGCCCAAGCCTGCGACTGCGCCCAAGCCCGCCGCCGCGAAAAAACCCAGCGCAGCGAAAAAGCCGCCAGCCAGCTGATTGCCTGGCACACGCTCTGCTCACCCCAAGGCTGGCCGCCCGTTCGGCCAGCCCGATACCCGGACTCCCGTCGTGCGAGCTCGGCACCCCTGTGTTGCCTGCACTGGCCCCTTCGCCAGCAAGCTGCGCTCCCACAGCTCATGCCGCTGCCTGTGGAAACAAGGCGCGCGCTTGCACGGCCCCACAAATATCTACGCCCTGCCACTGCCCCATGCCTCCCTGTAGCGCCGTTCTGCACCTCGCGCATTCGGTACGAACTCAGCCCCACTAAGGATCAATCATGAGCCGGCAAAAGAAGCCTCAGCCCACCTCTCAAGCCGAACCCTCGCGCATCCGTGAAGGCCTGCCCTTCCCCCTGGGCGCCACCTGGGATGGTCTGGGTGTCAACTTCGCGCTGTTCTCGGCCAATGCTACGAAGGTCGAGCTGTGTCTGTTCGACCCCGCCACCGAGGAGGAGATCGAGCGCATCGAATTGCCGGAGTACACCGACGAGATCTACCACGGCTACCTGCCCGACGCCCATCCAGGGTTGATCTACGGCTATCGCGTGTACGGGCCGTACGATCCCGAGAACGGCCATCGCTTCAACCCCAACAAGTTGCTTATCGATCCTTATGCCAAGCAGCTGGTGGGCCAGTTGAAATGGTCCGAAGCCCTGTTCGGCTACACCATCGGTCACCCGGATGGCGACCTCAGTTTCGATGATCGCGACAGCGCGCCCTTCGTGCCCAAGAGCAAGGTCATCGACCCTGCCTACACCTGGGGCCGCGACCAGCGGGTAAGCGTGCCATGGGACAAGACCATCATCTACGAAGCCCACGCCAAGGGCCTGAGCATGCGTCATCCGGCGGTTCCGGAGGCGGTGCGCGGCACCTTCGCCGGCATGATGGTGCCTGAGGTGGTCGATCACATCCGCCAGCTCGGCGTGTCCTCCGTGGAGCTGCTGCCCATTCACGCCTTCGTCAACGATCAGCACCTGCTGCAAAAAGGCCTCAACAACTATTGGGGCTACAACAGCATCGCTTTCTTCGCCCCGCACCCGCGCTACCTGGCCAGCGGCAAGGTCGCCGAGTTCAAGGAGATGGTCGCCCACTACCATGATGCCGGGCTGGAGATCATCCTCGACGTGGTCTACAACCACACCGCCGAGGGCAACGAACAGGGGCCGACGCTGTCGATGCGCGGTATCGACAACGCCTCCTACTACCGCTTGCAGCCCGACAACAAGCGCTTCTACATCAACGATTCCGGCACCGGCAACACCCTCGACCTGAGCCATCCGTGCGTGCTGCAGATGGTCACCGACTCGCTGCGCTACTGGGCCACGGAAATGCACGTGGACGGCTTTCGCTTCGACCTGGCGACCATCCTGGGCCGCTACCACGAAGGCTTCGACGAGCGTCACAGCTTCCTGGTGGCCTGCCGTCAAGACCCGGTCTTGCGTTCGGTCAAGCTCATCGCCGAGCCGTGGGACTGCGGGCCTGGCGGCTACCAGGTCGGTGGCTTTGCGCCGGGCTGGGCGGAGTGGAACGATCGCTTTCGCGACACCGTGCGCGCGTTCTGGAAAGGCGACGACGGGCAACTGGCCGACTTCGCCGGGCGCATGACCGGCTCCGGCGAGCTGTTCAACCAGCGTGGCCGGCGCCCCTATACCTCGGTCAACTTCATCACCGCCCACGACGGCTTCACGATGAAGGACCTGGTGTCCTATAACGAGAAGCACAACGAAGAGAACGACGAGAACAATCAGGACGGCACCAATAACAACGTGTCGTGGAACCATGGGGTCGAGGGGCCGACCGGTGACCGCGCCATCATCGATCTGCGTCTGCGCCAGATGCGCAACTTCTTTGCCACCCTGCTGTTCTCTCAGGGCACGCCGATGATCGTCGCAGGCGATGAATTTGCCCGCACGCAGAACGGCAACAACAATGCCTACTGCCAGGACAGCGAAACCGGCTGGATCAACTGGGCGCTGGATCAGGACGGCGCCGACCTGCTGCGCTTCGTGCGCCGGCTCATCAAGTTGCGGCTCAAGTACCCGATCCTGCGCCGCAACCGGTTTCTGGTGGGTACCTACAACGAGGACATCGGCGTCAAGGATGTCACCTGGCTCGACCCCCATGGCAACGAGATGACCACCGAGCAATGGGAAGAAGGCCACGGCCGCTCGGTGGGCATGCTGCTCGACGGCCGCGCCCAGGCCAGCGGTATCCGCAAGCCCGGCGCAGACATCACCTTGCTGGTGATCGTCAATGCCCACCACGATGTGGTCAATTACACCCTGCCGCAGGTCCCGGAGGGCGAGTACTGGAACTGCGTGGTCGACACCAACCGCCCGGAACTGCGCGAGCACGAACGCCTGGATTTCGGCAGTCAGTTCATGGTCACCGGCCGTTCGACGCTGTTGTTCGAGTTGCACCGGGATCAGGAGGATTAGGGTTCACTCCCGTAGCGCGGGGGCTTGCCCCCGAAAAATGTGTCACTGCGCACGAATGTTTCGCCAGGGCGATCATTCGGGAGCTCCCCCTCGCTACAGACACACGGAACTGCGCCATGGATAATCAGGTCGCAATAGAGACAGGCAGTACCTTACCGAGGAGCAACCGTGTCGACCGACCCCGCAGGCAGTGCCCTCAGTGACCTTGACGCCCTACCCGAGCGCGAGGTGCACCGATTACGGGTGTTGACCGTCAATACCCACAAGGGATTCACCGCTTTCAACCGCCGCTTCATCCTTCCGGAGCTGCGCGAAGCCGTGCGCAGTACCGGCGCCGATATCGTTTTCTTGCAGGAAGTTCTGGGCGGCCACGATCGCCATGCATCAAAAGTCTCCAATTGGCCGGAAATGTCCCAGTACGAGTTCCTCGCCGACAGCATGTGGAGCGATTACGCCTACGGCCGCAATGCGGTCTACCCGGACGGCCACCACGGCAACGCGTTGCTGTCCAAATACCCGATCCTGCACTACCGCAACCTCGACGTGTCGATTACCGGCCCCGAGCGCCGCGGCCTGCTGCATTGCGTATTACAGGTGCCGGGGCACGACGAAGTACACGCGATCTGCGTGCACCTGTCGTTATTGGAAAGCCATCGACAAAAACAGCTGATGTTGCTGCGCCAATTGCTCGATTCGCTGCCGGAACATGCACCAGTGATCATTGCTGGCGACTTCAACGACTGGCAGCTGCGCGGCAACAGCACGCTGTGCAAGCACGATGGCCTGCACGAGGTGTTCGAGCGTCACCACGGCCTGTTGGCCAAGACCTACCCGGCCCGCTTCCCGCTGCTGCGCCTGGACCGCATCTACCTGCGCAACGCCACCAGCCATGAACCAGTGATCCTTGGCAACAAGCCCTGGAGTCATCTGTCCGACCATCTGCCGCTATCAGTGGAAGTGCATCTCTAGTCACAGCGCCAATGACCCATATGGGGGCGGCCGCTCGGGCTCGCCCCCACAGGATTCACAAGCATCAGCTTCGCGGTTTGAGCACCAGGACCCCCAGTGGCGGCAGGTTCAGGGACACCGAACGATCCTGACCATGGGCAGCGATCTCTTCACTGTCCACCCCGCCGCCGTTGCCGAAGTTGGACCCGGCATACAGCTCGGCATCGCTGTTAAGCACCTCGTCCCAGTGCTCGCCGAATGGCACGCCGATGCGATACCCCTCGCGCGGTACGGGGGTGAAGTTGGCGACCACCAGTAGCGGCTGCCCCTCCTTGCTCCAGCGCAACCAGGCGTAGACGCTGTTGGTCGAATCGTCGCCGATCAACCATTGAAAGCCCTGGGGCTTGCAATCCTGTTCGTACAACGCCGGCTCCGAGCGATACAGCCGATTGAGGTCGGCCACCAGCGTCTGCACGCCCTTGTGCTCGGAATACTCGGTCAGGTACCAGTCGAGCTGGTGATCGTGGTTCCACTCGCGCCACTGCCCGAACTCGCAGCCCATGAACAGCAGCTTTTTGCCCGGATGCGCCCACATGAAGGTCAGGTAGGCACGCAGGTTGGCGAATTTCTGCCAGCGGTCGCCGGGCATCTTGTCGATCAGCGAATGCTTGCCGTGCACCACTTCGTCGTGAGAGATCGGCAGGATGAAGTGCTCTGAATACGCATACATCAGGCCGAAGCTCAGTTCGTTGTGGTGGTGATTGCGGTGGATCGGGTCGTTCTGGATGTAATGCAGGGTGTCGTGCATCCAGCCCATGTTCCACTTGTACGAAAAGCCCAGGCCGCCCGACTGCGTCGACTGGCTGACGCCTGGCCATGCAGTGGACTCCTCGGCGATGACCAGCGCGCCAGGTGCCTCGATAGCTACCACATCATTGAGGTGACGCAGGAAATCGATGGCCTCGAGGTTCTCGCGACCACCGTAGCGGTTGGGCACCCACTCGCCAGCCTTGCGTGAATAATCGCGGTACAGCATCGAGGCCACCGCATCGACGCGCAGGCCGTCGATGTGGAAAAGCTTGATCCAGTGCAGCGCCGACGCCAGCATGAAGCCGTGCACCTCGGTGCGCCCCAGGTTGTAGATCAGGGTGTCCCAATCCTGGTGGAAGCCTTCGAGCGGGTTGTCGTATTCATACAGCGCGGTGCCGTCGAAACGCGCCAGGCCGTGGGTATCGGTGGGAAAGTGCGCCGGCACCCAATCGAGAATCACGCCGAAACCGGCCTGGTGGCAGCGGTCGACGAATTCGGCGAATTGCTGCGGCGTGCCGTAACGGGCGGTGGGTGCGAACTGCGCGAGCAATTGATAACCCCACGACCCACCGAACGGATGCTCCATGATCGGCATCAGCTCGATATGGGTGAAGCCCATCTTCTCGATATAAGGAATCAGGCGGTCGGCCAGCTCGTGCCAGGTGTAATTGCGCACTACCTCGCCAGCATCGTCGGTCTCGACCATCCACGAGCCCGCGTGCAGCTCGTAGATCGACAGCGGCGCACTGCTGCTGTGGCGCTGTTCACGGCCCTCGAGCCAGGCCTGGTCACCCCAGGCGTGATCGAGCGGCCTGCCGACCCGCGACCCCGTGGCGGGCGGCAGCTCAGTGGCCAGAGCAACCGGATCGGCCTTGAGCGGCAAGATGCCGTGAGCGCCGAGAATTTCGTATTTATAGCCATCGCCCGGCTGCACGCCAGGGATGAAGATTTCCCACACACCCGAGGGGTAGCGCACGCGCATCGGATGCCGACGGCCATCCCAGCCGTTGAAGTCACCCACCACCGAAACGCGCTTGGCATTCGGCGCCCACACGGCGAAACGCACGCCGTCGACGCCATCGATATTCATCACCTGAGCGCCAAAGACACCGCTCAGATCACGGTGATTACCCTCGGCGAACAGGTACAGGTCCATCTCGCCCAGCAGCTCGCCGAAGCTGTAAGGATCGGCGTTGGTGTATTCGCCACCGGCCCATTGCACCTTGAGCCGATAGGGCTGACGCGAATGCATGTGGCCGGTGAAGAGCCCCGGTACGTCGTAATGCTGTTCAAGCTTGACCAGGGACTCGTCGTGATCCTTGGCCAACACCTCGACCGACAGGGCATTGGGCAGGTAGGCACGAATGTATTGCCCGTCACCGCCATCGCTGTGGGGGCCAAGGATCGAAAACGGATCACGGTGATCGGCGCGGATCAGCGCTTCAATATCGGCCTTGGGCGGTATGGCACCGCGCTGGCTCTGTTGCTGTTGCGCACTCATGACTCTTCTCCCCTTGTACTCAAGAGCCCGAACAGACCATGCAAAGGCACGGCCAGCCAGCCCGGACGATTCTCCGCTTCATAAGCGATTTCATAGGCAGCCTTTTCCAGGCTGAACAATTCCAGTGCCGCACGCTCGCCTTCGGGGTTTTCCCAGGCATGAGCCAAGTCGGCCGTGGCCGCTCGATAGGCCTCGATGAACGCGTGCCGCGATTCATGCAGGTAACGCTTGGCCACGCGCTGGCGGGCCTGCGCGGCTTCTGGCGAGGCATCCACGCTCTGCGCATTGCGCACCGCCATGGCCGCGGCGTAATCAAACGAACGCAGCACACCGCTGACATCCTTGAACGGGCTGTACTTGCCGCGACGTTCTTCCAACGGCCGTGCCGGTTCGCCTTCGAAGTCGATCAGATAGGCGTCGCCCTGCACCACCAGCACCTGGCCCAAGTGCAAGTCGCCGTGCACACGCATGATCAAGCCACCGGTAGCCTGCTGGCTGAGTGTATCGACGTGGCTGAGCAGCGATTTGCGCTGGCTCAACAGGTCGGCCACCAGCGTGCGGTTTTCGTCATCGAGGTTGCCTTTATGTTGTTCGAGCAATTGCAGTGCACGTTCGACCTGCGCCTTGATGCTTTTGCTCCATGCCTGAGCGTCCTTCTTTTTGCTCGGGCTGGCACGAAAATCGGCATTGTCGGTAGGCGCGGCCAGCACCTTGTGCATTTCGCCCAGGCGCTTGCCGAGCATGGCAGCGAAATCGGCCAGCTCCACCAGGGCGTTATAGTGTTGATCCTGCTCGGAGCGGACACTGGCCATCTCGTCGCGCACCGCACGCTCCAGATTGTTCTGAGTCCATTCCCATGCGTCGCCCTGGTTGGCCAAAAAGCCCTGAGCGATCATCAACAGGTGCGGCAGACCCTGGGCGTCGACGCGCTGGACGGAGCCCAGCAGCGGCGAAATATTCTGGTAGCCGGCGCTGGTGAGGTAGGCGCCCATTTCCAGCTCGGGGTGGATGCCGCCGCTGACCTTGCGGATCATCTTGAGCACCATAGCGGCGCCGATCACTACGGAGCTATTGGATTGCTCGGCGGACAGGTAGCGAATCTGCGCATCGCTGCCCAAATTGAGCCGGGTCAACTCGGCGGTCGGTTCGAAACGCAGTTCGCCCTCGCTGCATGGCAGCGTCTGATTGGCCTGCACCGCGGCGAGCACCGAATGAATGAAGGTCTCCAGCGCGAACGCATCGGTGATCAAGCCCACCTGACGGCCGCGGCGTACCCGCGACAGCGCCAGCTGCTGAGGGAGCGCGCTGGCGATCTGATCGTCGCCAAGCAACCCGAACGGGAACTGATAGCGGCTGACCACGCCAGCGCTGGTGACTTCGATCTCGCTGAGCAGCACCGGCGCCTGCGCGGTACCGAAGCGCACGCCGTAGGCGATGTTCACCTTGTCGATAGCGCTGTCCTTGCCGGCGAACCAGCGGCGCTTGGGCAAGTACTGGGTGAGCGCGGTGTTTTCCAGCGATTCGCGCGAGGGCGACTCGAGCAGTTCCTCCATGCGCTTTTTCAGCACCAGAGTGAGGAAGTCCGGCAGGCTTTGGGCCGGTTCAACGTGCCAGCTGGGCATTTGATTCTCCGAGGCCAATAGAAACCAGTAGAACCCGTAAGGGGCCAGAGTGAGCAGGAAATTGAGTTGACCGATCGGCGGGAACGCCGCACCGCCAAGCATCTCCACCGGGACCATGCCGGCATAGGCCGACAGATCCAACTCGGCCGCTTGCGCCGCCCGCGAAACGTTGGCCACACAGAGGATGATCTCGACCTTGCCGTCGGCGTTGGTGTACTCACGCAGATAAGCAAGGATGCGCCGGTTGCTCGGCGACAGCATCTTCAACGTACCGCGGCCAAAGGCCTTCTGCTGCTTGCGCACGGCGAGCATGCGCCGCGTCCAGTTGAGCAGCGAGTGTGGATCGCTGGCCTGGGTTTCGACGTTGACCGACTGGTAGCCGTAGAGCGAATCCATGATCGGCGGCAGCACCAGGCTGGCCGGGTCGGCGCGCGAAAAACCACCGTTGCGGTCGATCGACCACTGCATGGGCGTGCGCACACCGTCGCGGTCGCCCAGGTAGATGTTGTCGCCCATGCCGATTTCGTCGCCGTAATACAGCGTCGGCGTGCCGGGCATCGACAGCAGCAGGCTGTTGAGCAGTTCTACACGACGCCGGTCACGCTCGAGCAACGGCGCCAGCCGTCGGCGAATACCGAGGTTGATGCGCGCGCGGCTGTCGGCGGCGTAGTAGTTCCACAGGTAATCGCGCTCCTTGTCGGTAACCATCTCCAGGGTCAGCTCGTCATGGTTGCGCAGGAAGATCGCCCACTGGCAGTTGGCGGGGATCTCCGGGGTCTGACGCAAGATGTCGGTGATCGGAAACCGGTCTTCCTGGGCCACGGCCATGTACATGCGCGGCATCAACGGGAAGTGGAAGGCCATATGGCATTCGTCACCATTGGGGCCCTTGGCGTCGCCGAAATACAGCTGGGTGTCCTCGGGCCATTGGTTGGCCTCGGCCAACAGCATGCGATCGGGGTAATTGGCGTCAATTTCGGCGCGGATCTGCTTGAGCACCGCGTGGGTCTCGGGCAGGTTCTCGTTGTTGGTGCCGTCGCGCTCGATCAAGTACGGGATGGCGTCCAGGCGCAGGCCATCGATGCCCAGGTCGAGCCAATAACGCATCACGCCGATCACCGCCTTCATCACCTGCGGGTTGTCGAAGTTGAGGTCCGGCTGGTGCGAGTAGAAACGATGCCAGAAGTACTGGCCGGCGACCGGGTCCCAGGTCCAGTTGGATTTTTCGGTGTCGAGGAAGATGATCCGCGTGCCGTCGTACTTGGCATCACTGTCGGACCACACGTAAAAGTCCCGCGCCTTGGATCCGGCCTTGGCATGGCGCGCACGCTGGAACCAGGGGTGCTGGTCCGAAGTGTGGTTGATGACCAGTTCGGTGATCACGCGCAAGCCACGCTGGTGCGCCTCGGCGATGAAACGCTTGGCGTCGTGCATGGTGCCGTAGTCGGGGTGCACGGCCTTGTATTCGGCGATATCGTAGCCGTCGTCACGCCGTGGCGACGGATAGAACGGCAACAGCCAGATGGTATTGACCCCCAGCTCGGCGATGTAATCGAGCTTGGCGATGAGGCCGGGAAAGTCACCGATGCCGTCGTTGTTGGAGTCGAAAAAAGACTTTACATGCACTTGGTAAATGACCGCGTCCTTGTACCAGAGCGGGTCTTCGATGAACTTGGCTGCCTTAGGTTTTCTGGCCATGCAGCTGATTCCTTGTTGAGGAGCTCTTGTTATGAGGCGGCTGCGTCTTCGTACGCAGCCGCGCCGAGAGGGTTATTGCTCGCGAGCGATGCGCCAGATACCAAAGGACTGATAGGCGGGGTCGAGGCGCATGAACTGAGTCTTGCCGTACCAGGTCCAGGTATGGCCGGTCATCAGATCGGTGCCCGAGGTCGCGGCATTGTCGTCCAGGCCCAACTCCCACAGCGGCAGTTCGAAGTTGGCTTCCTGAGCGTTGTAAGGGTCCAGGTTGATCGCCACCAGAATGTAGTTCTGCCGATCGGGCGTACGTTTGGCGAAATACAGGATGTTGTCGTTGTAGCAATTGAAGAACGCCACGCCCAGGTGGGTCTGCAGCGCCGGGTTGAGACGGCGGATGCGGTTGAGCTGGGCGATCTCGGCAATGATATTGCCGGGTGCGGTGTAGTCCCGCGGGCGGATCTCGTACTTCTCCGAGTCGAGGTATTCTTCCTTGCCGGGGATCGGCGCCGATTCGCACAGCTCGAAGCCCGAGTACATGCCCCACAGCCCCGAGCCCATGGTCGCCAGCGCCGCGCGGATCAAGAAGCCCGGGCGCCCTGACTCGTGCAGAAAAAACGG
Source organism: Pseudomonas baltica (assembly GCF_031880315.1). Lineage (NCBI taxonomy): Bacteria > Pseudomonadati > Pseudomonadota > Gammaproteobacteria > Pseudomonadales > Pseudomonadaceae > Pseudomonas > Pseudomonas baltica. The sequence continues at coordinate 5,335,458 of NZ_CP134771.1, read as the reverse complement.
GTTTATGTCCGGCGTGTTGACGAAGAAGTTGGGCCGGTAGCAATGCGACCACGGCGGCTGGTTGAGCTCGCTGAAGTACGCCTGCAATTCAGCCTTGGTGTTGCGCCAGGTGAAGTACGTGTAACTCTGGCTGTAACCGACCTTGCCCAGACGCGCCATCATCGCCGGCTTGGTGAAGGCCTCGGCGAGAAACATGACGTCTGGGTCCTTGCTGCGAATATCCTCGATCAACCATTGCCAGAACGGCAGCGGCTTGGTGTGCGGGTTGTCGACGCGAAAAATCTTCACGCCCTCCTCCACCCAGCTCCACACCACATCGCGTAGCGCCAGCCACAGGCTCGGCACCGCATCGGCGGCATAGAAATCGACGTTGACGATGTCCTGGTATTTTTTCGGCGGGTTTTCGGCATAGCGGATGGTGCCGTCCGGGCGCCACGAGAACCAGCCCGGATGCTCCTTGAGCCAGAGGTGATCCTGGGAGCACTGGATGGCGAAATCGAGGGCGATTTCCAAGCCATGCTCGGCGGCGGCCTTGACCAGATTGCGAAAGTCCTCGCGGCTGCCCAGTTGCGGGTGAATAGCGTCATGGCCGCCATCCGCGCTACCAATCGCATAAGGACTGCCGACATCATCCGGCCCAGCAGTCAGCGAGTTGTTGGGCCCCTTGCGATGCGCGCGGCCGATGGGGTGAATCGGTGGGAAATACAGCACGTCGAAGCCCATGTCGCGGATCATCGGCAAGCGATTGTGCACGTCGTTAAACGTGCCGTGGCGGGCCTTGTCGTCGGTGATCGAGCGCGGGAACAGCTCGTACCAACTGGCGAACTCGGCCAGTTGCCGCTCCACTTCCACCGGGTATTCGGGGCTGCGGGTGAGAAACGCGCGGTGATCGGCGCGGGCCATCAGAGCGCTGGTGTCGGCTTGCAACAGCAGCGATACACGCTGGTCTTCGTTGAGCTCATGGAGGCTGTCGTGCAGATTTTGCAGCGCGTGCTTGAGATCGCCCTCGCTACGCTCGGCGGCATGCTGCAAATGCACGCGGCCTTCTTCCAGCTCCAGGCCGATGGCAACGCCCGCAGCGTATTTTTTCTCCAGCTCATAGCGGTAACTGGCGAACTGATCGATCCACGCCTCGACGCAATAGACGTAGCGGCCAATGGCGTCGACGCTGAACTCACCGGCAAAGCTGTCGTTGCCCAGCTCCGTCAGGGCCGAGGTCTGCCATTCTTCGCTATCCACTCGCCGCACGCGCAGGCGTACCGCCAACTTGTCATGGCCATCGGCGTAAACCTTGGTGGTCACCGCCACCTGGCGTCCGACTAGCGTCTTGACGGCGAATACGCCGTCATCGATCACCGGTTGGGTGTTCTCGATCAAAAGGCGCGGTAGCAGCAGGGCCTGGGACAGGCTCAAGACGTGCTCGGCGTTATCGTGGACTTGGCCTTCGCGGCCGGATTCGAAAGGTTCATCAGACGTCATCGAGCCTAGCTCCTTATTACGCCCCGTGGACGTTGCGGATGATGCTGCTGGAAGAGAGATGCAGTGCGACTGTTTGTCGCCTAAGGTTGGGAGCCGACGCGCCGGGCAAAAGTTCAGACGCAATCAACCGCCGCAGGGCGGGATCGAGAAAAAAGAATCAATCCCGGTGGCTGCGGTCCAGATACTTGAATACGTTGTTTTCGACGCCAGCTGTTACACACGAGCGAGGTCAGGACCATGAACATTCCCATTCCCGCCGAAACCCCGGATCCGAACATCGACGATCCCAATCTGCCGCCAACCGCGCCTGAGGGTGATCCTGGCGACAATCCCGATGGTGTGCCCGTTCAGCCGACCGTGCCACCTACCCCAGTCGGCGATCCGCCGAATGAGGACCCACCGGCGACGTTGTGAGCATAGATAGGGAATCGGGCCCCGTTTGCTTTTAATCAGGCTGCGGGGCCTTTTTTGCTCTTGCGCGCCTGTAGTGCCGCCTGGGTATGTGAGTCTGGACGGCGGCTTGGCATGCAGCGATGCGGTGCCTGAATCGCGGCCTTTGCAAGCAGCGCGCACTCACCATGAATAAAAAATCTCGGGCCACTGCGCAACGCGCTCAAAGAAGTGTTCGATGATCGCGCAGAATCCCTCCAGCGCCCGTTGACTGGGCCCTTCGCCGCTGTTAAAAATGTACCACCCAGTTAGTTTTTGCGCGAAACGGGAGCCAGTAGGAAAAGCCTTTTTCTGCTAGCTTTACAAGACGCAACAGCAACGGCCAAGGCTTGATAATAAAAACAACGGAGACCAACATGGCTAGCCATGACACTCATTCGCATGACAGTAAGCAGACGAAAAAGGCAACCGCCAGCGGTTGGGTAGGCTCGGCCCTCGAGTACTATGACTTTTTCATCTATGCGCAGGCCGCTGCGCTGATCTTCCCGCAAATCTTTTTCCCCAACTCCGATCCCAAGATTGCCATCGTCGCATCGCTGGCTACCTACGGCGTGGGTTACGTTGCGCGTCCTATCGGTGCCTTCTTCCTGGGGCATTGGGGCGACACCAAAGGCCGCAAGAACGTCCTGCTGCTGTGCATGTTCCTGATGGGGTTCGCCACCATGGCGGTCGGCCTGCTGCCGACCTACAGCCAGGTCGGCGTGTGGGCACCGATTATGCTGGTGGTCCTGCGCCTGATCCAGGGCTTCGCGGTGGCCGGTGAGATATCCGGGGCGAGTTCGATGATCATGGAGCATGCGCCCTTCGGCAGACGCGGCTACTACGCCAGCTACACCCTGCAGGGCGTACAGGCCGGGCAGATCTTCGCCGCAGCGATCTTCCTGCCGCTCGCCTATTTCATGCCTGACGACATGTTCAACACCTGGGGCTGGCGCATTCCGTTCCTGCTCAGCGCTATCGTTCTGGTGGCGGGCTACATCATCCGCCGGACCGTGGAAGAAACCCCGGCGTTCGCCAACGTTGAAGCCAAGCAAGAACTGACCAAGTCGCCGATCGCCGAAGCCTTCCAGAAAAACTGGCAGAACATGGGCCTGGTGACCTGCATGGCGCTGATGAACGTGATCCCGGTGGTCGCGACCATCTTCGGTGCGGCATACGCGGTGCAGCCAGCCTATGGCATCGGCTTCTCGAAGAGCGTGTACCTGTGGATCCCGGTAGTAGGCAACATCGTTGCGGTACTGGTGATTCCGTTCGTGGGCAACTGGTCGGACAAGATCGGCCGTCGCCCGATGATCATCGGCGGGGCGCTGGGTTCGGGGCTGCTGTCGTTTGGTTACTTGTATGCCATCAGCGTGCACAACGTGCCACTGGCCTTCTGCATGTCGCTGCTGATGTGGGGGGTGGTGTACCAGGGCTACAACGCGGTGTTCCCAAGCTTCTACCCGGAGCTGTTCCAGACTCGCTACCGCGTATCGGCCATGGCCATTTCGCAGAACGTCGGCACCATGATCACCGCCCTGCTGCCAGCGCTGTTCGCCGCCGTGGCCCCGCCCGGCTCGGACAACATCCCGATGACCGTGGGCGCCATCGCCTTCGGGATTACCTGCATCGCCGCACTGGCAGCCTTCAGCGCCAAGGAAACCTACCGGATTCCGATGAGCGAGCTGGGCAAGCGTGATGCGGTCCCGGTGCAGAAGAAGGACTATGACGTGCAACGCATGTCGGCTGCGGCCAAGCCTTGAAGCTATAAGTAGCAATAAAAAAACCGGCGCCTGATGAGGGCGCCGGTTTTTTCATGTCTGAAGATATTGTTTCGATCAGCGACCGCCGGCCAGGTCGATGAAGGTCCCGGTCACATAGCTGGACAGCTCGCTGCTGAGCCAGACGATGGCTTCGGCCACTTCGTCCGGACGTCCGCCGCGGCCCATGGGTAGCGCCGACTCCTGCTTGGTCACGCGATTGGCATCGCCGCTCAGGGAGTGGAAATCGGTGTGGATGTACCCCGGACGCACCGCGTTGACGCGAATACCCTCGCTAGCCAGCTCCTTGGACATGCCGATGGTGAAGGTGTCCAGCGCGCCCTTGGACGCCGCGTAATCGACGTACTCGTTAGGCGCGCCTAGCCTGGCGGCGGCCGACGAAACGTTGACGATGGTGCCACCCGAGCCACCATGCAGGGTCGACATGCGATGAATCGCATGCTTGGCGCAGAGCATCGGGCCAACGATGTTGTTCTTCATCATTTTCAGCAGACGAAACTCTGACATCTCCTCGACCCGCGATTGTTCGGCGATGGTCGCGGCGTTGTTGACCAGCGCGGTCACCGCGCCCAGCTCGGTATCGACGCGGTGGAACAGGCGAATGACCTCGTCTTCGTTACTGGCGTCGGCGCGCACCGCGATGCCATGCACACCACAGGCACGGACCTCGGCCAGCACACGCATCGCCGACTCCTCGTCGGACAAGTAGTTGATGCACACGCGATAGCCCTGTCGGGCCGCCAGCAGCGCGGTTGCAGCGCCGATACCGCGACTGCCGCCAGTAATGACAATGACCTTGGCCATGGACCTTTCGTCTCTCCAGAAATGTTTGATTGCCCATCATTGCATCAAGCAATGGCGGGCTGGCCGAATGATATCAAGCTATGACAGCTTTGGCCTTCTGAATATCGGCCATGAAGGCCTGGGCAGGTAATGGATGCCCCAACAGGAAGCCTTGCAACGCATCACAGCCAAGGCGCGTGAGGAAATCCTGCTGTTGGTCGGTTTCCACCCCTTCGGCGACAATCCGCAGCCCGAGCGCCTGGCCCAGAGCGACGATGGCCGAAACGATCGCGGCATCGTCGCTGTCCTGCTGCAGATCGCGGACAAAACCGCGATCGATCTTCAGCTCGTTGGCGGGCAAGCGCTTGAGGTACATCAGGCTGGAGTAGCCAGTACCAAAATCGTCGATGGAAAGGTCCACGCCCATGGTCGACAACTGTTGCAGCACGCCCATGCTCGCATCGGCATCGCTCATGGCAGTGGTTTCGGTGATCTCCAGGGTCAGGTTGCTGGCCGGCAACCGATGCCGCGCCAGCGCCTGGGCCACGCTGGCGACCAGGCCGGCATGGCAGAACTGCAACGCTGATAGGTTGACCGCCATGCGCCAGTCGGTGAAGCCCTGCTCCAGCCACAGCGCCATCTGCCGGCACGCCTCGTTGAGCACCCACTCGCCGATGGGGATGATCAGCCCGGTCTTTTCCGCCAACTCGATGAAACTGGCCGGCAACAGCAGGCCCCGCTGCGGGTGCTCCCAGCGCAGCAACGCCTCGGCGCCCACTGGCGCACCGCTGGCAGCATCGAACTTGGGCTGGTAGTAAAGCCGTAACTGGCTGAGTTCGATGGCCAGGCGCAGCTCCTGCAACAATTGCAACTGCTTGCGCGCATCGGTGTTCATGGAGGCGTCGAAAAAACAGTAGCCGTTCTTGCCGACGCTCTTGGCGTGGTACATGGCCGCATCGGCATTCATCAGCAGCTGATGCTGATCGTCACCGCCGCCAGGGTACAGGGTGATACCGATGCTGGCGGAAATCTGCACGTCGTGATCGTTGACGTTGAACATCTGCGCCAACCGGTTGACCTGCTCGGCCGCCACGGCCATCGCATCGCTGGGCTCGCGCAGCGCCACCAGCAGCACGAACTCGTCACCACCGATACGCGCCAGGGTGTCGTGGCCGTGCAGGCCGACCCGCAAGCGTTGCGCCACCGCGCGCAGCAACTCGTCGCCAACATGATGGCCAAACGCATCGTTGACCGGCTTGAAGCCATCGAGGTCGATGAACATCAGCGCAAAGCAGCCATGCCCATCCAGTACGTTCTGGATCGCCTGACTGATGCGATCGGACAGCAGCATGCGATTCGGCAAGCCGGTGAGGTTGTCGTGCAAGGCCAGTTGGGTGAGTTCCTGATTGGCCTGTTGCAACGACAGCGCCAGCTGTGCGGTGCGCGACTCCAGGCGAGCATCCAGCACCGAGGTGACCAAGGCGATGCTCAGCACCGCTAGGGTGGTAATCAAGACCAGATACGCCAGGCTGTCGCCGGTCAGACCGCCTGGCAGCGCACCGCAGTGGCTGCCCACCGGAAAGCGCGCCGCCGCCATGCCGGTGTAATGCATGCCGACGATCGCGACGCCCATGATTACCGCCGCGCCACTGCGGATCAGCCGCACATAGGGTGTGTGGCGGCGCAGGCGAAAGGCGATCATCAGGGCCGCCGCCGCCGCGCCGACGGCAATCAGCAGGGAGGCACCGAACAGGTAAGGGTCATAGTCGATGCCCGGGGCCATGCGCAAGGCGGCCATGCCGGTGTAATGCATGGCGGCGATGCCCGCGCCCATGACCAGTGCGCCCATGGCGACGCCGCTCATGGTCAGTTGTGCACGACTGACCAGCCAGAGTGCAAAGCCCGATGACGCCAAGGCAATGAGCAGGGAGAGCGCGGTAAGCGTCAGGTCGTAGCCCAGCGCCAGGGGCAGTTCGAAGGCGAGCATGCCGATGAAATGCATCGACCAGACGCCAATGCCCATCGCCAGAGTGCCGCCGACCATCCAGCCCAGCACCGCACGACCGCGCGCGGTGGCGATACGCCCGACCATGTCCAGCGCGGTATAAGAAGCCAGAATGGCCACGCAAAGGGAAATGGCCACCAGCGAAGGCGAAAAACTTCCTGTGAGAAAACTACCAATGAGCATGAGCACTCTCGAAACCGGACACAAAGGTTCCAGAGACGCGCGCCTGGGGAGATGCCCTGACGCTGCAGGCCCGTTCGCTCATTTACAAAAGGCAGGCGGGCGACAGAAAGCGCGGCTTGCAAAAGACGCCGTACAGATCTGCTTATCGCTGGAGAGCAGCAGTCTAGCGCGTTGCAGCCTGAACCGTTAATGGCCTTTTCAGATCATGGCCGTTATCGCGTACGACTTTTGTATAACCCCTTGTCAAAAACCGAACAAGGCCACCGCACCGTCGCGCAGAATGGCCTGGCGCTGGCGCGGCCAAGGCACCAACTGCGCCAGCAATTCGAACTGCGAGGCATAACTGACCTGATCCTCGAACTGGGTATGCGGCCAGTCGCTGCCCCACATCAAACGCTCGGTGCCGAAGTGCTCGATCAACAGCGGTATGGCCGCTTGGGCGAATGCCAGGTTCTCGCTGTCGGTGCCGCCCAAGCGGTACACCCCGGAGATCTTCACCCACACATCCCCGCCACCCAGCGCCAGCAGGGCTTTGAAGGTCGGATGGGCCACACCGAAGGCCGCGTGCGGACGGCCAAAATGGTCGACGACTATCTTCAGGCCGTAAGGCTTGAGCGCGGCCACCAAGGCCGGGATGTCTTCGATCTGCCGATGCAGCTCCACGTGCCAACCCAGCGCCGCCACTTGCTCGAGCAGCGGCCGCCATTCCTCGCTGCCTAGATCAGGCAGGCTTTTGCCCATCAGGTTCAGGCGAATCCCCACCACCCCCAGGCGCGCCATGCGCTGCAACTGCGCCTGGCTGACATCCGCATCAACCACTGCCACTCCGCGCAAGCGCTCGGGCGCCAGCATCAGCGCCTCGAGCAGATAGGAATTGTCGCTGCCCAGAAAGCTAGGCTGCACCAGCACCCCGTGGCTCACGCCCTGGGCGTCGAGCACGGCGCGCCAGTCCTGCAGGGTAGCGTCGTATTGCGGGGTGTAGCGACGCTCGCCGGCAAAGGCCAGGGCCTGGGTGAAGACATGAGCGTGGGCGTCGACGCCGCGGATAGGCAAGGTAGTGTCCATGGATCTCATCTGGGTAATGGGGCGGCGCTTTTCGTACGCCGCAGGTTCATTCATTCAAGCCCGGCTAGGGGTCGACGCAGCGATCGGGTCGGCTGTGGCCGGCATCTCGGTATCAAGGTTGCGACCGCGGGTTTCCGGCAACGCCAGGGCCGCGATCACCGCGACGCCATAGGCGATGCCGGCGTCGATGCCGATGGCCGAGCCCAGCGACATGTGCTCGCTCATGTGGCCGACCATGAACGGGAACACCGCCGACAGCACGCGGCCGAAGTTGTAGCAAAAGCCCACGCCCGCACCGCGTACGTCGGCTGGGTACAGTTCGTTGAACAACGAACCCAGGCTGGCCGGAATACCGGCAGCGAAGAAACCCAGCGGGAAGCCCAGAAACAGCATTGCCGTGTTGCTCAGATCCATGAACACGTAGGCCTGCACCGTGGCCACGCAGCAGAACGCGAAGAGGATGATGTTCTTGCGCCGACCGATCTTGTCGACCATGAAGCCACTGGCCACGCAACCGCAGAAGAACGCGACGATGATCACGGCCAGGTAGCCGCCGGAGTTGAGTACCGACAGGTGCTTCTCGGTTTTGAGGAAGGTCGGCAACCAGGTCATCACCGCGTGGTAACCGCCGTGGGCGCCCAGGCCCAGCAGGCCGCCGAGCAGGGTCACCCGCAGCAACTCGGGGCGGAAGATACCGGCCAGCGACGCGAAGAAGGTTTGCGGTCCGGTCTGAGCCTTTTGCTTGCGGGCAAAGCTCTCGGGCTCCGGCACCTGGCGGCGCACGTAGATGATCACCAGCGCCGGCAGCAGCCCGACCACGAACATCACGCGCCAGGCCATGGCCTCGGGCACGAAGGTATAGATGAGCGTGAACAACCCGACAGCGGCTCCCCAGCCCACTGCCCAGGCGCTTTGCACCGTGCCCATGACCTTGCCGCGGTACTTGGGCTGAATGGCTTCGGCCATCAGCACCGCACCGGCTGCCCATTCACCGCCGATACCAAAGCCTTGCAGGGCTTTGACCACCAGCAATTGCTCATAGCCACTGACAAACGCCGACAGAAAGGTGAACAGGGAGAACCACAGAATCATCCATTGCAGGGTACGTACCCGGCCGTAGCGGTCCGACAAGGTACCGCCGACCCAGCCGCCCAAGGCCGAAGTGATCAAGGTCACGCTGCTGATGGCGCCCGCCTCGCCCTTGCTCAGCGCAAAGGCCGCGATCAAGGCCGGGATGGCGAGGCCGAACATCTGTACTTCCAGGGCATCGAGCGCCCAACCGCCGAAGCAGGCCCAGAAGGTTTTGCGCTCACGCGAGGTGACGTCTCGATACCACTTGAACATGATGTTTGTTGTCCTTATCGATGTTGTGTTGGCGACTGCTGTCATGGCGGCGTTGGATCAGCGGATCTGCACGCTGTAACGGAAATGGCTGGCGCGCCCATGGGAACGGCGCCACTCAAGAGCAAGCCCGGCGTGATTGCGCGCCAAGCGCTCGATCACCACTACGGGGCTGCCGGGCGAGATGCCAAGCAGATTGGCGCGGTGATCGTCGGCGGCTTCGGCGCCCAGGGTTTCGTCGGCCGAGGCGACGATCTGCCCGCAAAGCTCTTCGTAAATGGGGTACAGCAGCGGGCCATAGGTATCTAGGTCGACACTCAGCAACGCCTTGAAGCGCTCGCGCGGCAGCCAGATGTCTTCGGCCAGCACCGGCTGCTCGTCGAGCAGACGCAAGCGCTGCAGGCGGATCACCGCAGTGGAGGGCGCCAGGCCCAGGGCGCGAGCGACATCAGCAGGGGCCTGGAGCGACTGCACCGAAAAGATCTGGCTCTGGGGAATCTGTCGTTCGCCATCCGGGGTCTGGAAGCGGAAAAAACGGAACAGCGAGGCATGAAACTGCGGACGACGGATAAAGGTGCCGCGGCCTTGTTGGCGCTCCAGGATGCGCTCGCCAACCAGCATGTCGATGGCCTTGCGCACCGTCCCGACCGACAAGCCATACTCACTGGCCAACAGCGCTTCGGTGGGAATGGCTTCGCCGGCGCGCCAACGGTTGTCGGCAATCTGCTGGGCGAGCTGATCGCGTAAGCGCTGGTAGAGGGGCAGGCGTTCGTCGCTGGAGAGTGGGGTCATGGCGGTTCTCGTCCCGGAGCAGTTATTGTTATCTAGTCATATATATGAATTTGTACGTCAGTATTCTGTTACAGCGCCTGTCCGTCAAGCACCACCTATCCCCCGTGTGAACGGATGTAGCCTTACCGATTCCACGGAACGATGGGGCTTATCAGCAACAAAAAACCAAAAAAATAAAAAATACAGCAATAAACCCCCGACAAATTGCATTCCCATAGCAACCTAAGCAATCATATGTGTCCAAATAATTCTAAAATGGCGGCTCGACCCGTATGGATATCTGCGCATGACCACCCTCTCCCCCACTGCCGCGCTCGACACCCAAGACCCTGTCCGCGCTTCATTGATTTCCGCTCGCATCGACCGCCTGCCGGCCGTGGCGACTATCTGGCGACTGGTGGCGTTGCTCTCCATCGGCGGCTTCTTCGAGCTGTACGACCTATTCCAAACCGCCTACATCAGCCCTGGGCTGATCAAGGAAGGGATTTTCGCCACCGGCGCCCAGGGTGCCTTCGGGTTGTCGGACCAGGCGGCATTCGCCTCGGCCACCTTCCTCGGCCTGTTCCTGGGCGCCAGCCTGCTGAGTCAGTTCGCCGACCGCTTCGGCCGCCGCGCGATCTTCACCTTCGCCCTGCTGTGGTACACCGTGGCGACCGTGCTGATGGGACTTCAAGACCACGCCATGGGCATCATCGTCTGCCGCTTCCTGGTGGGCATCGGCCTGGGCATCGAACTGGTCACCATCGATGCCTACCTGTCGGAGCTGGTTCCCAAGCGCATGCGCACCTCGGCCTTCGCTTTTGCCTTCTTCATTCAATTCGCCTCAGTGCCGGCGGTCGCGCTGATGTCCTGGTGGCTGGTGCCGCAGGCGCCGTTCGGGGTGTCGGGCTGGCGCTGGGTGGTGTTCGCCAGTGCAGTGTTCGCGCTGTTCATCTGGTGGCTGCGCAAGCGTCTGCCCGAGTCGCCGCGCTGGCTGGCCCAGCAAGGCCGCCTCGATGAAGCCGATCGGGTGCTGAGAGACATCGAACAGCGCTGCGCCGCCGACTACCGAAAAAAAGCCGACGCGCCACTTCCCGAGCCAGAAGTCGAACAGGTGCAAGTGGTGAGCACCGGTCGCTTCAGCGATATCTGGCAGCCGCCGTATCGCCGCCGCGCGTTGATGCTGATCGTGTTCAATATCTTCCAGGCCATCGGTTTCTTCGGGTTCGGCAACTGGCTGCCGGCGCTGCTCGCGGGTCAGGGCATGAGCGTGACCCACAGCCTGGGGTACGCTTTCATCATTACCTTGGCCTATCCGTTGGGGCCATTGCTGTTCGTGCGCGTGGCCAACCGCTTCGAGAACAAATGGCAGATCGTCGGCTCGGCGATCGGCACCATGATCTTCGGCACCTTGTTCGCGGTGCAGACCTCACCGCTGGGCCTGGTGGCCTGCGGCGTCGGCGTGACCTTCTGCAACGCCTGGCTGACGTTCAGCTATCACTCGTACCAATGCGAGATGTTCCCCACGCATATCCGCGCGCGTGCAGTGGGGTTCTGCTACTCCTTCAGCCGCCTGTCGACAGTGTTCAGCAGCCTGATGATCGGCTTCTTTCTGGAGCACCTCGGCACACCGGGGGTATTGGCCTTTATCGTCACCAGCATGCTGATCGTGACCCTGACCATTGGCGGCTTCGGGCCACGCACCCGGAACCTTGCACTGGAAAATATTGCGCACTGATTACCTACCGTTGGTCGGTTGGGCGGAGCCTTTTTGGCCGCACAGCCGCCCAATATCAGGTAACGACTCTATCCAGAACAAGGAGACGCACCATGATCAGGAATACATTGACCCATCTCACCCTGGCCGGCCTGCTCGCACTGACCTCTGGTATGGCGCTCGCTGGCGTCAGCGGCCCGAGTGGCAGCTCAGGTGGCTCCAATGCCACCGGCAGCACCTCTACCATGTCGCCATCGAACACCACCAACGACAGCAAGATGACCAAGCGCAGCGGTGGCGATGTCACCAGCAAGCACAATGGCGTGGGTACCGCGAAAGGCAAGACCAATGATGGCGCCGGCTCTCAGCCCGGTGGCGCAGGCAGCAACGGTGCCTCCGGCTCGGGCGGCGCAGGTGCAGGTGCCGGCGGTGTCGGCAGCGGGGAAGGCGGCGCTGGTACGGTCAAGTAACGCCTGACCGCCCATCCGGGCAGAGCCGGCTCCTGCGGGAGCGGGCTCTGCCTGTGTAAGGGCCCTCAAACCCCGGAAATCCGACTGACTCAAGCAAATCCGAACAATCGCCGCGGCGTGTCCCACATCACCTGTCGACGCACCTGTGCATCCGGCATGAACTGCTCGGCATACTTGAGCAGCGGCCCGTAATCGATGCGGCTTTGCTCACGCAAAAACGGCCAGTCCGACCCCCACACACATGCCTGCGGCCCGAACGCCCGCAGCAATGCCTGCACGTAACGATCGGCCTGCTCGAACAGCTCGTCGATGTGGGCAAACTTCTGCATACCAGAGATCTTCACGCAGGCCCGGCCACTGTCGGCCAGCCGTAGCAAGGCCGCGAACCCTGGCTGATTCAGGCCATCCTTCTGCTGCGGCCGCCCGCAGTGATCGATCAACAGCCGCGGCGTGCTGCGCTCGAGCAATGGCAGCAGTTCGAGCAGTTCGTCCTGCTTGACCTGGATCTGCGCGAACATGTCCAGCTCGGCGAGCTTGGCGAACAACCCGTCCACCCCGGCCATTACCGCCGTGCCCTCGCCCGCCGGGTTGAAGGCCACCCCGACCACGCCAGCGTCCTTGAGCGCCGCGAGTCGTTCCAGGGACGTATCGTCCTCGACCACGGCAATGCCCTTGAAGCGTCCCTGGCCTTGCGCCAAAGCATGCAGTAGCAGCGAATTGTCGGTGCGATAGCCGCTGGTAGGGCCGACCAGCAACGCGTGCTTCACGCCGTAGGCATCGAGCACGCGGTTGAACTGGGCCAGAGTGCCGATCTCCTGTCCGGCCGGGCGATACAGGGTTTGCGCGCGGTAGGGGAAATGCAGCGGATCGAACAGGTGGTTATGGCAGTCGATCTTCGGTTCATCAAAAATGCTCATGGTGCCACTCCTGGATAGATGAAGGATCGAGGCTTTGTGCCGGGCGCAATGTTGGGGGGCTTCGCCTGCCAAAGCCGTCACTGCCGCGAGCGTACCAACTCGCGGCAACCAGCGCTCTCATCCAGATAGCGACAGCACTTACATCAATACATACAACAACACGATATTGACCACCAGCATCGCCAGCGCCGTCGGCACCTGCACCTTGATCACCGCGTACTTGTCCGGCAATTCCAGCAAGGCCGAGGGCACCATGTTGTAGTTGGCCGCCATCGGCGTCATCAACGTGCCGCAGTAACCGGAGAACATGCCGATCGCCGCCATCACTGCCGGGTTGGCATGGAACACCCCCACCAGCACCGGTACACCGATGCCACCGGTCATCACCGGGAACGCCGCAAAGCCGTTACCCAGCGCCATGGTGAACAGCGCCATGCCGAGCACATAGACCATCACCGCCACCAGTCGGTAATCCAGATTGATGTAGGAGGTCGCCAGATGGGCCACCGCCTTGCCGACCCCAGCGTCATTGAACATCAACCCGAGCATCGCCAGCATCTGCGGCAGCACCAGTGCCCAGCCCAGCGCCTCGATCAGGCGGCGCGACTCGCGCATCGACTGAATCGGCGTGTCGCGGGTCAGCCAGCAGGCCAGCACCAGCGCGATCAGACTGCCGACACCCAAGGCCACGAACGTGCTGTTGGCCGGATCGAGCAGGAACAGATCGCCGATCTTGAACGACTTCAAGCCCATCGCCACGATCACCGTGATCAGCGGAATTGCCAGGGCCGGGATGAACAGCTTGCTGCCCAGACGCTTGACGCTAGCCAGGCGGCGCTCGCCATCGAGTTCACGATGGCTGCCGATACCGACGCCCCCCATGCCCGCCAACAGCGCCATGGCCAGCACACCTATGCCTACCACTACTGGCGGCAAGCGTTCCCCTACCAGAAAGGCAATGGCGAACAAGCCCCAGAACAACCCGGTGGTCCAGCGCTTGGGATGGGCGCGATCGGCAAGGATCATCACGGTGGCGATTGCCAGCATCACCCCGGCCAGCCAATACAGGTACTGAATGGAAATGATCATTTGGCGGCGACCTCGGCACTGGCAGCGGCAGGAGCAGGCACCGGTTCGGCCTGCTGCTGGGTGAGATAGCGATCCAGGCGATAGAGCCTGAAGCTGTGGATGAAGAACACGCTGATGGCCGTGGGGATACCCCAGAAGGCGATGGCCAGCGGTTCGACGTCGATACCCGCGCCCAGCAAAAAGGTGTGCATCAGCGCAATCGCACCGAAGGCCACGAAAATGTCTTCACCGAAAAACAACCCGACGTTGTCCGTGGCCGCGCAAAACGCCAACAAGCGTTGGCGCACCGCCGGTTTCAGTGGGCCATGACGGCTGACCGCTGCCCCTTCGGCCATGGGCGCCAGCAACGGGCGGACCATCTGCGGATGGCCGCCGAGGCTGGTCAGGCCCAAAGCCGCAGTGGTTTCGCGCACGAACAGATAGGCGATCAGCAAGCGCCCGGCCGTGGCGCTGCGAAAGCGCGAAATGAATTGCTGGGCATGCACCCGCAAGCCATGGCGCTCCAGCAGGCCGATGACGGCCAGCGGCAAGAGAATGATCAGCGCCAGGGTGCGGGTCTTGATGAAGCCGGTGCCGATGGTCGCCAGGATGGTCTCCAGCGGCATGCTTGCCGCGAAGCCGGTGACCACCGCAGCGGCGGCCACCACCAGCATCGGATTGAACCGCAGCACGAAGCCCACGACGATAACCAGCACCCCCAGTAGCGGCCACAGGTTGATTGCAGTTTGCATAGTAATGATCTCGTTGCAGGGTGAACGGAAGTCTCACCAGCGGTAGCAGGGATCGGGCCATGCGACCCGAACTCAGATGCGGGCAAGCCGCACGGTTACCAGAGGGCCAGGGTGTAGCTGAGGATCAGGCGGTTCTCGTCCAGGTCGTTGCCGAAGTTGGAGCGCACCGTGGCGTTACGCCATTTGATCCCGACGTTCTTCAGTGGCCCGCTCTGCACCACGTAGGCGATGTCCATGTTGCGCTCCCACTCCTTGCCCTCGCCGCCGCTGGCGCGTTCGACGTTGTCGCCGTTGACGTAGCGGGTCATGAAGGTCAGGCCGGGAATGCCCATCTGGGTGAAATCATAGTCGTAGCGCACTTGCCAGGAGCGCTCGTGAATGTTGGCGAAGTCGCCGATCTGGATGAAGTTGACCAGATAAGGATCGCTGCCGGTCATGTAGGGAAACGGGCTTTCGCCGTTCATCTTCTGAAAGCCGGCAGCGAAAGCCTGGCTGCCGATCTTGTAGGTGAACAAGCCACCCAGCGCCTGGTTGTCGAGGTGCGCGAAGGTGCCGTCATCGTGGCTGGTGGAAAAACGCAGGTCGGACTTGAGGCTCTGGCCATTGCCCAACGCCAGGGTGTGAACCAGGCCGCCATAGTACTGCTGATAGATGTTTTCGAGCTTGGCGTAGCGGGCGCTGAGGGTCAAGTTGGGCGTGGCCCGGTAGTCACCGCCACCAAAGCTGAAATCGTTGCTGACGCCACCGATGCGGTTGGCACTCATGTCGGTGAAATCGGTGGAGCTGTTGGCCTTGATGCGGTCGATATGGCCGCCGATGAGGCTGAAGTTGGCCAGGTCCTGAGAAGTCACCAGCGCGCCGCGAAACGTCTGCGGGACCAGGCGCGTGTCGTTGGAAGACACCACCGGATCGCGGAAGAACAATGTGCCGACCTTGAATTCGGTCTTGGAAATCTTCGCTTTGGCGGTCAGGCCGAGCTTGCCGTATTGATCCTGCGAGCCACCGTGCTGATCCGCCGGCAGCAAGCCAGTACCGGCATGGCTGTCACTGGAGTCGAGCTTGTAGCCGATCATCCCCAGCGCATCGACGCCGAAGCCGACGACGCCCGGGGTGTAGCCCGATTGCAGGTGAACGATAAAGCCCTGAGCCCATTCATCGGCCTTGTCGCGGGCGCCGCTCTGGCGAAAGTCGCGGTTGAAGTAAACGTTGCGTAGTTCCACATCCCCTTTGCTGTCGGCGAAAAAATCCGCTTGAGCCATGCTGCACAGCGTCAGGCCGGCACCGCCGAGGGCAGCCAGGCGCATCGATTTACCAAGGTTCATGCAATCCATCTCCACAGGGAGCGCGCAGCGGCGTGGCCGGCTGTTGGCAGTGCGCGATTGTTTTTATAACCGCTGCTCGCTGGCATCGGCCGTGAAGGTTTGACAGCCCGGGCGGGCGGCGACCTTTCTCTGGGGCGCATTGTTCGAACGCTTTGCGCCAAGCGTCCAACGAGAAAAACCGTGGCTGGCCGATAAGTTTTTTTTGCCGGGCAGTGGCATGCAACCTGCTGTACACGGGCTCATCATTTTTACCTTCGGCACCGCACGAAGGCGAAATGGCAGGCTTCAGGAATCGCCGAAAATGAACATCAAGTTTCTCGAAACATTCGTCTGGGTCGCCCGCTTGAAGAGCTTTCGGCTCACCGCCGAAAAACTCTTCACCACCCAGGCATCCATCTCCAGCCGCGTCGCGGCACTGGAAGACGAGCTGGGTGCGCGGTTGTTTCTGCGAGACTCCAAAGGCGTGGCCCTGACCGCCGAGGGCCAGCGCGTGCTCGAATACGCCGAGCACATGATCGACACCCTGGACAGCCTCAAGGCCGCCATCAAGGACCCTAACCAGACACGCGGGCGCATCCGCATCGGCGCCATGGATACGGTGATACACACCTGGTTGAGTGCCTTGGTAACACGCCTGACTGCGGCCTACCCAGCACTGGAGATCGAGATCACCGCCGACACCGCGCGCAACCTGTGCGAGCAGCTGGAAAAAGGCTATCAGGACATTATTTTCCAGACCGACATGGTGCGCCTCGACACCGTACGCAACGCCCTGCTCGACCGTTTCCCCATGCACTGGGTAGTGGCTCGCGGTTCATCCTATGATCGTCAATACACCTCCTTGAACGATCTGGCCGCCGAACGCCTGGTGACGTTCTCGCGCAACTCGCGCCCGCATCAGGACCTGCTCAATCTCCTGCACAGCAGCGATGTGCTGAGCACGCGCATCAATTGCGTGAACTCGGCGTCGGCGATCACCCGCTTGATTCGCGACGGCTTCGGCATCGGGGTATTGCCGCTCAAGCTGGTGCAGGCGGAGGTAGCCAACGGCAATCTCATGGCGCTCGAAGGCGTGGCCAGCCTGCCTGACATGGACATCGTCGCGACCTGGCGTACGGGGTCGGGGATCGCGCTGGTGGAGGATATTGTCGAAATCGCTCAGGAGGTTTCGCGCACCGATATAGGGCGCAATCAGATGAGTGCACCAATACCAAGCCCATAGGGGCGGTATTGCGACGAGCCTCCTCGCCGGTCGCCTCACCACAACCTTCAACCGATCAGCTTTTCTTATGCACAGGCCCCAGCTTTTATTCATTGACCGGCTGTACCCCTGCGGAAAACACTCGCTACATACTTTGAAAGAATTCCCTGCATGAGGACCGCCGCATGAGCCAAATCCTACTCAACTGCGACATGGGCGAAAGCTACGGCGCCTGGACCATGGGTCTGGACGCCGAAGTCATGCCCCTGGTCGATTGCGCCAACATCGCCTGCGGCTTTCATGCCGGCGATCCCGGAACCTTGCGCAAGACCGTGGCCATGGCCCTGGAGCACGATGTGCGTATCGGCGCGCACCCGGCCTACCCGGACCTGCTCGGCTTCGGCCGCCGCTCCATGGCCTGCTCGGCGCAGGAAATCGCCGACCTGCTGCACTATCAGATCGGCGCCTTGCAGGGCATTTGCACTGCCCAGGGCGGCCGCGTGCAGTACGTCAAACCCCACGGCGCGCTGTACAACGACATGATGGCCAACCCGATGGTGCTGCGCGCCGTGGTCACCGCCATCGCCCACTACGACGAGCAACTGCCGCTGATGCTGATGTCCACTGCCGACAATAGCGCCGCTGAGGCGATCGCCGCCGAAACCGGCGTGCAGTTGTGGTTCGAGACCTTCGCCGACCGCGCCTACGATCGCGCCGGCCACTTGGTCTCGCGGCGTTTGCCAGGCGCCGTGCATCATGATGCCAGCGTCATCGTCGAGCAGGCCAAGACCCTGGCCGGTCAGCAACCGCTGCTGGCCAACGACGGCAGCGTCCTGCAGCTGCGCACCGACACCCTCTGCGTGCATGGCGACAACCCGGAGTCGGTCGCCGCGGTCCAGCGTATCCGCGAAGCCCTGGGACCTCGCGCCTCATGACCCGTTTTACCTATGCCCGCACGCGCGCCGGCCAGTTGGAAACCGTCGCGGTGGACTGCGTGATGATCCGCCTGTTCGAGCGCATCGAAGAAGACAACGTGCCCTGGCTGCTGGCGGCCGCTGCAAGGTTGCGCGCGGCATTCGGTGAACGCCTGATCGACCTGGTGCCCTCCTATACCACCCTGATGCTGCACTACGAGCTGCAGCAACTGGCGCCCCGCGACGCTGCCGCGCTGATCATCGACGCCCTCGCCGACCTGACCCCAGACAGCCAGATCGCCGGCCAATGCCATGAATTGCCGGTGTGGTACGACCGTAGCGTCGGCCCCGAGCTGCAACGCCTGGCCAGCGCCGGCGCGTTCGGGATCGACGAAGTGATCCGCCGCCATTGCGCCAAGGCCTATCAAGTCTTCGCCCTGGGCTTCACCCCCGGTTTCGCCTTCATGGGCCTGGTCGAACCCGCGCTGGCCACGTCGCGGCTCAGTACCCCCCGGCAAAAAATCATGGCGGGCAGTGTCGGCATCGGCGAGCGTCAGACCGCCATCTACCCCTCGGTATCCCCGGGCGGCTGGAACATCCTCGGGCGCTGCCCGACGCCGCTGTTCGACCGCGAGCGCGAAGGCTTCGCCCTCATGCAACCGGGCGACACCGTGCGCTTCGTGGCCATCGACAAGGCCGAATTCATTCACCTGGGTGGCGACGACACGCCGCTGGAGAGCGCGGCATGAGCGGTTTGCAGATCGAGAAAAGCACACCCCTGTGCCTGTTGCAGGACGGCGGACGCTTCGGCGCGCGCCACCTGGGCGTGACTCAGGGCGGCGCGGCCGACTGGGTGTCGATGTCCTGGGCCAACTGGCTGCTGGGCAACAGCGTGGACGCGGCCGTGGTGGAAATCGCCCTCGGTGGCTTCAGCGTGGTGAGCCAGGGCGACTGCGTGCTGGCACTGGCAGGTGCCGACCTCGGCGCGCATATCGAGGGTCGACCACTGCTGCCGTGGCGGGCGTTTACCGTGCGCAAGGGCGAACGCCTGAGCTTCAACGGCGCGCAGGGTAATAGCGACTCCCCGAGCGGTGTACGTGCCTACCTGGCAGCGCCGGGCGGTTTCGCGGCGGACAGCGTGCTGGGCAGTCGCTCGACCGTGGCACGCGATGCCATGGGGGGATTGCGCGGGCAGGGCCAGGCGTTGGCCAGTGGTGAAGTCTTGAACGCCGCAGGGCTATCGGCGGTTACCACTCGGGAACTGTCAGCAGCGCTTGTCCCTCGGTTTACCACCCGCCCCGTGCTGGACGTGGTGATCGGCGCACAGATGGCCGCGTTCAGTGGCCAGAGCCTGTTCGATGCGTTCAACAGCGACTGGCAGGTCGATGCCCGCGCCGACCGCATGGGCGTTCGCTTGCTGGGGCCGGTGCTGGAGTATCAGGGTGCACCGATGATCTCCGAAGGTATCTCGCTGGGTTCGATCCAGGTGCCGCCGGATGGCCAGCCGATCGTGCTGGGCAACGACCGCCAGACGATCGGAGGCTATCCGCGGCTGGGGGCGTTGACCCCGCTGGCCAGTGCACGGCTGGCGCAGTGCATGCCCGGTGAAAGCCTGCGGTTCAGGCCGACCGTGGCGGATTCGGCGCGAGGGGAGCAGGTGCGGTTCATGGCCCGGTTTGGGTGATTCGGGCAAAAGGCTCAAGCCTGGTCATTGGCAGCCGACAGTGCTGGCCAGGCTCTCAGGATTGTGGTCATTTCCTGCGCATTCACCGGGGGGCTGAGCAAATAGCCTTGAACGAATGGACACGCCATTTCCCTCAAGTGCTGAAGCTGTGCCAGGGTTTCAACGCCTTCGGCGGTAATACCTATCTTCAGCGTTCTGCCCAGCGACAGAATGCTTTTGACAATCGCGTCGGAGCGTTCAAACAACATCATTCTGGAAACGAATGAACGATCGATCTTTATCGCATCGATGGGATAGCGATCAATGAATCCAAGCGAACTGTAGCCGGTGCCAAAGTCGTCAAGCGCCACTCGAATCCCCAGCCCTCGCAGCGACTCCAGCACTTTCGCAATCTTCTCGGGTTCATGGATGAATACCGACTCGGTGATCTCTATCTGCAGTTCTCTGGCGTCAACGCCTGTTTCCTCAAGGATTGCAGCTATCTGGGCGACGTAGCCCGGACGACTCAGCTCGGTACCCGATACGTTCACATTCAAATGCAGTGCCAGTGCGCTGAATTCGGCCTTCCATCGCTGGAGCTCCGAACAGGCCCGATGCATGACCCACCCCCCCAGGTCATGAATCACGCCAATCTCTTCCGCCACACCAATGAACATATCGGGCGGAATATGGCCCAGCTCAGGATGTAACCATCTCACCAACGCTTCGACCCCGCGAATCTCTCCCGTGGTGACGTCATAGATAGGTTGATAGGCAACGGAAAATTGATCCTTGGCGATGGCCTGTCTGAGCGCGTTCTGAAGGAACAGCGCATCGACTGCCGCTTTGCGCATGGAGGCGTCGAAGATAGCCCAACGTCCCCGGCCCTCTTTTTTGGCGGCGTACATGGCGACATCTGCATCTCTGAGCAGGTCTTCCGGTGAGGAATGACTGCAATCAGCAGACACGATGCCCAGGCTGCATGAGGTGAAGATGTTTTGCCCATCGATGACGACGGGCATCGCCATTTCTTTCACTATTCGCTGCGCCAGTTCGACGGCTGCTCCCGATTGCTCCTCGCCCATGAGGAGAATGGCGAACTCATCTCCGCCAACGCGGGCAAATACATCCCCGTCCCTGACACAGGCTTCGAGTCTACGCGCTACCTGCGAAAGGAGGAGATCCCCAGCACGATGCCCTAGGCTGTCGTTGACGAACTTGAAGCGATCCAGATCCAGAAACAATACGGTGGCAGGCGCAGCCTGGGCGTGACCGGCCTGGTTGAACAGACCCAATAGCCGGTTCATGAGGTATGCGCGGTTATGCAGCGACGTCAATCCATCATGGAACGCCGCGTAGGACAGCTCCTGCTCTATGCGCTCTCTTTCGAGCAGGCGGGTCTCCAGCGCCGCCTTCGCTTCCCTGTCGGCCTGGGCCTGGCGCTGCAGTAGCTCGGCGTCCTTGCGTTCACTGATGTCCCGTTGGACAGAGACCCAATGGGTAAACCAACCCCGCTCATTCGCCACTGGCACGATGCTCAGTTGCACCCAGAATCTGCTGCCATCGCTTCGGGCGTTGATCAGTTCGACTTCGATGGGTTCCCACTTCAACAGCGATGCGCGGACCAAATCCAAGGTGTCACGACAAGTTTCGTCGCAATGCAGAATCCGGGGCGTCTTGCCCAAGACTTCGGCCAGGCTGAATCCAGTGGTGGAAAGAAACGCCGGATTGCAGTAGACGATTCTCGGCCCCGGGGTATCGATAGGCTCCGCTTGAGTGATGAGGATCGCATCCTTTGCATTCACCACCACAGACTCGAGCAATCTGAGACGCTCGATCGAGGGCTTGTCCTTCGCTGCCACGCCACCGATGCCGGCCTGCAGTATCTCGCTGGCAATGGCTGCATGGGTCTGCAACGCATAGGTTTGCGCAGCGCTCAGACGCTGCTGCGCAACAGTACTGGAGACGAACAGAACGCCAATCAGCTCCAGCGCCTTGCCACGCAGCGCTACCGCGACGATGAAATCCTGGCCTGCGTTGTGGAAATCGTGAAGCGGCGCCGGCAGACTCGCGCCCATCACCTCATTGACCATGAGCAGGTCGCGATCAGCCAAGGATGACTTCAGCCAGGCCTCGGTCGACGGCTCGAAAACCAATGGATGGTCTACCTCGAATCGGGAAATGACTTCCCAACCAAAAGCACCGGTGGCGATGAAGCCGCAGGCACACTCTGCAGAGTGCGCGGCGGCCTGAACAACTTTGTCTAGAGCAGTGTGATGAAGATCGCTGGAAGCGTTAACCATTTTGCCCACCTGATGCAGCATAGCCCGGCGGAGGCCGTAAAATTTTTTTCAAGATATCACTTTGACATCATTGCCGAACGATTAATACCAGCCGACCTCATCTCGCTGGTCGGATATACGTCCCTGCCGCAACGGTGGATCACCCATCCTCGCGTCCGTCTGCCCAAATCCTGTCAGCGCGCCAGGCCAGGCAACTGCCTGTATACCTACCCATCCGCTATGCTAGCCCCCACAATACCGCTAAAAACCAGGCGCCCCATGCCCATTCCTCGCTACCACGGCTTCGCCCAGGCCCTGCACTGGGTCACTGCCGGTGCCTTGTGCCTGTTGCTGCCGTTCGTCTGGGTAGCCGAAAACTTCCCGCCCGGCCCGATCCGCACCTTCTGGTACATGGCCCACGAATCCATGGGCATTTCGGTCTTTTTGCTGGTACTGATGCGCCTCACCTGGCGTTGGCGGCACAGGCCACCGCCCTACCCCAGGCATATGGGCACGGCCCAGCGCTGGGTCGCCTCGCTCAATCACGCCTTGCTGTATGCGGTGCTGCTGGTGATGCCCATCACCGGTTACATGATGGCCGGCAATGGCCAATGGGTACCCTGGTTCCGGCTGGTGAACCTGCCGGGCTTCGCCCACAACGAGGCGCTGGGCATCACCGCCGACGGCATTCACGTCGCGGGGCAATTCGTGCTTTACGGCCTGATCTTTCTCCATGTCGCCGCCACCGCGTGGCACGTCGCAGTGCGTCGCGATGGCATGCTCGAACGAATGCTGCCCGAACAATACGCCGCGCAAAATAGCGATGAGCAGGATGTCGAAGAGAAAAAATAAGCGATCACCGACAAACGGGATGAATGGATTCAGCCTGCCCTTTCACACAGGTGGTATGGCTATCAGAAAATATCAGCCATCGCCGTCCGTCGGAGTGATGGCCATACGCCAGTGATTTTTCCGAAGCGCCCGAATATATTGGCCCCGCCTGCCATCGAAGCCGTAATAGGCACAGGCTTTTTACATCTCCGGAGCCCTCATGAAATACAACAAATGGTTGGCCACCCCAGGTCAACTCATGGATGAGGCGAGTCAAAAGCAAGGAACCGCAAACACCTTTCAAAATCTTCAGGCATGGCAACGCGGCGTGCGCGGTCTGATCATGGCAGTGGTCGTCGCTGGCATCAGTGCCTGCTCGAGCAACTACGCGATCAAGACCACCGACGGTACGGTCTACAATACGCAGGGAGCTCCGACCCTGGAGAATGGGGCATACAAATTCGTCGACGCGCAAGGCAAGCAGCAGCAACTCTTCCTGTCCAAGGTCACGCAGGTTGAAAAGCGTTGAAGCTCAGGCATTGACGTCCAGCACACGCAACGCGGGTGTCGCTGAATTCAAAAGCCCCGGCAATTCACACTGCCGGAGCTTTTGCGTAAACGAGCGCCGCGTTTTTAGCGGATCGGCAAGCCCAGATTACCGCGCAACGTCGTGGCCTCGTACTCCCGACGGAACACCCCGCGCTCCTGCAGGATAGGCAACACCTCTTCGTTGAAGCGGCGAAACTGTGCCGGGTGGCTCACGGAGATATTGAAACCGTCCAACGCGCGTCCTTCGAACCAGCGGATCATCTCGTTGGCTACGGTCTGCGCCGAGCCCACGAACGGCCGCGGTTTCAGCTGGCTGACGAACTCGATGGTCTGGCGCAGGCTGTAATCACGCCCCGCCGCCAGCTCGGTGATGCGCTTGGCGCCGGTGTAGAAACTCTTTTTTGCGTACTCCAGCGCTTGCACCGGGAACGGCGCATCAAGGTCGTACTGGCGGAAGTCGTGCCAGCCGAAGTTGCGACCGAACTCGCCCAACGCCAGGTCGAAGTCGTGATCCTGGGCATGGTAGTGGGCTTCGATCTCGCGGGCGTGGGCATCGGTGTCGCCGACGTACACCTGAAAACCGGGCAGGATGACGATCTGCTCGGGGTCGCGGCCCTGGCGCTCGGCGCGGCTTTTGATGTCCCGATAAAACGCCTGCCCTTGCTCGAAGCTGGCGGCGTGGGTGAATACTGCATCGGCGATGTTCGCGCCCAGGTCGCGGCCCTGTTCCGAATCCCCGGCCTGAAAAATCACCGGCTCGCCCTGCGGTGAGCGCTGGATATTCAGCGGCCCGACCACGCTGAAATGCTCGCCCTTGTGATTGAGCGCGTGCAATTTGTCGTTATCGAGGAACTGCGCCGTTTCACGGTTATAGGGGAACGCATCTTTCTCGTAGGATTTCCACAGCCCCTGCACCACGCGCACGTGCTCCAGCGCACGGCCGTAGCGGGTGTCGTAGTCGTAGTGTTCGTCCTTGCTGTAATTGCCAGCAGTGCCCGCGTCGCCGCTGGTGACTACGTTCCAGCCGGCGCGGCCCTTGCTGATCAGGTCCAGCGAGGCCAGCCGTCGCGCCACGTTGAAGGGGTCGTTGTAGGAGGTGGTCAGGGTACCGACCAGACCCAGGTGCTGGGTGGCCATGGCGAGGGCCGAGAGCAAGGTCAGGGGCTCCAGGCGATTGAGGTAATGGGGCGGCGAGTCCTTGGTGATGAACTGGCTGTCGACCACGAACAACAAATCGTAACGCGCGGCTTCGGCCTGACGGGCGATATCGACGAACCAGTCAATGCTGACGCTGGCGTCGACCGGAAGATCGGTATCGAGCCACAGCTTGTGCTGGCCAGGGCCGCCAGCGCCGTACGGGACAACGCCGAGTTTGATTTGTCGCTTTGCCATTGGGGATCTGCCGTTGCCGATTAGAAAATGCATTTTTAGCATTTTCATTAGGTACGACATAAATACTTTTTATCACCCCGTTATTTCTTATAGTTATAAAAAAGCATCTTTCCCCCAAGCTACCACCCGTGTAGAGCCATCACCGTGTCGATGTCGTCACGGGCCAATGCCGCGGCACAGTCGTAAAGCCCGTTGCACCCGGGCTGCGCTGTCAACTCGTCGACGCCGGCCCGCCATGGATCGGCAATCAGCACCCGTCGTGCCTGCGGGTTGGCAGCGATCGGCGGCGTGAATCCTGCCGATGCGCCCGGCACCGAGCGCGGCGCATCTGAGCATGGTGGCTGTCCTGCTGTTCTTGTTGTGAGGTTATCTTGAGGTGTTATCGGGTCAATATGAGCCCATCGCAGTGCTAGTCTCAGTTGCGCAAGCTCGCCATGCACTCTGTACGTACCGCTTCACCCAGCGCCTCCACAACAACAAGAATCAGGACCGCACCCATGAAAAAAAGCCTGCTGGCTCTCGTCTTTCTCGCCTTCACACCCTGGGCCCTCGCCGATGTGCGCATCGGCGTCAGCATCGCCCAGGTGGACGACGTGTTCCTCGCGCAGATGCGTGACTACATGGCCGCTCACGCCAAGGAACTGCCCGGCGTCACTCTGCAGTTCGAGGATGCTCAGGGCGACGTGGTGCGCCAGCTCAATCAGGTGCAGAACTTCACCAGCCAGAACGTCGACGCAATCATCGTTAATCCGGTGGACACGGCCGCCACCGCCAAGATGACCACCGACGCCACCCAGGCAAAAATCCCGCTGGTGTACGTCAACCGGCGCCCCGACGCCGCCGTGCTGCCGGCCGGGGTCGGTTATATCGGTTCGGACGAGGTCAAGGCCGGCGAACTGCAGATGCAATACCTGGCTGACAAGATGGGCGGCAAAGGCAACCTGGCGATCATGCTCGGGCTTTTGTCCAACAACGCCACGCACAATCGCACCCAGGGCGTGAAAGAGGTGCTGAAAAAGTACCCGGAAATCCACATCGTCGAAGAACAGTCCGCCGAGTGGCAGCGCAGCAAAGCCATCGACCTGATGAGCAACTGGATCATCTCGGGCAAGCGGATCGACGCGGTGGCGGCCAATGCCGATGAGATGGCCATCGGCGCTGCCATGGCCATCGCCCAGGCCGGCAAACAACCGGGCAAGGACATCCTGGTAGCCGGCAGCGACGGTGGCGCAGCCGGGCTGCAAGCGATCAAGCAAGGCCAACTGGTAGTCACGGTGTATCAGGACAACAAAGGCCAGGCCGTGGGTTCCATCGACCTCGCGCTGAAAATGGCCCGCAAGGAAAACTACACGCCTGAGGTCACCATCCCCTACCAGTTGATCACCCTGGACAACTACCAGAAATTTCTCAATCCCTGATCGGTAACGGCGGCGCCCGGTGACGCCGCCATTCTCCCTACTATCGGCAGATCGAGCGGGATCCACTTGTAGACGGCCAAGGCATCGTCATGCGCCGCGGGAAACGTGTGTTCAGGCGCCAGCCGGTAATCCACCGAAATCACCACCGCATTGGCCTGCTTGGCGATGCCGCGAGCACCGCCGTTCTGCCTATCTGGCTTATACGCAACGCGGTTCGTTCAAAGATTCAGTGCAAGCGGCGGACAGGCCGGCAACTGCCGCCACTGAATGAACATCAATCCGATGATGCGCCGAAGGCGAGCTGCACGTCGCGACATGCCACTCGGCACGTCCCATCAACCGCTCAGCCCGCGGCTCTCAAGCTCGCCATAGGCGCCGCCCGGGCCTGCTCGCGCGCCGCGCACTCGAGCACCATGCGCAGCCAGTCGCGCACCTGCGCCCAGGACTGCGGGTTGCCCTCCGCGCCGAACAGCCAGCGAGCCATCTCGACTTCCAGCCCGAAGTACACGCACACCGCGTCCCAGCCGCTGGCCAGTCGGGGTGGATAACCGGGCACCAAGGAAGGCGCGCGGGTGGTCGGTTCGAGATCACGCAGGTTCAGACCGACAAAGCGGCTGTCGAGGCAGGCGAACCCTACGGCGCAGCCGGACGCGCCCAATGGATGGTCGACATTGGCGATCCACAGGTCCGGCAAAAACGTCGGCTGGCGCCGGGTCGCGGTGATGAACCCTGGACGGGACGCATACCAACGGCCGGTCGCCAACTCATCCAGCATCTCCACCATCAGCGACAGTCGTTGCGTATCCATTGATTTCCCCCCGATCCCCGATCCAGACGCCGCAAGCGCGGTCTCTTGAGTTGGATCGGACCGAGTTATGGGGGATACGTTCAGTGGCGGCTGTGAGCAAATGGCCTTTTTGTAGCCCAGGTCACGTTTTGGAGCGCCGTATGGCATCGATCTTTTTTGCGAACAACGGATGCCGCTCGATGGCATGCGCTAACGGCACCCTGGATCGTCTGGAGCGCCAGTCAGCATCCGAACTTTTTGTTGGCTCTTATGCTGCACAGGCCTTGGACAGAAAGGTTGCAGCGCCGTTAACCTCGCCCTTAGAAAATCCCAGCCGGCACAGATGCGCCAGCGCAATTCCCAAGCATGCCGCGCGCGCCTCGCTACAGATCACTGAATAGCCAACGTTTGGAGTTTGACGCCTGTGACCTCCCCGACCCCTTTGATCAGCACCACCAACCTGGCCGACCGCGTGCGCGCCGCCAGCCAGGGCCAGGGCGAAATCGCCGTGATCGATGTGCGCGAGCAACACGCCTATGCCGAACAACTGATCCTGCTGTCCACCAACCTGCCCCTGCAGCGCCTGGAACTCAGCGTGGCCACGGCCTTGCCACGCCTGCAAACCCCCATCGTCATCGTCGACCACCACGGCGAACTGGCCGAGCAGGCGGTGCAGCGCTTGCGGCAACTGGGCTACAGCGATCTGAGCATTCTCGATGGCGGTATCCAGGGCTGGCAGGCGGCGGGGCTAACGCTGTACGACGGTTTCAACGTGCGCAGCAAAGCCTTCGCCGAACGGATCGAGCATGATTTCGGCACCCCGGCCATCTGCGCCACCGAGCTGTTCGCCCGCCAATCCCGCGGCGAAGACATCCTGGTGCTCGACAGCCGCCCCTATGAGGAATACCACCACAGCACCGTGCCCGGCGCGCTGTCGGTGCCGGGCGCCGAACTGATCCGCAACGTGCGCGACATCGCCCCCAACCCGCGCACCACGCTGGTGGTCAGCTGCGGTGGCCGTACCCGCAGCATAGTCGGCGCCCAGGCGCTGATCAGCGCCGGCGTGCCCAACCCGGTATTCTCCCTGCGCAACGGCACCGGCGGCCTGCGCCTGGATGGCATCGATCTGCAATATGGCGCGATCGGCGCCCACGCCCAACCCAGCACCGATGCCTTGGCCTGGGCTGAACACGCGGCCCGCCAATGGGAGGGGCAGACGCCCACCACGCTGCTGTCCGCCGAACTATTGCAGCGCTGGCAAGCCGACCCGCAACGCACCCTGTACGTGCTGGATCTGCGCGAGGCACCCAGCTATGCCGCCGGCCACCATCCGCTGGCGCGTAATGTTTCCGGCGGTCAGGTGTTGCAGGCGATCGACGTGCATGCGCCGGTGTGGAACGCGCGCATCGTGCTGATCGACGACGCCAGCTTGGTGCGTGCCCGGCAGACGGCGTTCTGGCTGGCGCAACTGGGCAGTTTCGAGGTCGGCATTATCGCCCACAACGAGTTGCCCGAAGCCCACGTCCAGGGCGCCCCCCCCGCTGCGGTACGCCAGGCCCGGCAGGCGCAGATCATCGTACTCGAAGCGGCGCAATTGGCCAGTGCCCTGCAGGCCGACAACGAACGCGCGCGCCCAACGGTCATCGACCTGTCACTGAGCCCGGCCTACCGCAAGGCGCATATTCCCGGCAGCCAATGGGCGCTGCGCAGCCAGTTGCCAGAGCTACTGGAGAGTTTCAGCGCCGACCAGCCACTGGTGCTCACCTGCGAAGACGGGCGCTTGTCTCGGGTGGCGGCGGAGTATCTGGTGGCCGAGAGCCCCGAACGGGTATCCCGGTTGTTTGCCCTTGCTGGCGGCAATCTGGCCTGGCAAGCGGCCGGGCTGCCAACCATGGCCTCGCAGATCAACGGCCCCGCCGACGTCGCGCATTTCGTCGATGTGTGGACACCGCCTCAGCAGACCATCGGTGACATGCTTGGGGCGGTGAAAAAGTATCTGAACTGGGAGGTCGACCTGCTCGATCAACTGGCCCGTGATCCGCTCAATGATGTGATCATTCGGGGGTTGTTGGTGCCGTCACGCGCAGGTGCATGACGGCGATTGAGCGGTGCGGCGAATGGCCTCTTCGCGAGCAAGGATTCGGCCTGGCTGACGCCAAAGACTACGGACCAGGCCAACATCAAACCGCATACCCCGGATCTTCACGATCGATCTTGCGCCTGAACGCCGCCCACTCGACCTTGGCCCGTGGCGACCAACTCTGTTCGCTGTAGATCGAGGCGCCGAAGCGAATGCTCTCCTCCACCTGCAGCGGATCGATCTCGCGCAACCGACCACCCGCCTGGGCAGCCAGTTGAATGGCACAGGCACGTTCCAGGCGCACCATCAGGCAAAAGGCTTCGCCCAGGCTGGCGCCCACGGTCAGGGTGCCGTGGTTGCGCAGCATGAGGATCTGCCCGTTGCCGACCGCGGCCGCCATGCGCGCGCATTCCTCGCGGTCCAGCCTGGCACCGGTGTAGTCGTAATAACGCACGCGGCTGAGGATCATCAGCGCGCTTTGCGAAGCCGGCAGCAGGCCGTCGTGCTGACTGGCCACACCCGTACCCGCCACCGAGTGCAGATGGATCGCCGCCTGCGCCTGAGGATGAGCCGCGTACAGACCGCCGTGAATCACATCGGCGGCCTTGTTGACGCCGTATTCCGACTGCCCGTTGATCTCGCCGCAGGTGTTGATGCGGATCAATGACGAGGCGGTGATTTCTTCGAAGAACAGCCCATAGGGATTGACCAGGTATTCGTCGACAGTGCCGGGAATGCGCATCGAAAAGTGCGTGCCCAGCAGATCGCTCCAGCCCATCTGCGCTCCCAGCCGATACGCCGCAGCGAGGTCCAGGCGGGCGGCCCATTCGACCTCGGACATACCGGCGGGCGCCGGCGGTGACAACGGCGTGCGGCTCATGCGCCATGCTCCCATATTTTGAGGGCAGCACTGGCGGCGGCGTTCGGGCCTTGCAGCAGCTCCGTGCCGACTTGCGCGGCGGTGCGGTCCAGGTGCTCGCGCATGGTCAGGAAACGCAGGTCGCGGTATTGCCGGACCAGCGGCGAGCCGGGGCCAAAATGACTGGGGCCGACGATCTGCACCACCACGTCGAGCAACTGCTGGGCAACGTCGATGGCCTGGTGCTTGGCGCCGAGCGAGGCTTGCGCCGCAGCCACCTGGTCGGCCTGGGTCCACAACCAGGCCGCGCGATACAGCAACCCGCGTGCACCGTCGATGGCGAAGCGCAGGCGCCCGAGATGACGCTGCACGTGTGGGTCATCGGTGGTGCCGCGACGATTGATGGCGGTGATCGCCAATTGCAGGATGCCTTCGGCGGCGCCGACGTATTGCGCCGCAAAACCGAGGTCGGCCTTGACCGACCATTGCCCGGCAAAGTGCTGGTTGCAGGCCCCGATGGTGTCGGCCCAACCGACCTGCACTGCGTCGAACTTGACCGTCGGGCTGACCGCCGCACGCATGCCCAGCGGATCCCATGAGCCTTCGACGAAACTCACCCCGTGCGCCGCCACCGGTACTGCCACGGCGATCCGCTGGTGAGCGACGAAACGTTCGCCTTGCGGGCTGACCGGCGTGGCCGACTCATCGAAGGCGCCATCGGCCAGCACCAGCAGGTACTTCGACGCGCTGGCCAAGGTTGCATAGTTCTTCACGCCGTCCAGTCGCCAACCGCCATCCACGGCCTGGGCGGTGGTCTGGTTGCGCGCGCCACGGGCAGTGCGCCCTGGCTCACTGCCCAGGGTGGTCATCAGCACGCCGTTGTCGATGACGTCACCGAGGATGCGCTGACGCTGCTCGAGCGTCGCTGTCTGGTCGATGTAGTGCGCCGCGTGGCTGTGCACTTGCAGGCAGTGACTGGTCGCCAGGCACACTTGGGCGATTTGCTCCAGGGCCAGCAGATAGGCCAGCGGATCATCGCCCTGGATACCCCCACCGGCACCGCCGACATCGCGACCGATGACCAGGCCCAACAGGCCCTGGCTACGCAGGTCGGCAATATTGTCGACGGGCACCTCGGCCAGCTGGTCGTAATGCCCTGCCCGCGCCGCGAAGGCCTCCCTCGCCAGCTCGCGGGAGACCGTCTGAACCCGCGCCTGTTCGGCACTCAGTGCGAGGTTCATGCCGCACCCGCGCTGTCGTCGCTGCTGCGGGTGACGCTGGTACGACCATCGATGGCGGTGGCGAAGGTACCGCTTACCGTCACCCGGCGCACCACGCGCTGGGCATCGTTGTAATCGTCAACGGCCTTGTGCAAGGTCGCGCGGTTGTCCCAGATCGCCACGTCGCCCTGCTGCCAGCGCCAGCGCACGATGTTCTCGTGGGCCGTGGCGTGGTCGTGGAGGATCGCCAGCAAGCGCGCCGAATCGGCACTGTTGAAGCCCACCAGGCGCTTGATGAAGTGGCCGAGCAACAGGGCACGCTCGCCGGTCTCGGGGTGCACGTGGACCAGCGGATGCTCGGTCTCGATCACCGCTTTCTTCGACAGTTGCGCATGAAAGGCCGCGGACGTGGCCGAGCCTGCCGGCACCAGTGCGCTGCTGTCGTAGACGTTGCTATGCACCGCCCAGAGCTGGTCGACGAAGCCCTTGAACACCTCCGGCAGATGGGCGTAGGCCGACGCGGTGTTGGTCCATAGCGTGTCGCCACCCAGTTCTGGAATTTCCACGCCGCGCAGCACCGACAGCGCCGGGAAGGCATTGAGGAAGGTCAGGTCGGCGTGCCAGGTGCTGGAGCGGGTGTCGCGGCTGTCGAGGTTCAAGGTCGCCTGGGTGCCTTGCAACGCGGCGCGGGCCGGGTGCCCTTGCAGCGGACCAAGGCGCGTGGTGAAGGCTTCGTGGCTGGCTTCGTCGAGGTGCGACTGGCCGCGAAAGAACAGCACCTTGTGCTTGAGCAAGGCCGCGCGAATGGCCGCCACGGTGCTGTCCGGCAGATCGCCGGACAGGCGCACGCCGTGCACTTGTGCACCAGTGCGCACGGTGAGCGGGCGCACGTCCAGCACTGGGGTGATTGCAGAAAGAGTCATCGTGCTTGTCTCCTGGGGCAGTCAGCCCGCGGAATGTTCAGAGGGGTTGGCGATGGCGTGGGCGTATTCCTCGAAGCGCAGTTCATCCGGCACTTCACTCAATAGCCGCGCGACCTGCTGGTCGAGGTCCTGCAGGAAGAAGTCCTTGACCAGATGGCTCACCAGCCGCGGCACGCCGTAACGAATGCTGCCGACATCGCCCACATGCCGGCCGAAGCTGGTGATCGCGGCAAAGTTGAAGCAGTAGATGTGCTCGATCCACGGCGCCGTACCGGGTACGCGCGGCTGGAACTGATAGCCCGGGCCCAGGTACGGATAACCGGCGTTGGGGCGCTGCTGCTCGGCAGCAGGAATCGCGTAGCGGTCACGCCACAGCGCGATGTCGCCGGCGATGGCGGCGAGTTCGCTGCGCAAGGCCAGGTCGCACTGGTAACCGGTCCCGGCGATCACCTGATCAACCGCTACCTGACCACCACGACTGACGAGTATGGCCTGGCGGCCATTGAAGCTGGCCTGCAGGTCGGCGGCATCCAGGTGCACGGTGAAATTCTCGAAACGCGTCGCCCGCGCGACCACTTCCGGGGTCGGGCCCGGCGAGCGCTCACGGAAATGCCAGGCCAGCTTCCAGCGCACGGCATCCGGCAGATTGGCAAAGTTCTCCTGGGCCGCCGGGTACTTCAGCGTGCCCATGTTCGAGGCAGCTGCCAGGCGCGGATGGCGGCAGTACAGGTGCACGTGGGCGGCGCCGGCTTCCAGCGCCGTGGCGGCGGCATCGAAGGCTGCGGAGCCGGCGCCTAGAACCGCGACTTCACGCCCGGCCAGGGCGGCGAAATCGATGGGCGCATCGGTGTGGGCGAGAATCTCGGCCGGCAGTGCGGCAATGATCGGCGCCGGGATATGGGGCGCGCCGCTGCCGACGATACCGGTGGCCAGCACCACCTTGCGGGTGGTCTCGGTGAAGGTGCGCTCGCCATCGCGCAGGTGCAGGCGCAACAGCCCTTCATAGGGCTCGATGCGCAGCAGCTCGATGCCGAAGCGCACCGCCACCTGGGTCTGCTCGCGCAGCCACTCCAGGTAGCGCGCCCACTCCACAGTCGGGATGCGCGGCAAGGCGTCGTAGGCGGCCTGGCCGTGCTGGGCTTCGTACCAGGCGCGGAAGGTCAGCGACGGAATATCCAGATCCGGCCCGGCACTGCTTTTAGCGGTGCGCAGGTTGCGCATCCGCGCCTTGGCCCGCCAGCTGCCGGTCAACTGTGGCGGGCGGCTTTCGATCACCGAGGTACGGGTCACGCCGGCACGGGCCAGGGCGAAGGCGGTGGTCACCCCGCTCTGCCCGCCACCGACCACCACCACGTCATGATCACTGCCAGGCAGGCTCGGTATCCAGTTGTCCGGCGCAGGTCCCAGCAAGCGCAAGTCGTCGTTGACGCGTTGTTGCAATAGCTCAAGAGTGTTCATTGAAGTGCCGTAGAAGTGGTGATCGTTAAGTCATCGACGCCCACGCATGCGGCCGTCGCTGTTGGCAATGCCGGCGCTTACGCCCAGTGCGCATCGAGCAAGCGCAGCGCTGCGGTGCCCTCGGTGGGCGCCCACTGCAGGCTTTTCTTGCGGCCGTAGACGCGGTGGATTTCTGAGATGAAAATCGCTGCCGCATCGTCGTGCAGGATGCGGCTGATACGCTGGAACAGCGCGCTGCGCCCGGCCGTGTCGCTGGTGTGCGCGGCCTCGGCGAACAGCGCCTCGACCTCGGGGTTGCTGTAGTCGGACCACGCCCCGGACTTGACGAACAGACCGCCCACCGGATGCGACGGGTCGTAGATGGCGTTGGCCACCTGTTGCACGGTCATCGGTGTGGTGCGGCGGGTGTCGTTCCAGATCGTCCAGGTGGCGTAGTCGACCACCTGGATCTGTGCGATCACGCCCACTTGCGACCAGTACGCGGCCACCGCCTCGGCCACCTCTTTGGGGGTATCGCTGGATATCAGCAGCTTGGTGGTGAAGCCCTTGGCGAAACCTGCGGCCGTGAGCAATTCACGGGCCTTGGCCGGATCATAGGCATAGGGCTGCAAGGTCGGATCGAAACCGTAGGGGTAGTGGCGCGAGATGCCGCTGGCCAGCGGCTCGCCGATGCCCTGCAGCACGGTCTTGATGATCGCGTTCTTGTCCAGCGCGTAGTTAAGCGCTTGGCGCACCTTGACGTCCGCCAATGGCAGTTGCGGATCGGTGGTGTAAGGGCGCACCAGCAGCGGAGCGGCCACCGGGTTGGCGACTGCGAAGAAATCCGCCGAGGCGCCCAGGCGCGCGAAGTCCTGCGCAGGCACGCCGACCACCAGGTCGATCTCGCCGGCCAGCAGAGCGTTGAGGCGGTTGCTTGCGTCTTTGATTGCACGGAAAACGATGCGCTTGATCGCCGGCTTCGAGCCCCAGTAATCGTCAAAGCGTTCCAGCTCCAGCAGGTTGCCGTCGGTGCTCAGCGACACCACCCGATACGGGCCGGCCGCCACCGGGGTGCGGGCGAAGAATTCCAGCGCGCTCAGTTCGGTGCTCTTGCCGTCAAGGGTGTAGTTACGCGCAATGATCGGCAGGTAACCGGCCAGCTTGTTGTGGAATGCGCCATCGGGCTTGAGCAAACGAAAGCGCACGGTGTGGCCGTCCACAACTTCGACACCCTCGACGAAGGGCGCGAAGAAGGCCCGCCGCGCGCTCTTGTTGGCCGGGTCGAGGGCGAATTCCATGGTGAACTTGACGTCGTCGGCGCTGAGCGTGCCGCCATGGTGAAACTTGACTCCGCGGCGCAGGTGATAGGTATAGCTCAGGCCATCCGGGGCGATTTCG
Organism: Pseudomonas baltica; assembly: GCF_031880315.1. Classification (NCBI taxonomy): domain Bacteria; kingdom Pseudomonadati; phylum Pseudomonadota; class Gammaproteobacteria; order Pseudomonadales; family Pseudomonadaceae; genus Pseudomonas; species Pseudomonas baltica. Next base: position 5,300,421 of record NZ_CP134771.1, on the reverse strand, counting down.
AAGGCAGTGGCGAGGCTTGGCTGCAGCACGCCCTTGCTATCGAAACCGTATAGCCGGTCGAAGACCTGCAGCGTGTAGCGGTCCGAATCTCCGGTGCCGGCCACCACGCCGTTGAGGTTGACGAAGCCTTTGTCGAGGCCGATCACCAGGGTGTCCTGGTCGACGGCCGGGCCTTGGGTCGAGGCCGCCCACACGCCCGAGGCGCTGCCCAGGCCGGCCACGGCGGCCATGGCCATCGAGGCCTTCAGCAAGCTGCGGCGGCCCAGGCGGCTCGGGCCGTGGTGTTCGGTATTGTGGTCTTTGTCCGTCATGGTGATTTTCCGTGGCAGCAGTCAATGGGTGAATGACAGGTATCAAGCGTGGTGGCAGGCCGCGAAATGCGCCGGTGCCACTGGCCGCAGCAGCGGCGCCTGTTCGCGGCAGCGTTGGGTCGCCGCCGGGCACCGAGGATGGAACGCACAACCCGAGGGCGGTCGCAGCGGCGATGGCACCTCGCCTTGCAAGGCTTCGGTGAGGCTGCCGCGGATCGGCTCGGCCGCCGCGATCAAGGCGCGGGTGTAGGGGTGACGGGGCGACTCCAGCACCGCATCCACCGGGCCTTGCTCTTGCAGGGCGCCGAGGTACATCACGCCGACGTGGTCGCTCATGTGCGCGACCACCGCCAGGTCGTGGGAAATCAGCAGATAGGTCAGGCCGCTGGCCGCTTGCATGTCGTGCAGCAGATTGAGTACCTGGGCCTGCACCGAGACGTCGAGCGCCGACACCGGCTCGTCGAGCACCAGGCATTGCGGCGCCAGGGCCAGGGCGCGGGCGATGGCCACGCGTTGCTTCTGGCCGCCGCTCAACTCGCCGGGATGACGCGACGCCAGGGAGGTCGGCAGACCGACTTTGTCCATCAGGTTGTTGACCTGCAGGATCAATTGGCGCGCTGTGAGGTCCTTGCGATGGATGCGCAGCGGCTCGTCGATCAGCTCCCGTACCCGCAAGGTCGGATTGAGTGAACCGTAGGGGTCCTGCAACACCGGTTGCAGACAGGTGCGCAGCCAGGCCAGCGACTGCTTGCGGCCATCCATGAGCCGACCGTCGATGTGCACCGTGCCGGCGCTGGGACGTTCGGCCCCCATGACCATCTTGGCCACGGTGCTCTTGCCCGAGCCCGACTCGCCGACCAGGCCATAGGTGGCGCCGCGCGGGACGTCCAGCGACACTCCGCGCACCGCGTGCAGTGGCTGGCCGGCGCGAATGATGCCGCCGCCGACTCGGTAGACCTTGCGCAGGTCGTTGAGGGAAATAAACGCACTCATTGAATGTTCACATGTCCGTCGAGCAATTCCTGGCTGCGCCAGCACGCGGCACCGCTGTGGGTCTGACCTGCCGTGGCTCGCGGCTGCCAGTCGGGGTATTGCGCATGGCAACGGGCCTCGGCCAATGGGCAGCGCGGCGCGAACCGGCAGCCGCTCGGCAAAGCGGAGAACGCCGGCGGCTGGCCATCGATCGCCAGCAAACGGGTACGCCGCCGCGAGAGTTTGGGGATCGCCTGCAGCAGCGATGCCGTGTAGGGATGGGCCGGCGCCTCGAACACCTGCTCGACCGGGCCTTGCTCGACGATACGCCCGGCGTACATCACCGCGACGTCGTCGCAGAAGTACCGGACGATATGCAGGTCGTGGGTGACGAACAGCATCGCCATGCGCTGCTCGGCCTGCAGTTCGGCGAGCAGGCGCAGCACCTGCATGCGCAAGGTCACGTCCAGCGCCGTGGTCGGTTCGTCGGCGATCAACAGGCTGGGGGTGCAGGCCACCGCCATGGCGATCGCAGCGCGCTGGCGCATGCCCCCAGAAAACTGATGCGGGTAACTGTTGTAGCGCTCGGCGGGCGCAGGAATGTGCACGCGACGCATGGCCTCGATGCTGCGCTCGCGAGCGACGCCTTGGGCCGGCGCCTGCTGGTACTGGATGATCTCGCTGATCTGCTGACCGACCGTGAACAGCGGATCGAGCGAGGTGTGCGGATCCTGCAACACGGTGCCGATGCGGCTGCCTCGCAGGCGGTGCATCGCGGCCTCGGGCAGGTCCAGCAGGTTCTGGCCTTCGAACCTCACCTGACCACCGACCACCCGTGCGCCGTGGGGCAAGACCCGCAGCAGCGACAGGCAGCTCAGGGATTTGCCCGAGCCCGACTCACCGACCAGCGCCAGGGTGCGCCCGGCCTCGACCTTGAAGCTCACGTCGTCGACCGGGCGAATCAACCCGCTCGAGGTGGCGATCTCGACGCTGAGGTTTTTGACTTCCAGCACAGGTTCAGACAAGCGCCACCTCCATGTGTTGACCGCGCTGTTCACTGCGCGTGCGCAATACCTTGCCGGTGGCGTTGACCGCCAGAATGGTAAGGACCAGCACCGCCCCTGGCATCGCCGTCAGCCACCAGGCCTGGCTCAGGTAGCCGCGACCATCGGCGATCATGGTGCCCCACGACGGGTCCGGCGGTTGCACGCCCAGGCCGAGGAAACTCAAGGTCGCTTCAAGGGTGACGATCAAGCCGATGTCGAGGGTGACCAGGAGCATCACCGTCGTCAGCATGTTTGGCAGCAAGTGGTGCCAGAGCACCCGCGCCACCGAGGCGCCGCCAAGTTCGGCAAGCAACACGAAATCGCGCTGACGCAGGTGCAATGCCTCGGCCCGCACGATGCGCGCGAAACGCGGCCAAGTGGCCAAGGAAATCGCCATGACCAGATTGAACATGCCGGTGCCCAGCGCCACCGTCGCTACCAGCGCGAGGATCACGGGCGGCAGGCTGTACTGCAGGTCGGCGGCGCGCATGATGATGGCGTCGAACCAGCCGCCGCGATAACCGGCCAGCAAGCCCAGCAGGCAGCCCAGGCCACCGCCGGCAACTACCGCGGCCACCACGATGGACAGCGACGTGCGGCTGCCGTAGATCACCCGCGTGAAGGTGTCCCGGCCCAGGTTGTCGGTGCCGAACCAGTGCAGGCTCGACGGCGGTTGCAGTGCCGAGGCCAGGTCGATGGCGTCGCGGTCGAACAACGGCAGCCACGGTGCGAAGAGCGCGCCCAGCACCACGACGGCGAGAAAGGCCGGCGCCAGATAACGATCAATTCGCAAGACGAATCCTCGGGTCGAGCCAACCGTACAGAACGTCGACGATGAGATTGATGAGCACGAACAACAGCACCACCACCAGCGCCACAGCCTGGATCACGGTGTAGTCGAATTGGGAAATCGCATCGACCATTGCGCCACCGATGCCGGGCCAACCGAAGATCACTTCCACCGACACGGCGCCGGCGATCAGCAAGCCGAATTGCGACGCCGAGAACGTCAGGATCGGCAGGCTGGCGCTCTTCAGTGCGTGCTTGAAAATCACCGAGCGCTGCGAGATACCCTTGATGCGCGCAAAACGGATGAAGTCGGCGCGCAGGATGTCGGTCATGGTCGACTGGGTAAGTTTGTACAGCGCGGCCGTCGAATACAGGCTCAACGACAGGGCCGGAATGACCAGATGGGCGAGCGTGCCGTAGCCGTTGGTGGGCAGCCAGCGCAGGTCGACCGACAGCCAGCGGATCAACAGCAGCGCCACCAGAAAGGCCGGCGCCGCCAGGCCGAAGGTCGCCAGCAGGTCGGTGATGCGCGCGACCTTGCCCTGGGGCCGTTGCGCGGCGGCAATACCGGCGGGCACGCCCAGGATCAGGCTGATCAACAACGCGGTACCGGCCAGCAACAGGCTCGGCACGATGCGCGGCACCAGCACGGCGACTGCCGACTGGCCGGTGATGAACGAGGTGCCGACGTCACCGCGCAGCAGGTTGCCAGCGTAGATCGCGTACTGGATCGGCAGCGGTTTGTTCAGGCCCATCTGCTCGCGCAGCACGTCGCGATCATGGGCAGTGGCTTCGGGCGGAAGCAGCAAGTGAGTCGGGTCACCGATCAGGCGCACGCTGACGAAGACCAGCACCGACATCAGCCAGAGTGTCACCAGCGCGGAGCCTATGCGTAACAGCAGGTATTTCTTCATCTACGGTGGATCCGTCTCGCCTGGGCAGTCGCTGCGGGCGCTGCCCCCTGTTTGCGCAGCACTATAGGGAGCCATGGCAGGCCGTCCAAATACCTAATGTTCATTACCTCATAACCATTTACGGTTATGTTCAGAACAAAAATAAATCAGCGCGCACAGGGCATCTATTTGGCTTGATGACCACCGGGGGGATTGCATCGAAGCGCAAGGTTGCTGTTATTCTGTGGCGCACTTTTTGAACATAAGATTATGTTCAGGTACTTCCATACCGGATTTCAAACCCGCTCAAGCGACCGCATCGGAGACGTACGTGGGTCAGTTCATCGACAGCCAGTGGCTTGCCAGCCAGATCCCTTCCCCCGCCAGCGATATCATCGCCGCCTCGGTGGCGCAGCTGATTCGCGCAGGCGATATCGCCCAGGGTGCGCGCTTGCCGACGGTGCGGGATTTCGCCAGTGCGATGGGCACCAGCGCCGGCACCGTGGCCGCCGCGTGGAGCAGTTTGCGTGGCCGCGGCCTGATCGAAAGCCGGCGTCGGGGCGGTACGGTGGTCTGCGATACTGCGGGCAACGCCGCCGATACCCCAAACACTCACAACCTGGGCCTGGCGCCGCGGCAATGGTTGCAGGCCACCGAGCACAGCTGGTCGGCCACTGATTTATCCCGCGGCAGCGCCGACCCGGCATTGCAGCCGGACTTGGCGCCCGCCCTGGCCGCCGGCTTGCAGGTCACCCACCTGCATGCGGCCGAAAAAGAACACTTGATCGAACCGTTGCGCGCCGCCGTCGCCGCCACGTGGCCGGGCAGCGCCGAGGACTGGACCACCGCGGGCGGCGGTACCGAGGGCATGCTGCTGGCATTGCAGGCGGCGACCCGGCCTGGCGATCGCATCGCCATCGAACACCCGACCAGCCCGCGCCTGCTGGGCTTGCTGGAGTTGCTCAAGGTCGAGGCCATTGCCATGGCCTGCGACCAGCAAGGGCCTCTGCCGGCGGCGTTGCAGGCCGCGCTCGAGCAAGGCCCCAGCGTGGTCCTGTATCAATTGCGCGCACAGTTGCCCAGCGGCTCGGCCCTGACTGCCGAGCGCCGCGATGCACTGGCCGAGGTGCTGGAGGGCCACCCCGAGGTGGTGATACTCGAGGACGATCACATGGGCACGGTGTCCACCGCCGCCGCCCACAGCATGAGCGAACGCCTGCCGCAGCGGACTTTACTGGTACGCGCCTATTGCCGAGCCTTCGGGGTCGATTTGCGCACCTCGGTGCTGGGCGGTTCGGCTCGGATCATCCAGGCCATCGAGGCCTACCGCAGCGATCGCGTGGCCATGACCAGCCGGATTTTCCAAGGTGCGCTGGCCTGGTTGCTGACCGATCCCGGCGCCGTCGCCACCCTTGAACGCGCCCGCAGCACCTACGCCTGGCGCCGTCATGCACTGGCCCAGGCGTTGATCGAACAAGGCGTGCCCGTCGAAGAAGGCAGCGGCCTGACCCTGTGGTTGCCGGTGGCCGATGAAACGGCGGCCATTGTCAGCCTGGCGTCCCAGGGCGTCGTGCTGGGCAGTGGCTCGCATTGCTTTATCGGCACGGGGCACCCGGCCGGGCTGCGCGTGGCCATCAGCCGCCTGCCGGATGATCTGGGCAAGATCACCGAGCTGGCGCAACTGATCGCCAATGGCGTCAAGCGGCCGCGGCATGAGGATTTCGATTGATCGTACTGAGGACGAAGAGGCCCACGGGAGCACAAACAATCTCGGCATTCACAACAGCGGCAGCCGCTCATGCTGATCCAGATCCGCGAGCCTCTCGAACAGCGCTATCCCGTCAAATGCCGGCTGCGCCCGTTGCCCGCATTCCCGCGCCTTGGCCAAGCGTTCAGCAACACTCAACGGCGCCTGAGCCGAACCCGGCAGATATCGGCAGGTGCAGCTCAGCACCTGCCCATCGCGCAGCCGCACGCGCACACTGGCCGGCGCCAGCTCCTGCTGATTGCCCGCGTCGATTTCAACCTTGATCCGCGTCACCCACGCCGCCGCATCCAACACCGCGTCGCGTGTCAGATGCTGCAAGGTCAGCGGCCCACGCAGCAGCACCGAGGCCAGCTGGTATTGCAGATTGAATTGCGCCACCACCTGCAAGTCCCCTGCGGGGTTGAACGCGCCACCCACCAGGCGCGCCATGAACGGCGAAATCAGCGCCGTCACCTCAAGCACCTCGTCGCTCTCGAACGGCTCGCGCTGACGCAGATCCAGCAGCGCCTGCACCGCCGCGTGACTGCAGGCACACACCGGGTAGCGCTTGGTGGCCGTGTCGAGCAATTGCCAGCGTTCACCCCAGCCGTCGAGCAGGCGGGTGTCATCGCCGGGTTGGTACAACGCGCGCAGGCCGAAGCGGCCTTCCAGCGCCTGGATCGGCGCCGTCGCGCCAGCCTGGGCCAGCAACGCGGCTTGCACGCCATGACGCGCGGCCAACGCCGGCTGCAAGCGCTTGGCCAGGGTCTGCTCGACGTTGGCCTGCTGGCTACCCGCCGCCTGCAGCGCCGCCAGGCCCAAGGCATGGACCAGTTGCTCGGGAATCAGGCGCAGCAACAGCCCACTGGCCAATGCCGCGCCGATACCGCCATACAACGCGGTGGCCGACCAGCCTTTGCCCGGCCCCTGTGCGCAACGGGACAGGCGACTGACCAGCTCGCTGGCGGCGATATAGGCCACCAGCATGTCCTGCGGGCTGCGCTGGCAATGCTCGGCCGCGGCCCAGGCGGCGGGCAGGGTCACCAGGTCGGCATGCACAGCGCCGTTGAGGCTGTCGTAGTCCAATGCTGCCGCGCTCAGGGTGTTGGCGAACGTGGCATCCGCCGGGGCCAGCGCGCCCGTCTGGCTGAACCACAGGCGACTGGTGCCCGGCGCACCGGTGATCGCCGCGCTGAAAGCACGACTGCTGGGCTCGGCCTGCCCCGCCGCAGCCGCCAGGAGCAAATCGCCGATCAGGTCCTTGGCGCTGTTCAGCAGGCCACCCGGCAAGCGCTCGACACTCAGGCCCATGGCCGCCCGGGCGATCTGCTGGGTGATGCTCTCAGCGGGCATGACGATGCGCCGGGCGCTGCAGGCCCAGATGCTCGCGCAAGGTCTGGCCTTCATAACCGGTGCGGAACAACCCGCGTCGTTGCAACTCCGGCACCACCCACTGAGTGAAATCACGCAGCCCCACCGGCAGCTGCGCCGGCATGATATTGAAGCCATCCGCAGCGCCCTCTTCGAGCCACTGCTGCATGGCGTCGGCCACATCCGCCGCGCTGCCGACCACAGTCAGATGGCCGCGAGCACCGACCACCCGCTGATACAGCTGGCGGATGCTCAGGTTGTCGCGGCGAGCCATGTCGATCAGTAACTGTCGACGGCTCTGGGGGCCGTTGGCGGGGGGCAGATCGGGCAGAGGGCCGTCGAGGTCGTAGCCACTGAGGTCGACCTCGCCCAGCGTCGTGGCCAAGGTCGCCAGGCCGACTGCCGGCAGCACCCGCGCTTGCAGTTGCTGGAACTTGTCTTCAGCCTCGCTGCACGTCGCGGCCACCACCGGCAGCAACCCCGGCATGATCAGCAGCTGCTGCGGATCGCGCCCGGCGCCTGCCGCCAGGGCTTTCATGTCGGCATAGAACGCCTGGGCGTCGGGCAGCCGTTGTTGCGCAGTGAAGATCACATCGGCGGTGCGGGCGCCCAGGCGCTTGCCGGTGTCCGACGACCCGGCCTGCACCACCACAGGATGCCCCTGGGGCGATCGCGCCTGAGTCAGCGGGCCTTTGACCGCGAAGTGCTGGCCGTGGTGATCGAGCACGTGCAGTTTGCTGGGGTCGAAGAACTGCCCGGCCTGTTTGTCTTCGACGAAGGCATCGTCTTCCCAGGTGTCCCAGAGGCCCTTGACCACCTGCAGGAATTCCGCCGCGCGCGCGTAGCGATCACCGTGCACGGCATGGCTGCTACGGCTGAAATTGAGCGCCTCGGCTTCGTTGTTGGAGGTCACCAGGTTCCAGCCGGCGCGGCCTTGGCTGATGTGATCCAGCGAAGCAAAGCTGCGCGCCAGGCTGTAAGGCTCGTTGTACGTGGTGGTCGCGGTGCCGATCAGGCCGATGCGCTGGGTGACCATGGCCAGCGCCGACAACGCCGTGAGCGGGTCCCAGTGAATGGCGCGGGCGCTGTGCTGCAAGGCGTCGATGTCGTTGGCGCCGCGCATGGCGTAGGAGTCCTGAATGAACAACAGGTCGAAACACGCCGCCTCGGCCAGTTGCGCGAGTTCGATCTGCCGGCGGAAGTGGCGCGCGGCATCGGCCGCCGCGCCTGGCTCGCGCCAGCCGGCGATGTGGTGCCCGGTCTCCTGGATGAACAGCCCGAGGTGCAGTTGACGCGACATGGTCAGGCCTCAGCGTTGCAAGGTGGAATCGAAGCTGGCGCCCAATTGCGCCTGGCCGATGATCTGCGCGGTACGGTCGTGGCCAGCATGCACCACGAAGGTCTCGATATTGCGCGCGATGCGCCCCAGTGGATGCTCTTCGAACTGCGCGGTAGCACCCGCCGAGAGCAACACGGCCTGCAGGGTGTTGAACGCAGTGCGCGCAGCGATGGACTTGGCACCCATGGAGGTCAGCTCGGACTGCACCACGTCGTCCCCGCGCCAGCTTTGTACCGCGCGATCGAACAGCGCCGCAGCGGCGTCGATCTGCATCTTCACTTCGCCGACGCGCAGTTGGGTGTAGGCGTCGCTGCCCTTGTTGCGGCCGCGCTGATAGCCCAGGTACCAATCGAACAGGCCCTCGGTCGTGCCCAGGTAGTTGGCTGCAAAACCCAGGTGGAAACGCCCCTGCCAGCGCTGACGGGCGAAAGCGCCGGGCTCGCCGAGCAGGTGGTTGTCGGGCACGAAGACGTTCTCCAGGCGCATGATCGGGCTGCGCGCGCCGCGCATGCCGTGGGGTTGATACCAGGCGTCGTCCCAGCTGACGCCGGGCATGTCCGGGCGGATCAGCATCATCTGCAGGTTATCGAGATAGCCCTCGACACCGTCCAGCGCCACGGAGGTGATGATCAGGTCGGCGATCGTACCGTTGGTGACGAAGTTCTTCACGCCGTTGACCAACCAGCCGCCGTCTACGCGCACCGCACGGGTTTTCATTTCATACATGTTGACTCGGCCCGGCTCGCTACCCACGGCCGAAAAGATGCTGAACCTGGCCAGCGCCGGTTTGACGAACAGTTCGATCTGCTCCGGGGTGCCGACGGTTTCCAGTTGCCACAGCGCGTGGTTGTGCAACTGGAAGCAATGGCCGGTGGCGCTGTCGGCGCGGCACAGGGTGCGCAGCATGTTGAGGAACAGCTCGGGCTGGCGGCCCTTGAGGCTGCCATCCGGGCCGCCGAGGGCCTGGGAATGGGTGACGTGCAACAGGCCTTTGGCGTGCAGGGTCTGCAGGCTCTGCTTGGGGGCCACGCCTTCGCGGTCGGCATGGGCGCCGGCATCGCGGAAGGTGTCGGCCAGAGCCAGCAGTTGCGGCAGCGCGTCATTGAATTGCAGGTAGTTGGACATGCGGCGTTCCTCTGGAAATGGGCCGTTCAGCTGTGCAGCACTGAGGGGTGAAAGAGCTGCTCGACGGCGATAGGCGCCGCCAGCAGGGCCTGGTCCACCAGGTAATCGATGAACCACGCGAGGTTGTCGCGGTTGGCGGCCAGGCCGGCGGCAAACAGCCCGTCGCCGAAGTCCGCGCTGCTCTGTTGCCAGGCCAGGCGGCCGAGCGGCATGGCGGTGTAGGCGTAGTCTTCGTAGGCGTGACGGGTCTTGTGCTGGGCATCGGCCCAGGCCTCTAGCAAGTACTGAGGCAGGTGCGCGAAGCGCTGCGCCACGTCGTCGCGTATGGCCAACACGTGCATGGCCGGGAAACAGCGGCGCTGAGCGAAGTAGTCGAGGCATTCGCGGCGTTGATCGATGAACAACGGACGTATGCCGCCCTGCCCTTCCAGCACCGCTCGGGGCGGACGCGGATCGATATAGGCATCCACCGCGCCGTCGAGCAGCAACTGAGCGCCGCGGGCCCCGGCCGGCATGGCTTCGAGGCGCACCCGCGGATCGGCGAAGGCGACCTGCTCGGCGCCCTCGACGATCCAGTGGATGTCCTGCCAGTCGACGCCATGGCGAGTCTTGAGGTCGCCCTTGGCGAGCACCGACAGGCTTACCTGCCAACCGCGTATTGCCACCCGCCGCCCACGCAAGTCAGCCGGTGTTTCGATGCCGTTGCCGGCCTTGACGTAGATATGGTTGGCGCTGAACAAGCGCCGCGGGAACACCGGCACCGCGGTAAACGCCGCGCCCCGCGCCTTGGCCATGATGTAAGAGGCCAGCGACACTTCGGCGATGTCGAACTCGGCGTCGCGCAGCATGCGCCCATGACGATCAATGCCATCGCGCCCCAGGCTGCTCATGCCAACGTCCAGCGCCTGCAAGTGAAAGCCCTCGGCGGGCGGTAGCCAGCCGAGGAAGAACGGCAGGTGCCGATCGAAGTTGGCCAGGGCGATGGTCAGCGGCACCGAAGCGCTGGTCGCCGTGCCTGTGCTCATTGCAGCGCGTCCTGGGCCAGCTTGGTGGCTTGGAGGGCCTTGTCGGCATTGGCCTCGGAGTTGAAGGTCAGGCCCTTCTCGAAGCCTTCGGCGGTCAGCACACTGGCAGCCAAACCGGGTTTCACATCGGTGCGTCGCGAGTTGACGAAGCCGCGGGCGGCCCAGTCGGCCTGGGCCGGTTGCGCCAGGAACCAGTTGACGAACACCTTGGCAGCATTCGGATGCGGTGCCTGATGCAGCAAGGCGATGGCGCCCCAGCCCGGCGTCCAGGCGGTGCGCTCGGGCGGCGTCTGCAGTGCCTGCACCGATTCGGCCAGGCCTTGGTCCTTGAGGGTGGCGATTTCCGACGGGCTCAACCCCGAGGTGATCGGGTAGGCGCCTTGCGCCACCCAGTCCTGCAACTGGCGGTTGCTGGAAGCCAGCACCGGTTGTTGCTGGGTGAGGAATTGGCGCGCCTTGTCGCTACCGAGGGTGGTTTGCAGCAGGGTGATCAAGTGGCCGCTGCCGCGGGTACGCGGATCGAGGATAGCGATCTTGCCTTTCCATTTCGGGTCGAGCAGGCCTTCGAGCTTATTCAGATCGGCCTCGGACACCTTGCTGCGGTCGATGTTGACGTTGTTCTGCTTGCCGGCCTGGAAGGCATAGACATAGGCCTGCTGCTTGTCGAGGAAGCCGGCAGCGAAACCACCCAACCAATTGTTGTCGGCCAGCACCGCCGGCTGGGTGATCAGCGCACGGATCGGGTCATACCAGCCTTCGGGCAGTTGCTGAGTGAACGCCGAGCCGCTGAAGCCTTGGATGGTCAGGTCCCAGAGGTAGCGATTGACGCGCCGTTCGTTGCGGATCCGCGCTTCGAATTCCGGCGAGGTGATGCCGGTGTATTCCAGGCGGATTTTCGGGTACGCCGCCTGGAACTGCTCGATGGCTTGGCGATACGGCTGGATGGCCGGGCCGAGCAAGGTCAGCGAGCCTTCTTTCTCGGCGGCGGCGACCACCTGGTTCCAGTCTTCGGCATGGGCGACGGCGGTGTACGAGGCTCCCAGCAGCAATGCGGCGCTGAGCCATGAAGGTTTGAACATCGATGTATTCCCTGTGAGAAAGCTATTGATCCGCCGCCAGCGGACTGGCGTGAGGTTGGCGAGTGAAAGCGATATCGACCTGCTGGCCCGGCGCGCTGAGGGCCTCGCGGGACTGGTAAGCCATCACCCATTGCTGGTCGCGCAGTTGCACGTAGGTCTCGTAGCGGTCGCCGGCGAACACGCTGTGGCTGACCCGCCCTTGCAGGCGCGGCCCGTCGGTGCCGGCGGCAGCGCTGAAGTGCACGTCCTCGGGGCGAATCCATAGCGCCAGCGGGCTGTCGGCGGGCAACTGCGCCGGGGCCGCCAGGCTGATTTGCGCCCCCGCCAGCCAGACACGCTGCGGATCGCCCATCAAACGCCCGCGCAATTGCGCACCGCGGCCGACGAACCCCTGCACGAAAGCCGTGGCGGGCTGGTCGTGGATCTGCTCGGCGGTACCGATCTGCTCGACCCGGCCGCCGCGCAATACGGCGATGCGATCGGATAACGCAAAGGCATCATCCTGGTCGTGAGTCACCAGCACCACGGTCAGCCCGAGGCGCTGTTGCAAGGTCTTGAGTTCCTGGCGCAGTTGCTTGCGCAAGCTGATATCGAGGTTGCTGAACGGTTCGTCGAGCAACAGCAGGGCCGGGTCGCCCACCAGCGCCCGGGCCATGGCCACGCGCTGCTGCTGGCCGCCACTGAGTTGATGAGCGGGGCGTTGCGCGTAGTCCTGCAGGCCGACGCTGTGCAACGTGGCGAGGACCTTTTGCTGGATGACCTGGCGGTCCAGGCGCCGGTGGCGCAGTGGATAGGCGACGTTGTCGAAGACGCTCAGATGCGGCCACACCGCGTAGCTCTGGAACACCAGGCCGATGCCACGCTTTTGCGGGGCGAGCAGGCGCTTTTGCTCGGTGTCGACCCAGGTCTGGCCGGCGAAATACACCGCACCGCGGTCGGCCTGCTCAAGGCCGGCGAGGATGCGCAGCAAGGTGGTCTTGCCGCAGCCACTGGCGCCCAGCAAGGTGAAGATCTCGCCACGCTGGATGTCCAGGCTGAGGTCGTCGAGCACCCGCTGGCCGTCGAACGATTTGGTGATATGACGAATTTCCAGCATGTTCACCTCTGGCGGGTTTCAGGTCGGTAGCCCAGACGCCGGGCGATCAGCGCCGCGACGATGGCCATGGCGGCGATGAGCACGCCGATCACCGCCGAGGCTTCGGAGCGCCCTTCGGCAATGTATTGCAGTTGCAGCAACGACAACGGCTGGTTGTCGCTGCTGACTAGCAAGGACAGGTGGCCGATGTCGCGGGCCGCCGAGATAAAGGCCATGACCGCGACAACCACGATGGAGCGTGCGCACAGCGGCACGACGATGCTCCAGATCGCGCGCCAGGCCGAGGCGCCGCTGATCCAGGCGGCCTCTTCGAGCTCGTTGCTCAGTTGCAACAGCTGGCTGCGGATCAACTGCACGCCAAGGGTGATCGAAGCCAGGGTGACGGTGACGATCAGGCTGATGGTCGAGCCGTACAGGCTGTTCAGACCGCTGTGCAGGATCAGCCAGAGCATGGCCAGCGACGCCAGCACTCCGGGGATGCTGAACGGCAGCCAGGCGGCAAACTCCAGCAACGCACGCCCGGCGCGCCGCGACCGGACGATGCTATAAGCCACTGCCAGGCTCAAGGCGGCGGTCAACACCGCGCTGCCGGCGGCGATGACCAGGGTGTTGCGCACGGCGCCGAGAAAGATCGGATCGCCGAGCACGCTGTGCCAGTGGTCGAGCGTCCAGGGCTGGCGCAGGTTGAAGAAGCCAAAGCGGCGCATCAGGCTGCTGACCACCAGGAACACCAGCGGCACCAGGGTCAGCAGCAGCGCGAAGGCCCCGACCAGCGCCGCCAGGGGCCAGCGCCAGCGCCCCAGGGCCATGACCGTGGGCCGCGCCTGGCTCGACACCGTGACGTGTTGCACGCCACGCCCGCTGCGCCGCGACAGCCAGGCCAGCATCGCCATGACCACCACGATCAGGATGCCGAGGGCAAAGGCGCTGGCGAAGTTGATCGGGTCGTAGCGGGTCATGTCGTAGATCAGCGTGCTGTACACATCGATGCGCTTGGGGCCGCCCAGCACCAGCTCGATTTCGAACGATTCCAAGGCGCGGATCACACCCATGATCGCGGTCACCAGCAGCGCCGGCTTGAGCAACGGCAAGGTCACTTTGCACAGCGCCTGGAAGCGATTGTCGCCGGCCATCAGCGCGGCTTCTTCATAACGCGCATCCATGCTCTGGAAGGCCGGGGTGAGCATCATCACCTTGGCCGACACGGTGGTGGTGGCCAGGTGCGCGAACACGATGCCGCCCCAGCTGTAGATGTCCAGGGGTGCGCTGGCGAGGCCGAAGGTGTGCATCAGCCAGTGGTTGAGCACGCCGTTATTCGGGTCGAGCAGCAGTGTCCAGCCCTGCACCACCGCCAGCGCCGGCAGGAAGAACGACACCCAGAAGGCAAACTCGAAGCCGCGCTTGCCGGGCAGATCGGTACGCCCGAGCAGCCAGGCCAGACCAATGCTCAAGGGCAAGGCAATGGCCTGGCTGACCAGCGTCAGGCTCAAGGTGTTGCCGAGCGCCGACACAATCCGCGGCTCGCGCAGCAGGGTGCGCCAGCCGTCGAGGCTCCAACTGCTGACGCCCTGCAGCTCGCTTTGCAGGCTGCCTTGCAGCATGGCCAGCAACGGCAGCACGGTCAGGGCCAGGAACACCACCACCAGCGCACCATAGATCAGGCCCTGCCAGCGCGGCCCCTGGGCACTGCGCCGCCACTGGAGGCGGGGCGACACTTTGCTGCTGACGGTCATCGACTGCGCTCGGTGCGAGCGCCGACACGGGCGGAAAAAAGCAGGCTCAACGGAACGCTCCACGAAGGGTGGGTTGATGGCTGACCAGAGCGTTCCGTTGTCGAATAGGCTGAAGAGGTCGATGCCCTGCTGCGGTGTGCAGGCAGGCACAGGGTGCGACTCTAAATAAAATTAATTTTTTTAAGAAGAATTGATTTGTTCTGAGGTTATGCGATTTTCGCAGGCGTACCGCGCAGGCTTTTGCGGCAAAATGTCGGCCGTGCAGCAACGTCAACGATTGCCACGAGCCATGGACCGAGCCCCCTGATGAGCAAGACCACTTCGCCCTTGGGCGTGATCGAAACCGTGTACCAGCAACTGCGCGTGCGCTTGGTCACCGGGCAACTACGCCCCGGCCTGCGCCTGAAAATCAGCCAGATGGCCGAGGAGCTGCTGGTCAGTACCGGGGTGGTCCGCGAGGCCCTGACGCGTCTGAGCGCAGAAGGGCTGGTAACGGCCACGCCACAACGGGGGTTCAGCGTGGCGGCGATGTCGGCCGCCGAACTGCTCGACATCACCCGCGTGCGCATCGAGATCGAGGCACTGTGCATTCGCCGCTCGTTGAGCCTGGGCGATATCGAATGGGAGTCGGCGGTGGTCGGCGCCTATCACCGCTTGATGCACACGCCGGCGCGCGACGGCCATCGCTTTGCCCTGCCCTCGGCGCCTTGGTACAGCGCGCACAATCATTTTCACGACAGCATCGTCGCGGCATGCGACAGCCCCTGGCTGCTCAAGCTGCGCGAGCAGTTGTACGTGCAGGGCGAGCGCTACCGGCTGATCGCCGCGTCGATGATCCACCACGACGAACGCGACCTCGATCATGAGCACCAACAACTGCTGGCGGCGGTGACCGCCCGCGATGCGGACCTGACGGTGGCGCTAATCGGCACACATTTTTTCAGCACCGCGCAGAACATGCTCGAACGTGGAGCCGAGGTGTGGCTGGAGGCCGACTGATCAGCACGCAACAACACGATTCATGAACCGGCCCATCACGCTTTGCCGATTGCCAGCGGCCCCCGCGGTGGCCCAGGATGGGAAAAACATCCCGAGGGCCACCTGCATGTTTGCTGGATTCGAGAAACATCTGCGTCACGTCAATGGCGTCGACATCGCCTACCGCATCGGCGGTAACGGCCCGGGCTTGCTGCTGTTGCACGGCCACCCGCAAACCCACGTGATCTGGCACAAGGTCGCCGAGCGACTGGCCGAACATTTCACCGTGGTGGCGGCCGACTTGCGCGGTTATGGCGACAGCGCCAGGCCTCCCATCAGCGACGGAGCCGGCCATTACAGCAAACGCGAAATGGCTGTCGACAATGTCGAATTGATGCGTGCACTCGGCTTCGACAGCTTCAGCGTGCTGGCCCACGACCGCGGTGCACGGGTCGCCCATCGTCTGGCGCTGGACCACAGCGCAGCCGTGCGGCGCATGGTGCTGCTGGACATCGCCCCAACGCTGGCGATGTACGAGCAGACCAGCGAAGCCTTTGCCCGTGCCTATTGGCACTGGTTCTTCCTGATCCGTCCGACGCCATTGCCCGAAACGCTGATCGAGGCCGACCCGCCGCTGTATCTGCGCAGCGTGATGGGCAGCCGCAGCGCGGGCCTGGCGCCGTTTACCGATGAAGCGTTCGGCGAATACCTGCGCTGCCTGCAGCGGCCTGGCAGCGCGCAATCGATCTGTGAGGACTACCGCGCCAGCGCAGGCATCGATCTGGAACATGATCGCGCCGATATCGCCGCCGGCCATTCCCTTGCGCTGCCGTTGCTGGTGCTGTGGGGTCAGGACGGCACGGTCGGGCGCTGCTTCAAGCCGCTCGAAGAGTGGCAGAAAGTCGCCCTGGATGTACGCGGCAAGGCGCTGCCGTGCGGCCATTATGTTGCCGAGGAAGCGCCCGAATTACTGCTGGCCGAGGCTTTGGCCTTTTTGCGCTAGATGCTTGCCTGGTGGCGCCGCTGTCGGCCTCGACACCGGCGCCGATGCTATGCTGGCCCCTTGTGCTGCCAGCGCCCGCCTACCATGACCCTCAAGAAAGACACCGTGCCCCTTCCCGAAGACCTGCGGGTATTCCTCACCGTCATCCGCCAGCACGGTTTTGCCGCTGCGGCCGCTGAGCTGGGGCAGTCTCCCGCCTATGTGAGCAAACGCATCCAGATCCTCGAAACCACACTGGGCACGCGGCTGCTGCACCGCACCAGCCGACGTACCACCCTGACCGAAGACGGCGAGCGGGTGCAGCGTTGGGCGCTGAGGATTCTCGACGACTTCGTGCAACTGCATGACGAACTCGCCGACGCCCGCGCCCTGCCCAACGGCCATCTGCACCTGTGCAGCAGCTTCGGTTTCGGGCGCAACCATGTGGCGCCGGCCGTGTCGCTGCTGGCGGCGCAATACCCCGATCTGGAGATCCGCCTGGACCTGTTCGACCGCACGGTGGACATCGTCAACGAAGGCTTCGACCTCGAAATCCGCGTGGGCGATGACATCCCCGGCCAGCACATCGGCCGCCAATTGGTGACCAACCGCCGCGTGCTGTGCGCCGCGCCCGATTACCTGCAACGGCGCGGCACGCCGCAGACGCTCCTGGAGCTGGAGCAACACGACTGCCTGGTGATCAAGGAGCGTGACAATGCCTTTGGCCTGTGGGAGTTACAGCGCGGTGCCGAGAGTACCAGCGTGCGGGTGCGCGGGCCGCTGTCGTCGAACA
This sequence comes from Pseudomonas baltica, assembly GCF_031880315.1. NCBI lineage: Bacteria > Pseudomonadati > Pseudomonadota > Gammaproteobacteria > Pseudomonadales > Pseudomonadaceae > Pseudomonas > Pseudomonas baltica. The sequence continues at coordinate 5,283,142 of NZ_CP134771.1, read as the reverse complement.
ATGGCGAGATCGTCTTGCAGTGGGCGCTGGATGGCCGCGGCGTGCTGTTGCGCTCGCTGTGGGATGTGAGACCGATGCTGGAGCAAGGTCGATTGGTGCAGGTGTTGCCCAACTACAGCCAGCCGGCCAACGTCTGGGCGGTGTACCCGACGCGGCTGGCGTATTCCGGCAAGCTGCGCGCTTGCGTGGAGTTTCTGCAGGAGCACTTCAAGACGCTGTCGACCTGACGCTATCGCAGCCAGGGATTGTCCGCCAGGTGGCGGCGCTCGAATGCGAGGATCTGTTCGCGGCGCTGCAGGGTACTGCCGATCGCGTCCAGGCCCAGCAGCAAAGAGGTCTTGCGCAGGGTGTCGATCTGGAAGTCGATGACCTGATCGTTGGCCAGGCGAATCTGCTGCGCCTCCAGATCGATGGCGATGGTCGCCTGCTCCGGTTGGCTCACCACGTGTCCCACCCCTTGCACCACGGCCGCTTCGAGGGTGATGAGCAGTACGCCGTTGCGCTGGCAGTTGTCGTAGAAGATCCCGGCGAAACTGCTGCCGATCAACGCGCGGATGCCCATCTGCTGCAAGCCCCAGACCGCATGCTCGCGGCTCGATCCGCAGCCGAAGTTGGGCCCGACCACCAGGAAACGGGCACCTCGCCAGGCCGGCTGATTGAGCACGAAGCGTGGATCGGGCTGGCCATCCGGCAGGAAGCGCAGGTCGAAAAACAGCCCGCGATCGAGGCCGGCACGGTCGATGCCCTTGAGAAACTGCTTGGGCATGATCACGTCGGTGTCGACGTTGGCGGCAAGGATCGGTGCGGCCTTGCCGCTGACCTGGGTGAAGGGTTGCAGGCTCATGGGCGCACTCCAGCATGGCGGATATCGGTGAGATGGCCGGCGATCGCGGCGGCGGCGACCATGGCCGGGCTCATCAGGTGGGTGCGCGCACCGGCGCCTTGACGGCCTTCGAAGTTGCGGTTGGTGCTGGACGCGCAGCGGTCGCCGGGGGCCAGCACGTCGTCGTTCATCGCCAGGCACATGGAGCAGCCGGACTGCCGCCATTCGAAGCCCGCGTCGATGAAGATCTGCGCCAGCCCTTCGGCCTGTGCCCGCTCGCGCACTTCGGTGGAGCCCGGCACGATGATCGCTCGCACATGGCTGGCGACCCGCAGGCCACGCACCACGCGGGCGGCGTCACGCAGGTCCTCGATCCGCGCGTTGGTGCAGGAGCCGATGAAGGCGTGGCTGATGACGATATCGCTGAGCGGCGTGCCGGCATCGAGGCCCATGTACTGCAAGGCGCGGTGCATGTCCTGGCGCAGGATCAGGTCGCTGACCCCTTGCGGGTCGGGCACGCAACCGCTGATGGGCGCGGCCTGGTCCGGGCTGGTGCCCCAGGTGACCATGGGCTCCAGGGTGCTGGCGTCCAGGGCGACTTCGCGGTCGAAGCGTGCGTCGGCATCGCTGTGCAGGTGCTGCCAGCTGGCAAGTGCCTGAATCCACAACTCGCCTTTGGGCGCGCGGGGTTTGTCCTCGAGATAGGCGAAGACTTTATCATCCGGCGCCATGAAAGCACCGCGCGCACCTGCTTCGACCGCCATGTTACAGACAGTCATGCGTGCTTCGACGCTGAGCGCATCGATGGTCGACCCACAGAATTCGATGGCGTAGCCACTGGCGCCGGCCGTGCCGATCTGGCGAATCAGCGCCATGATCACGTCCTTGGCAGTCAGCCCTGGGGCGAGCGCGCCATCGACTCGCACGCGCATGCTTTTCAGGCGCTTGTAGACCAGCGTTTGCGAGGCCAGCAAGTGCTCGATTTCCGAGGTGCCGATACCGAAACCGAAGGCCCCTAGCGCGCCATAGGTGGTGGTGTGGCTGTCACCGGCGGCAATCACCATGCCTGGCAGGACGAAGCCCTGCTCCGGCGCGATCACGTGTTCGATGCCCTGGCGCTTGTCGAGGATGTCGAGCAGTTCGATCCCGAAGTCGTGGCAGTTTTCGGCCAGGTAGGAGACCTGCCGGGCGCCGCCCGGATCAGGCATTTGCGCGACACGTTGCGGGGCGGTGGGGTTGACGTGGTCGACCACGGCCAGGGCGGTACCGGGGCGCCAGACCGAGCGTTCGGCCGCGCGCAGGCCGCTGAAGGCTTGGGGGCTGGTGTATTCGTTGATCACCTGGCGATCGACGTACAGCAGCACGTGGCCCTGGTCGTCCAGGTCGCAGACGCGATGGGAGTCGATGTGTTTGTCGTAGAGCGTTCTGGCGGGGTTCAAGGGAAGGCCCTCATTGGCGGTCGCGGTTCGTCTATGGTCAGAGAACCCGAGGCCGCCAACAATGGCCTGGCAGTGATAGCGTGGAACATGAAGTGTGTAGGATCAGCCACGCGGTGCGGCAGATGGGCTTTCGATAGCCTCGCTTTCGACATGGATGCGCAGGCCGGTGCGGCCTGGAGCGATATCGTCACGCAAGGTCAGTTCGGGAATGGCATAGGCGCCGCCGTTCTGCGGCCTGAAGGCGATCGGCGTGGTGGTCGCCAGGGTATCCAGGCGCTGCGCCAGCTCTGAACGGATCACAGCGAAACGGGCCTCGTCGACGCGGCTGGTGCGGTAGATCAGATAGGGCGGCAGCACCTCGAAGCCCGGGTAATACAGCACCCCGTGGTGGATGGGGTAGAGCAAATCCTCGATCGGGCCGTTGATGCCGCGCGGGCTGTAGTGGGACTGCCAGCCGCCTGCGCTGACGATCAGCATGGCGCGCTTGCCGGCCAGGGTCCCTTCACCGTAACGATCGCCCCAGTGCGTGTCGCAATGCTCGCCCACGCCGTAGGCAAAGCCGTAGGCGTACACGCGCTCCACCCAGCCCTTGAGGATTGCCGGCAGGCTGAACCACCACAGCGGAAACTGCAGGATTACGGTGTCGGCCCAGAGCAGTTTCTGCTGCTCGGCAGTGATGTCGGCGCTTTGCAGGCCGCAGGCAAAGGCGTGTTCTGAATCACGGTCGGGGTAGAAACGCCGGGGGTCGATCTGCTCGCGGGTATCTTCGGCGTCGAGGACGGCCTTCCACTGCATGGCGTACAGGTCGGACACCTGCACCTGGTGACCGGCCTGTTGCAAATGCTGCACGGCGAAATCCTTGAGGGCGCCGTTGAGGGACTGCGGCTCGGGGTGGGCGTAGACAATGAGGATTTTCATGGCTGGCTCTGTATGTTGATCGGGTAATGCTCAGCCTAGGTTTTTGCCAGGTATATTAGAAATGAATAGCTGATATGGCAGGTATTACCATGAATAATCTACGTCGCGTCGACCTCAATTTGCTGGTCACCCTCGATGCGTTGCTGGCTGACCCCAATGTCACCCGCACAGCCGAGCGTTTGCATCTGTCGCAGCCCTCGGTGAGCGTGCATCTCTCCAAACTGCGCCATGTGTTCGATGATCCGCTGTTGTTGCCGGGCCCGCGCGGCATGCGCCCGACCGCCAAGGCGGACGCGTTGCGCGAGCCACTGCGCCGGGCGCTGGAAGCCCTGACCCAGGCGATCGCGCCGGCAGGGCCTTTCGATCCACTGCAGGCCACACATACCTGGCGAATCGCCGCCTCCGACAATAGCGCCTCGACCATTTTGCTGCCGGTGCTGGCGGGCCTGCGCGATGCCGCGCCGCACACGCGCCTGGCAGTGATCGAAAAGGCCCCTTCACGTATGGCCAAGGACGCCGAAGACGGCCATATCGATCTGGGTTTTCATACCCGCGACGATGCTCCGGCGGGCCTGCATATGCAGGTGCTGTACAGCGAGCGCTATGTGCTCGCCAGTCGCATTGGTCATCCGCTGCTGGACCAGGCGCCGAGCCTCGAGCTGTTCTGCCAGTTGCAACACGTTATGGTTTCGCCGGATGGGGGCGGGTTTATCGGCATCACTGACCAGGTGCTGGCCGAACGCGGCTTGAGCCGCACAGTGGTGTTGTCGGTGCCGCATTTTCTGTTCGTCGCGGCAGCGCTGGCGAGCACCGATCTGGTGGCGCTGCTGCCGGCTCGGCTGGTGGCGGGCCATGGCGGCTTGCAGGTGATGGAGCCGCCCGTGCCGATTCCCGGTTATGAAATGGCGATGTTCTGGCCTGAACGCCTGCATCGGGATCCCGCCCATCAATGGCTGAGGGGGTTTATTGCGGGGTCGGTCTGAAGCTGTTTTTGATATATATAAAACATATAGTTTTGGCTGAGCATAAACACAAAACATGGTGAGTATTACGGCGATTGAGATGTTTGGCAGGGTCGCCCCCTTCGCGGGCGAGCCTTGCCCCCACAATTGCATGCCGTGCATACCGTGGGAGCAAGGCTTGCCCGCGAAGCTGTTGATCTTGACTTTGACTTTGACTTTGCCAGGCACCAGAAAGACAAAACCCCCACCTGCCTTCGCAGATGGGGGTTTCGGAATTGAATCTTGACGATGACCTACTCTCACATGGGGAAACCCCACACTACCATCGGCGATGCATCGTTTCACTTCTGAGTTCGGGATGGGATCAGGTGGTTCCAATACTCTATGGTCGTCAAGAAATTCTGTTTGCCAGCAGACCGTTTGGGCGGTCTTCCAGCGAATCGGGTATGTGATAATTTGTGGGTGTCGCTTCAGAGTCGACGAACTTTCGGTTCGTGTCATCTCCACAGTCACCGCAATCTGATGCTCTTTCGAGTCGCAAATTGCTTGGGTGTTATATGGTCAAGCCTCACGGGCAATTAGTATTGGTTAGCTCAACGCCTCACAGCGCTTACACACCCAACCTATCAACGTCGTAGTCTTCGACGGCCCTTTAGGGAACTCAAGGTTCCAGTGAGATCTCATCTTGAGGCAAGTTTCCCGCTTAGATGCTTTCAGCGGTTATCTTTCCCGAACATAGCTACCCGGCAATGCCACTGGCGTGACAACCGGAACACCAGAGGTTCGTCCACTCCGGTCCTCTCGTACTAGGAGCAGCCCCTCTCAAATCTCAAACGTCCACGGCAGATAGGGACCGAACTGTCTCACGACGTTCTAAACCCAGCTCGCGTACCACTTTAAATGGCGAACAGCCATACCCTTGGGACCGGCTTCAGCCCCAGGATGTGATGAGCCGACATCGAGGTGCCAAACACCGCCGTCGATATGAACTCTTGGGCGGTATCAGCCTGTTATCCCCGGAGTACCTTTTATCCGTTGAGCGATGGCCCTTCCATACAGAACCACCGGATCACTAAGACCTACTTTCGTACCTGCTCGACGTGTCTGTCTCGCAGTCAAGCGCGCTTTTGCCTTTATACTCTACGACCGATTTCCGACCGGTCTGAGCGCACCTTCGTACTCCTCCGTTACTCTTTAGGAGGAGACCGCCCCAGTCAAACTACCCACCATACACTGTCCTCGATCCGGATAACGGACCTGAGTTAGAACCTCAAAGTTGCCAGGGTGGTATTTCAAGGTTGGCTCCACAAGAACTGGCGTCCTCGCTTCAAAGCCTCCCACCTATCCTACACAAGCAAATTCAAAGTCCAGTGCAAAGCTATAGTAAAGGTTCACGGGGTCTTTCCGTCTAGCCGCGGATACACTGCATCTTCACAGCGATTTCAATTTCACTGAGTCTCGGGTGGAGACAGCGCCGCCATCGTTACGCCATTCGTGCAGGTCGGAACTTACCCGACAAGGAATTTCGCTACCTTAGGACCGTTATAGTTACGGCCGCCGTTTACCGGGGCTTCGATCAAGAGCTTCGCGTGAGCTAACCCCATCAATTAACCTTCCGGCACCGGGCAGGCGTCACACCCTATACGTCCACTTTCGTGTTTGCAGAGTGCTGTGTTTTTAATAAACAGTCGCAGCGGCCTGGTATCTTCGACCGGCATGAGCTTACGGAGCAAGTCCTTCACCCTCACCGGCGCACCTTCTCCCGAAGTTACGGTGCCATTTTGCCTAGTTCCTTCACCCGAGTTCTCTCAAGCGCCTTGGTATTCTCTACCCAACCACCTGTGTCGGTTTGGGGTACGGTTCCTGGTTACCTGAAGCTTAGAAGCTTTTCTTGGAAGCATGGCATCAACCACTTCGCGCTCTAATGAGCACTCGTCATCAGCTCTCGGCCTTAAGATCCCGGATTTACCTAAGATCTCAGCCTACCACCTTAAACTTGGACAACCAACGCCAAGCTGGCCTAGCCTTCTCCGTCCCTCCATCGCAGTAACCAGAAGTACAGGAATATTAACCTGTTTTCCATCGACTACGCTTTTCAGCCTCGCCTTAGGGACCGACTAACCCTGCGTCGATTAACGTTGCGCAGGAAACCTTGGTCTTTCGGCGTGGGTGTTTTTCACACCCATTGTCGTTACTCATGTCAGCATTCGCACTTCTGATACCTCCAGCAAGCTTCTCAACTCACCTTCACAGGCTTACAGAACGCTCCTCTACCGCATCACCAAAAGGTGATACCCGTAGCTTCGGTACCTGGTTTGAGCCCCGTTACATCTTCCGCGCAGGCCGACTCGACTAGTGAGCTATTACGCTTTCTTTAAAGGGTGGCTGCTTCTAAGCCAACCTCCTAGCTGTCTAAGCCTTCCCACATCGTTTCCCACTTAACCAGGATTTTGGGACCTTAGCTGACGGTCTGGGTTGTTTCCCTTTTCACGACGGACGTTAGCACCCGCCGTGTGTCTCCCATGCTCGGCACTTGTAGGTATTCGGAGTTTGCATCGGTTTGGTAAGTCGGGATGACCCCCTAGCCGAAACAGTGCTCTACCCCCTACAGTGATACATGAGGCGCTACCTAAATAGCTTTCGAGGAGAACCAGCTATCTCCGAGCTTGATTAGCCTTTCACTCCGATCCACAGGTCATCCGCTAACTTTTCAACGGTAGTCGGTTCGGTCCTCCAGTTAGTGTTACCCAACCTTCAACCTGCCCATGGATAGATCGCCCGGTTTCGGGTCTATTCCCAGCGACTAAACGCGCTATTAACACTCGCTTTCGCTACGCCTCCCCTATTCGGTTAAGCTCGCCACTGAAAATAAGTCGCTGACCCATTATACAAAAGGTACGCAGTCACAGAACAAGTCTGCTCCCACTGCTTGTACGCATACGGTTTCAGGATCTATTTCACTCCCCTCTCCGGGGTTCTTTTCGCCTTTCCCTCACGGTACTAGTTCACTATCGGTCAGTCAGTAGTATTTAGCCTTGGAGGATGGTCCCCCCATATTCAGACAAGGTTTCTCGTGCCCCGTCCTACTCGATTTCATGACCAAGAGATTTTCGCGTACAGGGCTATCACCCACTATGGCCGCACTTTCCAGAGCGTTCCGCTAATCTCAAAGCCACTTAAGGGCTGGTCCCCGTTCGCTCGCCACTACTAAGGGAATCTCGGTTGATTTCTTTTCCTCAGGGTACTTAGATGTTTCAGTTCCCCTGGTTCGCTTCCAGCACCTATGTATTCAGTGCAGGATAACCATCTTATGATGGCTGGGTTCCCCCATTCAGACATCTCCGGATCACAGTCTGTTTGCCGACTCCCCGAAGCTTTTCGCAGGCTACCACGTCTTTCATCGCCTCTGACTGCCAAGGCATCCACCGTATGCGCTTCTTCACTTGACCATATAACCCCAAGCAATCTGGTTATACTGTGAAGACGACATTCGCCGAAAATTCGCAAAACTCTTAAGAGCCACTCACAAATTTTACCTTAGCCTGAATGAACACCAGTGAAAGTGTCATCCAGTCTATCTTTCTATCACATACCCAAATTTTTAAAGAACGATTCTGAAAAAGATCAGAAATCAACACTCAACCATCAATTGATGGAGTGCTCATTTCTAAGCTTTGGCAACGAAGCAGTAAGTGGTGGAGCCAAACGGGATCGAACCGTTGACCTCCTGCGTGCAAGGCAGGCGCTCTCCCAGCTGAGCTATGGCCCCATATTTCTACAGGCGTTTCCCACACAAAATTGGTGGGTCTGGGCAGATTCGAACTGCCGACCTCACCCTTATCAGGGGTGCGCTCTAACCAACTGAGCTACAGACCCAATTTCGGGCTGCTTCTATCGTCTTCTTCAATGAATCAAGCAATTCGTGTGGGAGCTCATGAGCCAGCTGATGTCGTCGATTAAGGAGGTGATCCAGCCGCAGGTTCCCCTACGGCTACCTTGT
>NZ_CP134771.1:4312500-4517500 GCF_031880315.1 Pseudomonas baltica | reverse complement strand
CGTGTCACTGCAGGTATACGCAACGCTAGCAGCAATGCCCCTATGGCAGCGTAGATCGCCCATTCCTTGAGGTCCGAACGCACAACCCAAAGAAAGTGCAACAGTCCCAGACCGAGGATCACATACACCAGACGATGCAGCTGCTTCCACTTCGCCCCAAGCCGCCGCTGACTGAAACGATTGGACGTCAGTGACAGGGTCAACAATCCCAGCAACGCGATCGCGCCGACGATAATGTAAGGGCGGTCGACGAGCTCGACACCTAGCTGCCCCCAATCCAGGCCCAGAACAAACACCAGATACATCGTCAGGTGCAGCAAGGCATAGGCCAGGCTCCACAATCCCAATTGCCTGCGTACCAGAAACCACCCCGGCCACGCCGTCATTCGCTGCAAAGGCGTCAAGGACAGCGTCACCAACAACAGCACCAACACGCCCAGGCCGAATCGGTTGAGCAACACCTTGCCCGGATCAGGCCCCAGCGCCAACAGCTGAGCCTGATATATCCAATAGGGCGGCCACACCGCAATGACGATAAATACGCTCACGCGCCACCACAGATATCGCATCAGTAATTCTTCCTCAGATCCATACCGGCGTATAACGACGCCACCTGCTCTTCATATCCATTGAACATCTGAGTCGTGCGCACATTAGGACTGAACAGACCGCTAGGCAGGCGACGCTCCCGCGCCTGAGTCCACCGCGGGTGGTCCACCGTGGGGTTGACGTTGGCATAGAAGCCATATTCGGTAGGGGCCAGGCCCTGCCAGGTGGTGGCCGGCTGCTCGGCCACCAGGCTGATACGCACGATCGACTTCACGCTCTTGAAGCCGTACTTCCACGGCACCACCAGACGTAAAGGCGCGCCATTCTGGTTGGCCAGTTCGCGTCCGTACATGCCCACCGCCAGAATCGCCAGCGGATTCATCGCCTCATCCAGGCGCAAGCCTTCTACATAGGGCCAGTCGATCAGCGCGAAACTGGAGCGCTGACCCGGCATGCTCTGCGGGTCTTTCAGCGTTTCGAAGCGTATGTATTTAGCCTTGCTGGTGGGCTCGACCTGCTTGAGCAGATCGGCGATAGGAAAACCGATCCAGGGAATGACCATCGACCAGGCCTCTACACAGCGCAGCCGGTAGATCCGCTCCTGTAGCTGATAAGGTTTGACGAAGTCCTCCAGCGCATAGCGCCCGGGCTTGCCCACCTCGCCGTCGATGACCACCGACCAGGGCTCGGTTTTCAAGGAGCCAGCATTGTTCGCCGGATCGCCCTTGTCGGTGCCGAACTCATAGAAGTTGTTGTAGTGGGTGGCATCTTTAAAAGGCGTGATGGCCTCCCCCGCCACCGTCACCGCCTGCCATTGCGTGCGCCCTATCTGTTCGGCCAGCCAGGCGGGCGCCTTGCTCGCATCTGCATCGGGATAAAGAGAAGGATCGGCGGCGCTCGCCCAACGCGGCAGGCCAGCCATCGCCAAGCCGGCGACGGAGCTGCCCAACAAGGTGCGGCGCGAGAGATAGAAGGATTCGGGAGTGACCTGCGACTCGTGACAGTCGCTGGCCTTGGCGAGCTTGATGAGCATAGAAACTCCGTAGTCTTTTGGGATCACCAACAGACTACGGATTATGAGCGGTATCGGACTACATCAGGCCTTTTTGTGACGGCTTTTACGTAACAGAAATTGAACCGGGCCAGAAGCCGCGTATGCCAGGAAGATCAACAACAGTACCCGCGGCGGATCGCTGAAGACTACGGCGAACACCAGCACCACGGCCAGGATGGCCACGAAGGGCACGCGCCCCTTGAGGTCCAGCTCCTTGAAGCTGTTGTACTTGATGTTGCTGACCATCAGCATCCCTGCCGCCGCCACCAGCAGCGCTACCAGGAACGACATCTTCGCGCCCGGAATATCGAAGTCGCTGAACGCCCATACCGTGCCGGCGACCACACCCGCCGCCGCCGGACTCGCCAGGCCGATGAAGAAACGCTTGTCGGCCTTGCCCACCTGCGTGTTGAAACGTGCCAGACGCAACGCAGCGCCGGCGACATAGATGAAGGCGACCATCCAGCCGACCTTGCCCATGTCCGCAAGCGCCCAGCCGAAGGCCAGAATCGCCGGCGCAAGGCCGAAAGCGACCATGTCGGCCAGCGAATCATACTCGGCGCCAAACGCACTCTGGGTGTTGGTCATGCGCGCGACGCGACCATCCAGGCCATCCAGCAGCATGGCAACGAAAATGGCGATCGCCGCAAAGGAGAAGTACTTGGCGGCCTCCACGGGATTGCCCGCGCTCACTGCACTCTGTGCACTGATGGAGTTGATGATCGAGTAGAACCCGGCGAACAGATTCGCGGTAGTGAACAGGTTGGGCAGCAGGTAGATGCCACGATGCCGGACTTTGCGTCCCTCGGCATCATGACCCTCCTCGACATGCTCGTCGATCGGTAGAAGACTTTCGGCGTCGGAGGCCTTGTTCGGCTCTTCGGGACGTTCGCTCATGGACAGAATACCTTGCAACGGTGTGAAAAGTTTCGACAGACGTCTGCCACGAGGGTTCGCTTGCAAACGATGCCGCTTTATACCAGAAGCTGAGCACCATAACGAAAAAACGCGGCCGAGGCCGCGTTTTCATCATGACAAAGGTGTATCAGTTCTTGGCTTTGTCGACGATCTTGTTGGCACCGATCCAAGGCATCATCGAGCGCAGCTGCTCGCCGATGATCTCGATACCGTGAGCGGCGTTGTTACGACGCTTGGCAGTCATCGACGGATAGTTGGCAGCGCCTTCAGCGATGAACATCTTGGCGTATTCGCCGTCCTGGATGCGCTTCAGAGCGTTACGCATGGCCTGACGGGATTCGGCGTTGATGACTTCAGGGCCGGTCACGTACTCGCCGTACTCGGCGTTGTTGGAGATCGAGTAGTTCATGTTGGCGATACCGCCTTCGTACATGAGGTCAACGATCAGCTTGAGTTCGTGCAGGCACTCGAAGTAGGCCATTTCTGGTGCGTAGCCCGCTTCGACCAGCGTTTCGAAACCGGCCTTGACCAGTTCGACGGTACCGCCGCACAGAACGGCTTGTTCGCCGAACAGGTCGGTTTCGGTCTCGTCCTTGAAGGTGGTTTCGATGATGCCGGTACGGCCGCCGCCCACGCCCGAAGCGTAGGACAGTGCGACGTTCTTGGCGTTGCCCGAAGCATCCTGGTAGATAGCGATCAGGTCAGGGATACCGCCGCCTTTGACGAACTCGGTACGCACGGTGTGACCTGGCGCCTTTGGCGCGATCATGATCACGTCCAGGTCAGCGCGAGGCACGACCTGGTTGTAGTGGATAGCGAAGCCATGGGAGAAGGCCAGGGTAGCGCCCTTCTTGATGTTCGGCTCGATTTCGTTCTTGTACAGCTGGGACTGGAACTCGTCCGGAGTCAGGATCATGACCAGGTCGGCTGCGGCAACGGCGGTCGCCACGTCGGTGACTTTCAGACCGTGGGCTTCTGCCTTGGCAACGGTGGCCGAACCTTTACGCAGACCGACGGTAACGTCGACACCGGAGTCTTTGAGGTTGCACGCTTGAGCGTGACCTTGCGAACCGTAACCGATGATGGCGACTTTCTTGCCCTGGATGATGGAAAGGTCGCAGTCTTTGTCGTAGAAAACTTTCATGGTGGTCCCCTGTTATCTGGCCCGCAGGCCATTCACTGAATTGGTTTAGATGCTGAGTACTTTGTCGCCACGGGCAATGCCGGTGACGCCACTGCGCACGGTCTCGAGGATCGCCGCTGTGCCGATAGCCTGAATGAAGCTGTCCAGCTTGTCGCTGGTACCTGTCAGCTGAACGGTGTAAACGCTAGCGCTGACGTCAACGATCTGCCCCCGATAGATATCGGTGGTGCGTTTGATCTCGGCGCGTTGGGCGCCAGTAGCCTTCACCTTGACCAGCATCAGCTCGCGCTCGATATGGGCGCTTTCCGACAGGTCGACCAGTTTGACCACCTCGATCAACTTGTTGAGGTTTTTCGTGATCTGTTCGATCACTTCATCATGCCCCACGGTAGTCAACGTCAGGCGCGACAAGGTCGGGTCTTCGGTCGGTGCCACCGTCAGGCTTTCGATGTTGTAGTTGCGTTGGGAAAACAGCCCGATCACACGCGACAGCGCGCCCGGTTCGTTCTCCAGCAAAAGCGAAATGATATGACGCATGATTAAGTCCGCTCCGTCTTGCTGAGCCACATGTCGCGCATGGAGCCGTCCTTGATCTGCATCGGATAGACGTGCTCGGCGACGTCTACCTGAATGTCGATGAACACCAGGCGATCCTTCATGGCGAAGGCTTCTTCCATCTTCGGCTTGAGGTCTTTCAAGTCGGTGATGCGCATGCCGACATGCCCGTACGCCTCGACCAGCTTGACGAAGTCAGGCAGCGATTCCATGTAGGAGTGGGAGTGACGAGCGCCGTAGCTCATGTCCTGCCACTGACGGACCATGCCCAGCACGCCGTTGTTGAGCAGGATGATCTTGACCGGCAGGTCGTACTGCAGGCAGGTCGACAGCTCCTGGATGTTCATCTGGATGCTGCCTTCGCCGGTCACACAGGCGACGTCGGCATCCGGGAAGTTCAGCTTGACGCCCATGGCCGCCGGGAAACCGAAGCCCATGGTGCCCAGGCCGCCGGAGTTGATCCAGCGGTTAGGCTTGTTGAACCGGTAGTACTGCGCCGCGAACATCTGGTGCTGGCCGACGTCGGAACTGACGTAAGCGTCGCCCTTGGTCACTTCGCACAGGGTCTCGATTACCTGCTGAGGCTTGATCTTGCTGCCGTCGCCCTTGTTGTAAGGGAACAGGGTGCCGTCCGGGCGCCACTCTTCGACCTGCTTCCACCAGGCGGCGACCGCTTCCTTGTTCGGCTTCTCGCCGATTTCCTTCAAGGTCGCGACCATTTCGCTGAGGACGCTGTCCACCGGGCCAACGATCGGCACGTCGGCCTTGATGGTCTTGGAGATGGACGCCGGGTCGATATCGATATGGATGATCTTGGCGTTCGGGCAGAACTTGGCGGCGCCATTGATGACGCGGTCATCGAAGCGCGCGCCCACGGCCAGGATCACATCGGCGTGGTGCATGGCCAGGTTGGCCGTGTAGCTGCCGTGCATGCCGAGCATACCGACGAACTGGCGATCCATGCCCGGATAGGCGCCCAGGCCCATCAGGGTATTGGTTACCGGGGCGTTGAGCCATTGGGCCAGTTCGGTCAGTGACTCGGAACCGTTGCCCAGGATTACGCCACCGCCGGCATAGATCACCGGGCGCTTGGCGGCAACGAGCATTTCCGCAGCCTTGCGGATCTGGCCCGAGTGGCCACGGACCGCAGGCGTGTAGGAGCGCAGCTTGGCCTTTTTCGGGAAGATGTATTCGTACTTGTCGACCGGATTGGTCATGTCTTTCGGAATATCGACGACCACCGGGCCCGGACGGCCGGACTGCGCCAGGTAGAAGGCTTTTTTCAGGACTTCAGGGATTTCCGACGCGTGTTTGATCATGAAGCTGTGTTTCACGATCGGCCGGGAAATACCGATCATGTCGGTTTCCTGGAAGGCATCGGTGCCCACGAGGGTGCTGGCCACCTGGCCAGACAGGATCACCATCGGAATGGAGTCCATGTAGGCTGTGGCAATGCCGGTAATTGCGTTGGTCGCGCCTGGGCCGGAAGTCACCAGCACCACGCCGGCCTTGCCGGTCGCACGGGCATAGCCGTCAGCCATATGGGTGGCTGCCTGTTCGTGACGAACCAGGATGTGGGCCACTTCCGGCTCTTTGAACAAGGCATCGTATACGTGCAGGAGAGCACCACCAGGGTACCCGTAGATGTGCTTGACCCCTTCGTCACGCAAAAAGCGGACGATCATCTCACCGCCAGATAAAAGCTCCACGTTGTCACCTCTAAACGCCAGAATACCGCTCAGGCAGAGCGGGTCTTGATAGGTTTACTGCCTAGCAGAGCATGAGCGACGGTGGTCGCCGACTACGTCAGCACTGACTGAGCAAGTATTGGGTGCCCCAGATGTTGCGGGGCTTTCCCACCCAGCGCGAGGTAACGCGTTGCGGGTGTTACGGGTCGGCGCGGGTGTGCGCCTCATGATCTGCCGGGCGGGCCTGCTTCTGGCAGTCCCGTCACAGCGGACTTGGGATTGTTCGGATTCATCCAGCCCAAGTCAAGTAATCTGTGAGATTTCTTGCTGGCAATCGTATGGACGGCCACAAGAATTCAGTAAAAAAGCCCGAAGCTGTGGTAATTTTCATCAATATCGTTTTTTTCGAGGAGTCACCATGCGCGCGATGATCATCAAGGTCAGCCTGTTGTTGTTGCTGAGCACATCGGCATTCGCGGGGCAGATCTACAAGTGGGTCGATGCCCAGGGCGTGACGCACTTCGATGCGCAGCCACCGGCGGGGCAGAACTCCACGCCGATCGAAACCAGGACACCGCCCGCGCCCGCCCCAGCCACCGCTCCCAAAGGCAGCGCGCCGACCGGCACCGACGACAAACAGAAAGCCGCCGACGCCAAGGTCAAGCAGGAAGTGACCGACGCTCAGCAACGCACCGATGAATTCTGTGACCAGGCTCGGACCAATCTGGCGCAGCTCACCAACAATCCACGGGTGCGCCAGGACGTGGACGGTGAACTGCGCCGCCTCACGGAGGAGGAACGACAGGCCAAGATCACCGAGACCAAGGCGAGCATCGCCGACACCTGCCAGTAACGCCCTCCCCCTGCTCAGCGCGCCTGGGTAATCAGCTCGTCAAACTCCGCCAACAATACATTCAAGCCCCGGCTTTGCTCTGCGCGGCTGGCATAGACCATTTCCGACATCGCCAGGATCCCCGAAGCATTGGGCAACGGCAGCTCCTGCTCGATGATCTGCTTCATGCGCGGCAGGAAAATCCATTGCAGCCATTGTTCGAACTCCATGCTGTCGACACAGAACGGCTCCTGACTGGCCAGCGCTTCGGCACTGGGAGGCTCCTGCGCCCACCAGCCTTGCAGACGTAGCTCACGCTCGATGAGCAGCAGGTGTTCGGCCAGGGCCGGCAAGCGAGCATCCATCACGCCCCCCCGCTGGCTTTCTGGCGAGCCAGTGCAGCGCCGGCGCTGTCACCCTGACGATCCTTGGCCTGAGCGATCACGCTCCACAGACCGCTCTGCAGATCGGGGCGACCATTGGAATAAGTCAGCGCGCGACGGGCGAATTCTTCGGCCTGCGCTGGCTCGCCTTGCGCCAGGCGCACCTGGGCCAGGCGATACAGCACTTGCGGCTCGCGCGGGGCAATCCGCTGGGCACGCTCAAGGCTCGACGAGGCGCCGTTGAGGTCGCCGCTGCCTTGCTGTTGCTGGGCAGTGGTCAGCAACGACAGCACCGGGCCGTCGAGCTGCTCGTCGGCAGACAGCCCGCCGGTGCTTTTCGGGATGCCGGTAGGCGCCGTGGGCATCGAGTAGCTGGTAGAGGGCGCGCTCGCATAGTTGGTGCTCGGCGCCGTGGCTGCCGCGCTCGGTGCCACGTAGGCGCCAGGCGTGATAGGCGCACTCGACGGCCCGGGGGTGATCGGCGCGTTATAGGCCCCAGGGGTGATCGGCGCGCTGGTCGGCGCGGCGAAGCTGCCAGAGCCGCTGGCCCCCGGCACCATCACCACCACTCCGGAATCCTGCGGCGCGGCCTGGGGCTGCGTTTGTGCGACCGGTGCCCGGTAGGTGGTCTGGCGATTGGCCGAGACGCGCTCGTTGTTCGACACGGCAGACCCGGAGTCCACCACCGGGATCGAGCCACGCTGCACGCTGGCGCAACCATTGAGCAAGGCCAGCGCCGTTACAGCAGGAAACCACCACTTGTTCACGTTAGCTCCTCGTCACTTAATTCAGCCAGCCCTTGACCCAATCCATCACCGAACCGGCGGGATTGTCAGGGCTGGCGCCACAGGCGGTGCCTGGAGCGGGTTCACTGCCGTGAATATACGGCATCTGTACGGCGCCAGGGCAGCCTTCGGCCGAGCCCTGGCCGGTCTGCGCGTTGATCCAGGCCTGTACCACGTTATCGGGTACCGGCGTGTCCAGCGGCAACGGATCGGCCTTGCTCATGAAACTGGTCCACACCTGCAACGGCCCGGTGGCACCGGTGAACGGCGTCTTGCCGTTGTCGTCGCGGCCCATCCAGACCACCGCGAGCAGATCCTGACTGAAACCGGCGAACCAGGCATCACGGGAATCGTTACTGGTACCGGTCTTGCCCGCCAGCGTGAGGTTCTTGGGCAGCACGTTGTACACCGAACGCCCGGTACCTTCGCGCATGACCCGCTGCATCGCCGTCTGGATCAGGTAGATGGAGCCCGCATCGAAACGCTGCTCGATCTTGAACGGGTAACGCTTGAGCGGTTGCCCTTCGGCAGTAAGCACACTGCGAATGCCGCGCATTGGCGTATTGAAACCGCCGTTGGCGATGGTCTGGTACATGGTCGCGACCTGCATCGGCGACATGCCGCCCGCGCCCAGCAGCATCGACGGATAGGCCGGCCAATCGACATCGACGCCCAGCTTGCTGATGGTCTTGAATACGTTCGGCACACCCAGATCGAGGCCCAGGCGGGCACTCGACAGGTTGAGGGAATGCGCCAGGCCCTGATACAGAAAAATCGTGCCGTTGGCGGTTTTTTCGTAGTTCTGCGGCTTCCAGATCTGCCCGTCGGCGCCCTTGACCTGGAACGGCTCGTCCTTGATCCAGGTGGTCAGGGTGTACTGGCTGGGTTTCTCAAGTGCGGTCAGGTAGATCGACGGCTTGACCAGCGAGCCGATCGGGCGCACGGCGTCCAGCGCGCGGTTGAAGCCGGCGAAACCGGGCACACGACTGCCCACCAGGGCCTGCACTTCACCGCTTTCCGGGTTGGTGACCACCATGCTGGTTTCCATAGCGTCCGAGCCTTTACGTGCACCCAGTCGCTTGAAGGTATCGGTCACCGAGGCTTCAGCCTTCATCTGCAGGATCGGGTCGAAACTGGTGAAAATGCGCAAGCCTTCTTCGGTCAAGTCTTCGTCGCGGTAGTCTTCACGCAGCTGGCGCTTGACCAGGTCGAGGAATGCCGGGAACGAGCTGTCCGCAAGGCTGCCGCGGTTGGTCACGCCCAGTGGCATGGCCTTGGCGGCAGCGACGGCTTCAGGGGTGGCGACGCCTTGCTGTTGCAACAGGTCGAGCACCAGGTTGCGCCGCTCCAGGGCGCGATCAGGATAGCGCCGCGGGTTGTAATAGGACGGTCCCTTGACCATGCCCACCAGCAACGCCACTTGATGCAACTTGAGCTCCGACAGCGGTTGGCTGAAGAAGAACTGGCTGGCCAGGCCGAAGCCATGCACCGCCCGCTGCCCATCCTGGCCGACGAATACCTCGTTGAGATAGGCCTCGAGGATCTCGCGCTTGCTGTAGTGAACCTCCAGCAACACGGACATCATCGCTTCTTCGAGCTTGCGGGTCAGGCTGCGTTCATTGGTCAGGAAGAAGTTCTTGACCAACTGCTGGGTCAGGGTACTGCCACCCTGGCGCATCGACCCGGATGAGGTGTTGATCCACATCGCCCGCACGATGCCCTTCGGCGAGATACCGAAGTGGTGATAGAAGTCGCGATCCTCGACCGTGGTCAGGGTATCGAGCAGATAAGGCGGCGCCTGATCGAGCTTGATGAGGATGCGGTCTTCGAGGTTTTTCGGGTACAGGCCACCAATCAGCAGGGGCTCGAGGCGCACCACCGGGAGTTTGTCGCCGCCATTGCCGCTGAGTTCGGCGACATAATCGCCACTGAAGCGCACACGTACCGGGCGCGCCTGCTCCAGGCCTTCATAGAACTGAAATCCGCGGGTGTTCAGCGCCACGGTCGTGCCATTGACCGCCGCCTCGCCCGGCCCAGTGACCGTCGGCTGGCGCCGATAGCCCAACGCATCGAGCTCAGTGAGGAAGTCTTTTTCGGTGAGCTTCTGCCCCACGAACAGCTCCAGCGGCCGAGCGTAGACCTTGGCCGGGATGGTCCAGCGCTTGCCGGAGAACTTCTCCTGGACGATCGCATCGAGGTAGACGGCAAAGCCTGCCAGCACCACGAGGCCGACGAGCCCGAGCTTGATAGCCCAGCCAAGCCAGGGACGCAGGCCACCAGAGGGTTTTTTGGAGCGGGAGCGAGGGGATCGGGTACGAGTCATGGCGGCGGATTATACGCACTTTGCAGGCGCATCAACAGGCGCCTGCCAGCGGTTTGCAGCATCGCCGCAAGCCGCCATAATGGACCTCAAGAATCACTTGCCCCGAGAAGGATCATCCGTGACCCAAGCGCTTATCACCGCCCTGCAAAATCCTGCCCTTTACCCTCATGCGGTCAAGGATATCCAGCTGATCGAGACCCATATTTCCTGGGTGCTGCTGACCGGCGAGTATGCCTACAAGATCAAGAAGCCGATGAATTTCGGCTTCCTGGACTTCACTGACCTGGCCAAGCGCAAGCATTTCTGCGGTGAAGAGTTGCGTCTCAACGAGCGCCTGACCGAAGGCCTGTACCTGGAAGTCCTGCCGATTACCGGCAGCGCCGAAGCGCCCCAACTCAATGGCGACGGCCCGGTGATCGAATACGCGCTGAAAATGCGCCAGTTCCCTCAGGATGGCTTGCTCAGCACCCTGCAAGCCAATGGCGAACTGCATCAAGAGCATATCGATGCGCTGGCCACGCAAATCGCGCATTTTCACCTGAATGCCCCGCACGTGCCGCAGGAACACCATCAAGGGACTCCTGAAGCCGTGATGGAACCGGTGCAGCAGAACTTCGACCAGATCCGCCCCTTTCTCACCGACAAGGCCGACCTGCAGCAACTCGATGCTCTGCAGGACTGGGCGCGCACCAGCTTCGATCGGCTCAAGCCGCTGCTGGCCGAGCGCAAGGCGCAAGGTTTCATTCGCGAATGCCACGGTGACATCCACCTGGGCAATGCCACCGTCATCGACGGTAAAGTGGTGATCTTCGACTGCATCGAATTCAACGAGCCGTTTCGCTTCACCGATGTCTGGGGCGATACCGGTTTTCTGGCCATGGACCTCGAGGATCGCGGCCTCAAAAGCCTGGCGCGGCGCTTCGTCAGCCAGTACCTGGAGCTGACCGGCGACTACGAAGGCCTGCACGTGCTGAATTTCTACAAGGCCTACCGCGCCATGGTCCGCGCCAAGATCGCCCTGTTCAGCATGCCCCAGGGCGCCGAAGGCCTGGCTCGCGCCAATGGCTTGCGCCAATACCGTCGCTATGCCGACCTTGCCGAAAGCTACAGCGCCATTCCGTCGCGCTTCCTGGCCATCACCAGTGGCGTCTCGGCCGTCGGCAAGAGCCACGTCGCCATGCGCACGGTCGAAGCCCTGGGCGCCGTGCGCCTGCGCTCGGATGTCGAACGCAAGCGCCTGTTCGGTGAACAACAGCCAGAAGCCGACAAGGTCCTGCAGAGCGGTATTTACAATGCCGAGGCCAGCGCGGCCACCTACGCGCGCCTGCATCAGTTGGCCGATAGCATCCTGGCCGCGGGTTTCCCGGTGACCATCGATGCCACCTATCTCAAGCACGCACAGCGTCAGGCGGCCGCCAACATCGCCGAAACCCGCGGTGTGCCCTACCTGATCCTCGACTGCAATGCGCCAGAGGCAGTCATCGCCAGCTGGCTGCAACAGCGTCAAAGCGAGAACAACGACCCCTCCGACGCCACCCTTGAAGTGATCCAGGCGCAGTTGGCCAATCGCGAACCGCTGAGCGCTGAGGAAACTCTGCTCAGTAAACGGGTCGAAACCAATGAGAGCGACAGTCTCGACAAGTTGGTGCGGCAGATTCGCGACCGTTTGCCCGGCCTCTGACCCTTCGTGAGCGCCGTGATACAGAATGTTTCACGGCGCCGCATGATGGCAGTATACTGGCGCCATAATACCAACACCGCCGTAGTGAAGGAGCGCAGTCATGTCCAAGCCCAAGCAGCTCGACTCACCCCTGTATGCCCTGGTGCACCACGAGAATATCCAGGGCTTCAACCAGGAAAAACTCAAGCACGATCACATCGACTTCACTGGCGGTGACTTCCGCGGCCTCGATCTGCGCGAGCTAGACGCCGAAGGCATCGATTTTACCGACGCTTACTTCCGCGCCGCCGACCTGCGCGGCCTCGACCTGCGCAACGCCGGCCTTGAAGGCGCCAGCCTGTCCCACGCGCAGATATCCGGGGCGTACTTTCCAGCAGAGTTGAGTGCCGACGAGATCCTCATGTCGGTCAATTTTGGTACTCGCCTGCGCTATCGCACCCGCTGAATAGGCAACTGACTTGCGTTGACGGCCATTTGAGGTGAGCCCTGCGGCTCATCGTCGTGTGCCGGAACCTGCGAATGTCGCAACTGGCGCTACACTCCCCTTCAGAATTGACCGAGTCAGCGAACCCTGACAAGGGTTCAGGCACTGCAAGGAGGCTGGATGAACGACGAGCTCCAACATTTACGCAATCTTGGCAAGACCTCGGCGCAATGGCTGCACGCCGTCGGCATTCACAATGCAACGGATCTGCGTCGCCGTGGTGCGGTGGACGCTTATCGCGCGGTCAAAGTGCGCGGTTTTCGCGCCTCCAAGGTGCTGCTCTACGCCATCGAAGGGGCGCTCATGGACCTGCACTGGAACGACATCCCCAGCGAACGCAAAGAGGCCTTGAATAAACAGCTGGAAGCTATATCGTCACGCCAGAAGAACTGAGATTCGCACGCATTCGTCGTTCGTTCTCTGGCACCCGCAGTCATAGAGATTCGTGAACATGTATCTACTTGGGGAGCAACCGGCCTATGCCGACGCATGGGTCAATCGTCTTCAGACCATTCCACCCGAGCTGTTGAAGGGTCTGGCACCTGCGGGCACGTCTTTGACGTTCGAGCAGGTCGCCGACCTGGGCCCGTTCCTCGACACCGCCAACCTCTACCTGATCGACGATGGCCTGCTGCACGTGCAATTCAACGAGCGCAAGCTGTTCTATCTGCAGGAAGGTGACCTCATCGGCTTGCGCCAGGATACCCAGACGCTGCAGTGCGGCTATGCCAGCGATGGCCCGCTGACCTTGACGCCGTACCGGCGCAGCGAAGTCTTCGCGCACCTGCAGGCCAGCAGCGATGGCCAGGCGCTGCTGATCGAGTACCTGACCGGCCAATCCACCCTGCTGTGCGACGCTATCACCCGCCTCAAACAACCCGAGTTTCGCAGCGCCAACGGCTTCAAGCATGTGGCCTCCGGCGACACGCTGCTCCAGCAGGGTGACGAGGCGGATCACGTATTCATCATCATCGACGGCAAAGCCGAGGCGTTCGTCGACGGCCAGAAGGTCGGCGATGTGCTCAAGGACGAGATTTTCGGCGCCATGGCAGTGTTCACCGGCGAGAAGCGCAGCGCCACGGTCATCGCCAGCGAGCCCTGCACCCTGATGATGATCCCCAAGGACCAGTTCCTCAACCTGGCCCAGAGCAATCCGCGCATTGCCCACAGCCTGATCGAGAGCATGGCCCGGCGTATCGACTCCCTGAACAAGCAACTGACGGCCTCGAATTCCAGCCCCCTCGAAAAGAAATGAAAAAGAACCGTTGACTTAGAAATGAGAATCGTTATGATTATCACAACTGGTCGCGAGATCAGCCGATAACTGGAAGGCCCTTGGTTCGGACTTTCAGATATCTCCTCATCAGGCTAATCACGGTTTTTGACCCCGCATTTTTGCGGGGTCTTTTTTTGCCTGTCATAATGCGCGCCACTTGGAATTGTCGCCGGACCGGACAGCCTCTTCGCCATCGGGAAGCACAACCATGCATCTGCTCTGCCACGGGAGCGACCTCCCCGAAGCCCAAAGCCGCGGCTTCGAAGTCAACGGCGTCGCCCTGCTGGCCGCCCGCCGCGACGGGCAGGTGTACGCTTACCGCAATCAATGCCCGCATCGCGGCATTCGCCTGGAATGGCAACCGGACCAGTTCCTCGACAGCAGCGCCAGCCTGATCCAGTGCGCACGCCACGGCGCACTGTTCTTGATTGAAAGCGGCGAGTGCGTGGCGGGGCCCTGCGCTGGAGAATCACTGCAAGCCCTGCC
Organism: Pseudomonas baltica; assembly: GCF_031880315.1. Lineage (NCBI taxonomy): Bacteria > Pseudomonadati > Pseudomonadota > Gammaproteobacteria > Pseudomonadales > Pseudomonadaceae > Pseudomonas > Pseudomonas baltica. The sequence continues at coordinate 4,503,342 of NZ_CP134771.1, read as the reverse complement.
CTGCCGTGAGGACGCACAGGGTATCTGGCTGCTGCATTCGCCTCAGCCGCCGAGCAGCACCGGCAGGCGCCGATCGATGTAGATCTGGCCGGTGTCGATGTGCACGCCATAGGCCAGCACTTCCACCCCCTCGAACACCGCGGCGCGCAGGGCTTCGGCGTAGCGCGGATCGATCTCCTCGGCCGGCCTGACCGCCTCGACCCCGCTCAGATTGACGCAATACAGCTGCACTGCGCGAATCCCTTGGCGGCGCAGGCTGGCCAACTCACGCAGATGCTTGGCACCACGCTGGGTGACCGCATCCGGAAACGCCGCAGTCGCAGTGCCATCGAACCCCAGGGTCACGCTCTTGACCTCGACATAGGCCGGGCCTTGAGCGAATTGCAGACGAAAATCGATGCGGCTGCGCTCCTCGCCATAGGGCACCTCGCGACGCATCTCGGTGAAGCCCGCCAGCTCCTCGATTCGCCCGCCACGCAACGCCTCCTCCACCAGGGTATTGGCGCGCCCGGTATTGACGCAAGCCAGGCGGCCTTGAGGCGTTTCGGCAATTTCCCAAGTGCCTGGCAGCTTGCGCTTGGGGTCGTCGGAGCGACTGAACCAGACCCCGCCGCCTTCCAGCATGCAGTTGAGCATCGAACCGGTATTGGGGCAGTGAATGGTGATCACCTCGCCACTGGCCAGCTCGATGTCGGCGAGGAAACGCTTGTAACGGCGGATCAGCCGCCCTTGTTGCAACGCAGGAGAGAATTCCATCAGCCTTGCCAGCTCCGCAGTCCATGGGCGATTCGCTCTACCGCCTGCTGCAGGCGCGGCAGACTCTGGGTATAGGCGAAGCGCACGTGATGGCCGGCCAGATGACGCCCGAAGTCCAGCCCCGGGGTAATGGCCACATGCTCGGTCTCGAGGAAGTGTCGGCAGAAGCTGAACGCATCACCGCCAAAGGCGCTGATATCGGCATACAGATAGAACGCCCCTTCAGGCTCTACCGCAATCGAGAAGCCCAGCTCGCGCAGCGCCGGCAGCAGATAGTCGCGCCGTTTGGCGAACTCGGCACGCCGCGCTTCGAAGATCGCCAGGGTATCCGGCTCGAAGCAGGCCAGCGCGGCATGCTGGGCCATGCTCGGGGCGCTGATGTAGAGGTTCTGCGCCAGCCGCTCGAGATGCGGCACAGCGGCCTCGGGCGCCACCAGCCAGCCCAGGCGCCAGCCGGTCATGCCGAAGTATTTGGAAAAACTGTTGAGCACGAAGGCGTCGTTATCGACCTCCAGCACGCTGCTGGCATCACAGCCATACGTAAGACCGTGATAAATCTCGTCGACCACCAGATGTCCGCGGCGCGCCTTGATCGCCGCGCTCAGGCCCGCGAGCTCGTCGCGACTCAGCAGAGTGCCGGTGGGGTTGGCAGGTGATGCCACCAGTGCGCCCACTGTGTCGGCATTCCAATGCGCGGCAACCTGCTCGGCTGTCAGTTGGTAGCGTTCGGCAGGCCCGACCGGCACCAATTGCGCACTGGCTTCGACCAGGCGCAGGAAGTGCCGGTTGCACGGGTAGCCCGGATCGGCCAGCAGCCAGTGCTTGCCGGGGTCGACCAGCAAACTGCTGGCCAGCAGCAAGGCCCCGGAGCCACCGGGCGTCACCAGAATGCGCCCAGGATCGATCTGCACGCCGTAGCGCTGCGCATAGAAACCCGCGATGGCCTCGCGCAGCGCTGGCAATCCGCGCGCGGCGGTATAGCGGGTAGCGCCTGCGGCCAGTGCGGCCTGCCCGGCTTTGACGATCGGCTCGGCGGTGGTGAAGTCCGGCTCGCCGATTTCGAGGTGGATCACATCGTGGCCGGCAGCCTGCAATTCATTGGCCCGCGCCAGCAGCGCCATGACATGGAAAGGTTCGATCGCGCGGCTGCGCGCACTGTAGGCTTGGGACATGTGGCGTTCCCCGAATAGGTGTAAACAGGGGATTCTACCTAAGCGCTCGAACAAAGGCTTTGTCAGGCTCGACAACCGGGAGTAGCGCGCCCCGATTTGATCTGGTAAGTTCGCCGGCTTGCAGTCGCAGGGCCGGCAGGTGTCGGAGATGGATCATTATCCTGCGCAACGGTTGAAGAGCGAGAGGCGGTTTATTCATGTCCACCAATGAAAAGCAGCAGAACAGCACTATCAGTGGCTTTGAACCCTACGTAGAGACGAAGGGCGAGGAGTACATGAGCGATAAGATGCGCCTTCACTTCACCAAGATCCTCCAGAAATGGAAACAGGACTTGATGCAGGAAGTCGACCGTACTGTAGACCACATGAAAGACGAAGCAGCCAACTTCCCCGACCCGGCCGATCGCGCCAGTCAGGAAGAAGAGTTCAGCCTCGAACTGCGCGCGCGCGACCGCGAACGCAAGTTGATCAAGAAGATCGACAAGACCCTGCAGTTGATCGAAGACGAAGAATACGGCTGGTGCGAGTCGTGCGGCATCGAGATCGGCGTACGCCGTCTGGAAGCCCGCCCGACTGCCGACATGTGCGTCGACTGCAAGACCTTGGCTGAAATCAAGGAAAAACAGGTCGGCAAATGACCTGTGCGAGGTGGAGCGTGCTCACGCTCCACCACCGCCCTGCCGCCGGGGTCCACCCGGCAGCAATCGGCTTGCTGTAATATTCCCGCCATGACCAAGCCCTCCTATACCGGCCGTTTCGCGCCGACGCCCAGTGGTTACCTGCACTTCGGTTCGCTGGTCGCCGCCCTCGCTTCGTATCTGGACGCCCGCGCCGTGAATGGTCGCTGGCTGCTGCGCATGGAAGACCTCGATCCACCGCGCGAAGTACCCGGCGCCCAGGCCGCGATCCTGCAAACGCTCGAACAGTACGGCCTGGAATGGGACGGCGAGGTGGTGTACCAAAGCCAGCGTCACGAAGCCTACCGCGAGGTTGTGCAGCGCTGGTTCAGCCAAGGGCTGGCATACGCGTGCACTTGCTCGCGCAAACAGCTGCAAGGTTACGGTGGTATCTATCCGGGCCTGTGTGGCAATGCCGGCCATGGGCCGGAAGATGCCGCCATTCGCCTGCGCGTTCCGCAATTGAATTACCGCTTCGAAGACCGCGTGCAGGGCGATTTCCAGCAGCACCTGGGGCGTGAATCCGGCGATTTCGTGATTCAGCGCCGCGATGGCTTGTATGCCTATCAACTGGCGGTAGTGCTGGACGATGCCTGGCAGGGCATCACCGATATCGTGCGCGGCGCCGACCTGCTCGACTCGACGCCGCGACACCTGTATCTGCAGGAGTTGCTGGGCGTGCCGCAACCGCGCTACCTGCACGTGCCGCTGATCATTCAGCCGGACGGCCACAAGCTGGGCAAAAGCTACCGCTCACCGCCGCTGCAAGGCGATGATGCCGGGCCGTTGCTGCTGCGGGCCTTGCGTGCACTGGGCCAGCAACCGCCGCAGGAACTGGTTGGCGCAGCCCCGAGGGAGATACTCGCATGGGCCACGGCACACTGGGATGCCACAACAATTCCCAGGACCGCCACCCTCCCCGAAACCGAACTCCGGTAGCGAGGGAGCCTGCCCACGAAAATCCACGCCTCTGTAGAGCACTCAATGGCGGAACCTGTTTCCGGGCCAAGACCCCTCGCTACATATAGGTGCCAGGTTGGGCACGAGGCCTGGGTTTCGCGTACCATCCCGCTTCTTTTTGCCGCACCCATTACACTGATACTGGCACTTCACCCTCCCCGCTGATCCATCCCACGAGGCCAGCATGTATATCTACCGTTTGGTCCTGCTGCTGGTAGTCGGCATCTACCTGTTTTCGCCCGCCATCATGGATTGGTGGATCGAGCCCTCGGGCGCCTGGTACAGGCCTTACCTGTTGTGGCTGATTCTGATCGTGGTGACCTTTATCCTGCAGAGCCAACGAGATGCCGATGAGCTTTAGCCTGACCCAGATGATCCTGATCAGCGCCGCCTACCTGCTGGTGCTGTTCTGCGTGGCCTGGATCAGCGAGCGCGGCATGATCCCGCGCTCGATCACCCGTCACCCGCTCACCTACACGCTGTCGCTGGGCGTCTATGCCAGTGCCTGGGCGTTCTATGGCACTGTCGGCCTGGCGTATCAGTACGGTTACGGCTTTCTGGCCTGTTACATGGGGGTGTCGGGGGCGTTCCTGCTGGCCCCGGTGTTGCTGTACCCGATCCTCAAGATCACCCGCACCTATCAGCTGTCATCGCTGGCCGACCTGTTCGCCTTCCGCTTTCGCAGCACCTGGGCCGGCGCCATGACCACCTTGTTCATGCTGATCGGCGTACTGCCGCTGCTCGCCCTGCAGATACAGGCGGTAGCGGACACCATCGGCATCCTCACCCACGAGCCGATCAAGGCCCGCGTGGCGTTGAGTTTCTGCGCGCTGATCACCCTGTTCACGATTTTCTTCGGCTCTCGGCACATTGCCACCCGTGAAAAACACGAAGGCCTGGTATTCGCCATCGCCTTCGAATCGGTGATCAAGCTGATCGCCTTGGGCGGCATCGGTATCTACGCGCTGTATGGCGTGTTCGACGGCCCACACGACCTCGAGCAGTGGCTGATGCAAAATCAGAGTGCCCTGGCCTCCTTGCACGCGCCGTTGCAGGAAGGCCCTTGGCGAACCTTGCTGCTGGTGTTCTTCGCCTCGGCCATCGTCATGCCGCACATGTACCACATGGCCTTTACCGAAAACCTCAATCCGCGCGCCCTGGTCAGTGCCAGCTGGGGCCTGCCCCTGCTGTTACTGCTGATGAGCCTCGCCGTGCCGTTGATCCTCTGGGCCGGCCTGCGCCTGGGCGCCACGACCAGCCCGGAATATTTCACCCTGGGGATAGGTATCGCCGCCAACAGCACAGCCCTGACACTGCTGGCCTATGTCGGCGGGCTGTCGGCATCCAGCGGGTTGATCATCGTCACCACCTTGGCGCTGTCGGGTATGGCGCTCAACCACTTGGTACTGCCGCTGTATCAGCCCCCGGCGGAGGGCAATATCTACCGTTGGCTGAAGTGGACCCGCCGCGCGCTGATCGTCGCCATCATCATGGCCGGTTACTGCTTTTACCTGCTGCTGGGCGCGCGGCAGGATCTGGCGCATCTGGGCATCGTCGCCTTTGTCGCCACCTTGCAATTCCTGCCTGGCGTGCTGTCGGTACTGTACTGGCCGACCGCCAACCGCCGCGGCTTCATCGCCGGTCTGCTGGCGGGCATGCTGGTGTGGGCGGCGACCATGCTGCTACCACTGATCGGCGACCTGCAGGGGTTCTACATCCCGCTGTTGAACATGATCTACGTGCTCGACGACACCAGCTGGCACATGGCGGCCATCGCCTCCCTGGCCGCCAACGTGTTGCTGTTCACCCTGGTATCGCTGTTCACCAGCATCAGCACCGAAGAGGCCAGCGCCGCCGAGGCCTGTGCGGTGGACAACGTGCGCCGCCCGCAACGTCGCGAACTGCACGCCGCCTCCCCCCAGGAATTCGCCACGCAACTGGCCAAGCCGCTAGGTGCCAAGGCGGCGCAGAAAGAGGTCGAGCAAGCCCTGCGCGATCTCTACCTGCCGTTCGACGAGCGCCGTCCCTATGCCCTGCGCCGCCTGCGCGACCGTATCGAGGCCAATCTGTCCGGGCTCATGGGCCCCAGCGTCGCCCAGGACATGGTCGAGACCTTCCTGCCGTATAAATCCGGCAGCGAAAACTACGTGACCGAAGACATCCACTTCATCGAAAGCCGCCTTGAGGATTACCACTCGCGGCTTACCGGCCTTGCCGCCGAACTCGACGCCCTGCGCCGCTATCACCGGCAAACCCTGCAAGAACTGCCGATGGGCGTCTGTTCGCTGGCCAAGGATCAAGAGATCCTGATGTGGAACAAGGCCATGGAAGAGCTCACCGGGATACCGGCGCAGCGTGTAGTGGGCTCGCGCCTGGCGACCATCAGCGAGCCTTGGCGCGCGCTGCTGATGGGTTTCATCCATATTCCCGACGAGCATTTGCACAAGCAGCGTCTGGGCCTCGATGGCCAGACCCGCTGGCTCAACCTGCACAAAGCGGCCATCGACGAGCCCCTGGCCCCCGGCAACAGCGGCCTGGTACTGCTGGTCGAGGACCTGACCGACACGCAGATGCTCGAAGACAAGCTGGTGCACTCCGAGCGTCTGGCCAGCATCGGTCGCCTGGCCGCCGGCGTCGCCCACGAGATCGGCAACCCAATCACGGGTATCGCCTGCCTTGCACAGAACCTGCGCGAAGAGCGCGAAGAAGACGGCGAGATCACCGAGCTGAGCAGCCAGATCATCGAGCAGACCAAGCGCGTGTCACGCATCGTGCAGTCGCTGATGAGCTTTGCCCATGCCGGCAGCCACCAACGCAGCGACGAGCCCGTGAGCCTCGCCGACGTGGCCCAGGACGCCATCGGCCTGCTGGCGTTGAACCGGCGAAACTTCGAGGTACAGTTCTACAACCTGTGCGACCCGGATCATTGGGTCGACGGCGATCCGCAGCGCCTGGCCCAGGTGCTCATCAACCTGCTGTCCAACGCCCGCGACGCATCGCCCCCAGGCAGCGCGGTGCGGGTCAAGAGCGAGGTCAGCGAGCACACGGTGGATCTGATCGTCGAAGACGAAGGCACCGGCATTCCCAAGAACATCATGGATCGGCTGTTCGAACCTTTCTTCACCACCAAAGATCCGGGTGAAGGAACAGGACTGGGGCTCGCTCTGGTCTATTCCATCGTTGAAGAGCATTATGGACAGATCACCATAGACAGCCCGGCAGATGAAAAAAACCAGCGCGGCACCCGAATCCGCGTCACCCTGCCCCGTCATGTCGTTGCGACGTCCGCTGTGAACTGAGACCGTCGAGAGAACCGACTCAATGCCGCATATTCTGATTGTCGAAGACGAAACGATCATTCGTTCTGCCCTACGCCGCCTGCTTGAACGGAATCAGTATCAGGTCAGCGAAGCCGGTTCCGTGCAAGAGGCACAGGAACGCTTCTCCATTCCCTCGTTCGACTTGATCGTCAGCGATCTACGCCTGCCTGGCGCTCCGGGAACCGAGCTGATCAAGCTTGGCCAGGGCACCCCCGTGCTGATCATGACCAGCTACGCCAGCCTGCGCTCGGCTGTGGACTCGATGAAAATGGGTGCGGTGGATTACATCGCCAAGCCCTTCGACCACGACGAAATGCTCCAGGCCGCCGCGCGCATCCTGCGTGATCGCCAGACGCAGCCAGCACCCGCACCAGCGCCCGCCGAACGCGGCAACGGCAAAGCTGCACCCGTCGCCGAGCGCGGTGTCGCTGGAGGCGAAAATGCCAACGGCGAGATCGGCATCATCGGCTCCTGCCCGCCCATGCAGGACCTGTACAGCAAGATCCGCAAGGTCGCGCCTACCGACTCCAACGTATTGATTCAAGGTGAATCCGGTACCGGCAAGGAACTGGTCGCGCGCGCCTTGCACAACCTGTCGCGCCGGGCCAAGGCACCGATGATTTCGGTCAACTGCGCGGCCATCCCGGAAACCCTCATCGAATCCGAGCTGTTCGGCCACGAAAAGGGTGCGTTCACGGGTGCCAGCGCCGGGCGTGCGGGGCTGGTCGAAGCGGCGGACGGCGGCACGCTGTTCCTCGACGAGATCGGCGAATTGCCCCTTGAGGCCCAGGCGCGCTTGCTGCGCGTGCTGCAGGAAGGCGAGATTCGTCGGGTCGGCTCGGTACAATCGCAGAAGGTCGACGTACGGCTGATCGCCGCGACCCACCGCGACCTCAAGAGCCTGGCCAAGACCGGCCAGTTCCGCGAAGACTTGTTCTATCGCCTGCACGTGATTGCGCTCAAGCTGCCGCCGCTGCGCGAGCGTGGCCCGGACGTGAGCGAAATTGCCCACGTGTTCCTCAAACGCCAAAGCGCCCGTATCGGCCGCACGGACCTGCGCTTCGGCGCCGATGCCGAGCAAGCGATCCGCCAGTATTCCTGGCCTGGCAACGTGCGGGAGCTGGAAAACGCCGTCGAACGCTCGGTGATCCTCAGCGATAACGCGGAAATTTCCGCCGACCTGCTGGGCATCGATATCGAGTTGAGCGACCTCGAAGACGACGAATTCATCGGCCTGCCTCCGCAACAGGGCGGCAATAACAATGTCAGCCATGACCCCACCGAAGATCTGTCTCTGGAAGATTACTTCCAGCACTTCGTCCTGGAACATCAGGACCATATGACCGAGACCGAGCTGGCGCGCAAATTGGGTGTGAGCCGCAAGTGCCTATGGGAACGTCGCCAGCGGCTGGGCATCCCAAGACGCAAGTCGAGCGTGGCGAGCGAGAGCTGATTCGTTTCAGCTGTTACCGGCGAAATGTTCGTAATAAAACTACATAAATACAAGGTGTTACCGCAGGTTTGCATGCGTAACAAAATGCGATTCCTACGGTAACGAAATTTGTCTGACGCGGTCGATCATCCACCGACGTAATCCCGCCAACCCCTTGATTTTCGGGCATTTGCAAAAGTTGGCACAGGACCTGCTATATCTCTGGTACAAGAACAACAACAAGCAACGCACAACCCCATAATAAAAATAAGACGAATCGACTCACGCATAATAAAAACAAGACGGCGGAGGCGCAGCTAACTGATTCTTTTGGAGAGGAGTTGTATTTGGGGCTTGCCCCGCAGCCAGGCCGAGAACAATAAAAAAACTGCACTCAAGCAGGGGCCCGAACTGGTTGGATCATCAGATCATTGCAACGCAGCGACCAAAGCAATCCGTTTGCTCTTGGCTCCCGGTTAGGGAGATGGCCCTCAGGCGATGATGCCTTGAGGGTAGGGCATTCAACAAAAACAAGAAGCCCGTCATAACAATAAAAACGAGCATGCAACTATTACTTGGGGAGCTTCGGCTCCCCTTGTGCTGTGTGGCTTTCAGGCACGCCCCCTCCCCCGCTCACGCCCCCCTGTTCCGCCCACTTGTTTCAGCGTCCTACACCATTCGCCGACTAAATGCTAGAATCCCCCGCCATCATGCAGCCATTCCTGTTTCTGGCTGACCATTCCTTCAAACAGTGCATCCCATGCTGAAGAAGCTGTTCCAGTCTTTCCGCCCTCCTGCGAGGGTTGTGCAACATTTGCGTACCACGCCTGAAGTGCTCAATAGCGGCCAGCATTCGCTGCAGCGTGGCCAGTTCAGCAGGCATGCCGTGGGCATCGTCGAACGTCTGCAAAACGCCGGATACCAGGCCTATCTGGTAGGCGGCTGCGTGCGCGACCTGCTGCTCAATATCACCCCCAAGGATTTCGACGTCGCCACCAGCGCCACGCCGGAGCAGGTCCGTGCCGAGTTTCGCAACGCGCGAGTGATCGGCCGCCGCTTCAAGCTGGTCCACGTGCATTTCGGCCGCGAGATCATCGAAGTCGCAACCTTCCGCGCCAATCATCCTGAAGAGGGTGAAGAAGAAGAGAACACCAACACTTCTTCGCGCAACGAAAGCGGTCGCATCCTGCGCGACAACGTTTATGGCACCCTGGAAGAAGACGCCCAGCGTCGCGACCTGACCATCAACGCGCTGTATTACGACCCGGTCAGCGAGCGGATTCTCGACTACGCCAACGGCGTGCACGACATCCGCAATCGCCTGATCCGCCTGATTGGCGATCCGCAGCAGCGCTACCAGGAAGACCCGGTGCGCATGCTGCGTGCGGTGCGCTTTGCCGCCAAGCTCGATTTCGGGATCGAAAAGCACACCGCCGCTCCGATCAAACCCATGGCGCCGATGCTGCGCGAGATCCCTTCGGCGCGGCTGTTCGAAGAGGTGCTCAAGCTGTTCCTCTCGGGCAATGCGTCGGATACCTTCGAGATGCTGGTCGACCTGCAATTGTTCGATCAACTGTTCCCGGCCAGCAGCGATGCCCTGGAGCATGAGCCCACTTATACTCACACGCTGATCAGCAATGCCTTGATCAACACCGACCTGCGGGTCAAGCAGGGCAAACCGGTGACCCCGGCGTTCCTGTTCGCTGCTTTGCTGTGGCCGGCGCTGCCCCACCGCGTGCTGCGTCTGCAGGCCAAGGGCATGCCGCCGATCCCGGCGATGCAGGAAGGCGCTCACGAGCTGATCGCCGAGCAATGCCAACGTATTGCCATCCCGAAACGCTTTACCCTGCCGATCCGCGAGATCTGGGACATGCAGGAGCGCCTGCCACGGCGCAGCGGCAAACGTGCCGACCTGCTGCTCGACAATCCGCGCTTCCGAGCCGGCTATGACTTCTTGCTGCTGCGCGAATCCGCCGGTGAGCAGACCGAAGGCCTGGGCGAGTGGTGGACCGATTACCAGGACGCCAACGACAGTGGCCGTCGCGACATGATCCGCGATCTGGGAGGCAAGGACGAAACCGCTGGCGCTGCGCCCCGCAAGCGCCGCCGCAGTAGCAGCAAACGCAAAGGCGCCGACGGCGAGTAAGCCCATGGAAACCGTGTACATCGGCCTGGGCAGCAACCTGGCGGCACCCGAGCAACAATTGCGCCAGGCGCTGGCGGCGCTGGCCGCCCTGCCCGACAGCCACTGGATAGGAGCGTCGGCGCTGTACAGCAGCGAATCATTGCTGCCCGGCCAGCCGCGCTACACCAATGCCGTGGCGGCTCTGGCCACCGACCTCGCCCCACTGGCGCTGCTCGACGCACTGCAGGCCATCGAAAATGACCAGGGCCGTGAACGCCTGGAGCGCTGGGGCCCGCGTACGCTGGACCTGGACATCCTGCTGTTCGGCGAGCGGGTCATTGATGAACCCCGCCTCAAGGTGCCGCATTATCATATGCAGGCACGGGCGTTCGTCCTTTATCCCCTCGCCGAGCTGGTTCCAGCCGACTTTGTACTCGCCGATGGCCGAACGTTGCAGGGGCTGCTGGATGAGTGTCCGTTTGAAGGCCTGCAACGGCTTTGATCACGCCTTCGCGAGCAGAGAGCCCGCTCCCACCGATGGGTTGCGTTCAACCTGTGGGGTCGGGCTTGCGCGTTCGGCGGCCAAGAGGCCCCCGGAGCCACCGCAGATGCCGGATAAATCAAGCATGCCGGCACCCGTACCAATCAGCCGCGAATATTTGACTTCGCCCCCCCTCCTCACGACTATAGGCGTCCCGCGGTCATCTCTCTGACCGAGCGGTGAAACACCCCGGGGCAGCTCTTTGAAAACACCACGCCAGATGATGTGCTGCTCCGATCGATGAATCACAGCGTCGAGCGCCCGCGCCCGACCGAGGAAGCCCTTGCATGCCCCAGATCTCCCTGTCCACCCTGCAGAGCCTGAAGCTCAAGGGTGAGAAAATAACAATGTTGACCTGCTATGACGCCACATTCGCCCGTGCCGCCAGCGAATCCGGCGTCGAGATCCTGTTGGTCGGCGATTCCCTGGGCATGGTCCTGCAAGGCCACGACAGCACCTTGCCAGTGACCAATGCCGACATGACGTATCACGTGGCCAGCGTCAAACGTGGCAACCGCGAGGCACTGATCCTCGCCGACCTGCCCTTCATGGCTTGCGCGACCCTCGAGCAGTCGTTCGCCAACAGCGCGCAACTCATGCAGGCCGGGGCTCATATGGTCAAGATCGAAGGCGCTGCCTGGCTGGCCGATACCGTGCGCCTGCTGGCTGAACGTGGCGTGCCGGTGTGCGTGCACCTCGGGCTGACGCCGCAGACGGTCAACGTCCTCGGCGGCTATAAGGTGCAAGGCCGCCTTGAGGCGCAGGCCCAGCAGTTGCGAGCGGATGCGATCAGCCTCGAACAAGCCGGCGCGGCGATGATTCTGCTCGAGTGCGTACCCAGTGAACTGGCAGAACAAATCACCAAAAGGGCCAAGGTGCCCGTGATCGGCATCGGTGCCGGCAATGCTGCTGACGGCCAGGTTCTGGTGCTGCACGACATGCTCGGGCTCTCGCTCAGTGGCCATGTACCGCGTTTCGTGAAGAATTTCATGGCTGGCCAACCTGACATCCACAGCGCCCTGCGCGCTTATGTCAGCGCCGTCAAAGACCACAGCTTTCCTGCCCCCGAACACGGATTCAACGCATGAACACAGTCACCACCATCGCTGAACTGCGCGCCGCGATTGCCTTGGCACGCCGCGCCGGCAAACGCATCGGCTTCGCCCCGACCATGGGTAATCTGCACAGCGGTCACGCCGCGCTGGTGACTCACGCCCGCGCGCTGAGCGACTTCGTGGTGGCGAGCATTTTCGTCAATCCGTTGCAATTCGGCCCCAGCGAAGATCTCGATACCTACCCGCGTACCCTGGACGCCGATCAGCAGCGCCTGGTCGAGGCCGGTTGCGACCTGCTGTTCGCCCCCAGCGTGGCGCAAATGTACCCCGAAGGCACTGCCGTGCAGACCCGCGTCAGCGTGCCGGAACTGTCCCAGGGCCTGTGCGGTGCCAGCCGCCCGGGGCACTTCGAGGGCGTGGCCACGGTGGTCAGCAAGTTGCTCAACATGGTGCAGCCGGACGTCGCCATCTTCGGCCAGAAGGATTACCAGCAACTGGCGGTGATCCGCGCCATGGTCCGCGACCTCAACATGCCTATCGAGATCGTCGGCCAGCCGACCGTGCGCGCCGAAGACGGCCTGGCGCTGTCTTCGCGCAACGGTTATCTGGATGCCGCGCAACGGGCCAAGGCGCCAGTGCTGTACCGCAGCCTCAGCGAAATGGCCGAGGCCATTGCCCAAGGCGACCGCGACTATGCCGGGCTGCTGGAGCGCCAACGCAAGATCATCAGCGCCTCGGGGTTCACCCTCGACTATCTGGAAATCCGCCACTCCGTGCACCTGCGCCCGGCCACCGCGCTGGATCACGATCTGGTCATTCTGGTGGCGGCCTATCTGGGCACCACGCGGTTGATCGACAATCTGCATCTGGATCTGCATGCAGCGGTTTGAGCAAGATTTGCTCTAGCCATGCCGGCCTCTTCGCGAGCAAGCTCTGCTCCCACAGGTGTTCGACTCTGGAACTGTTTCCACTGTGGGAGCAGAGCTTGCTCGCGAAGAGGCCATCTGCAGCGCAGCCGACTCTGCCGCGTTCATGAAAATCAGCTTCATCTGCCAACGATTGTGAAAAGTATCAGTCAAAAGGCAATCCAGGCGCAGACAGACGCGCAAAGGATGTTTACTGTAATCACAGTTCAGCTTGATCTGTGTCCAGGCGTCGTCGCCAGCAGTGCGGCAAGACCTGCAGTGTGGCTTGAACCGCTACGCAACCTGGCCGGATCAGTCAGTGTCCACGAGGCAGTACCAGTAAAAGGAAACCCGCAGCGATGGCGTACTACCGCACTCCTCACGACGTTACCCAGTTGCCCGCATGGAAGGCGCTCAGCCAGCACCGTACCGCCATGCAGGATTTCAGCATGCGCGAGGCATTCCAGGCCGATCCACAGCGCTTCAATCAATTCTCCCTGAGCGGTTGTGGGCTGTTCCTCGACTACTCGAAAAACCTGATCACCAGCGAGACCCGCGACCTGCTGGTCAAGCTCGCCGCCGAGGTCGACCTCAATACGGCGATCAAGGCGATGTTCGCCGGCGAGATCCTCAACGCCTCCGAAGGCCGCCCGGCGCTGCACACCGCGTTGCGTCGCCCGGTCGGCGACAAGCTCAGCGTCAACGGCACCAACATCATGCCGGACGTGCACAAGGTGCTGAACCAGATCACCGAACTGGTCACCCGCATCCACGACGGCCTGTGGCGCGGCTACACCGAAAAACCGATCACCGATGTGGTCAATATCGGTATCGGCGGCTCGTTCCTGGGCCCTGAGCTGGTGTCCGAGGCGCTGTTGCCCTACAGCCAGAAAGGCGTGCGTTGCCACTACCTGGCGAACATCGACGGCAGCGAATTCCACGAGCTGTCAGCCAAGCTGCGCGCCGAGACCACGCTGTTCATCGTCTCGTCGAAATCCTTCAATACCCTCGAAACCCTCAAGAATGCCCAGGCTTCGCGTGCCTGGTACCTGGCCCAGGGCGGCTCCGAAGCCGAGCTGCATCGGCACTTCATCGCGGTCTCGAGCAACAACGCCGCGGCCGTGGCGTTCGGTATTCGTGAAGAAAACATCTTCCCGATGTGGGACTGGGTCGGCGGACGTTATTCGCTGTGGTCGGCCATCGGTTTGCCGATCGCGCTGTCCATCGGCATGGCCAACTTCAAGGAGCTGCTGTCCGGTGCCTACACCATGGACCAGCACTTCCAGACCGCGCCGTTCGAACAGAACATCCCGGTCCTGCTGGCGCTGCTGGGCGTGTGGTACAACAATTTCTGGGAAGCCCAGAGCCACGCGATCCTGCCGTACGATCACTACCTGCGCAACATCACCAAGCACTTGCAGCAGCTGGACATGGAGTCCAACGGCAAGAGCGTGCGCCAGGACGGCAGCCCGGTCAGCGTCGAAACCGGCCCGGTAATCTGGGGCGGTGTGGGTTGCAACGGTCAGCATGCTTATCACCAGTTGCTGCACCAAGGCACGCAGATGATCCCGGCAGACTTCATCGTGCCGGTAGTCAGCTTCAATCCGGTCGCCGACCATCACCAGTGGCTGTTCGCCAACTGCCTGTCGCAAAGCCAGGCGCTGATGCTCGGCAAGACCCGCAGCGAAGCCGAAGCCGAGTTGCGTGACAAAGGCATGGCCGAGGCCGATATCCAGAAGCTGGCACCGCACAAGGTGATCCCGGGCAACCGTCCGAGCAATACGCTGGTGCTCGAGCGAGTCAGCCCTCGGCGCTTGGGTGCGCTGGTGGCCATGTATGAGCACAAGGTGTTCGTGCAGAGCGTGATCTGGGGCACCAACGCCTTCGACCAGTGGGGTGTGGAGCTGGGCAAGGAGCTGGGCAAGGGCGTGTACCAACGCCTGACCGGCGGTATCGAAGAGCCAGCCGAGGATGCTTCGACCCAAGGCTTGATCAACTACTTCCGTGGTCGTCACCGCGGTTAAGCGCAACACCCTATAGCGAGAATCTTGCCTCCGATACGCGGTGTCAGTCACGCAAATGTGTCTGACCGACCGTATCGGGGGCCAGCCCCCCTCGCTACACGGCAGAACCTGAAGCCGCCTCTATACTCATCCGATCAAAAGGATGAGGATCTGCCATGTCCAAGCTCAGCGCATTCCCCATCGCGGAGGCTGTCAGCCAGGCGGCCCGCTTGAGCCACGCCGATTACCAACGACTCTATCGCCAGTCGATCGACGATCCGGATACCTTCTGGGGCGATCAGGCGCGCGCGTTACTGCACTGGTTCAAGCCTTGGCAGCAGGTCCAGCGCTGCGACTTCACCCATGGCCAGGCGGCCTGGTTCGAAGGGGGCGAACTCAATGTCAGTTACAACTGCATCGACCGCCACCTCGACACCAAGGGCGAACAGGTGGCGATCATCTGGGAGGGCGACCACCCGACCGAATCCGCAGAAGTCACCTACCACAAGCTCCATCGTCATGTCTGCCGCCTGGCCAACGTGCTCAAGAGCCGCGGTGTGCGCAAAGGCGATCGCGTGTGCATCTACATGCCGATGATCCCCGAAGCCGCCTATGCCATGCTCGCCTGCGCCCGTATCGGCGCGGTCCACTCGGTGGTGTTCTCGGGGTTTTCTGCCGACGCCCTGGCCGACAGGCTCGAGGATGCCGGCGCCAATACTGTGATCACGGCCGATGAGAGCGTCAGGGCGGGCGTCTACGTGGGCCTCAAGGACAATGTCGACCAGGCGTTGCTCAGTTGCCCGCAGGTCAGCACGGTGATCGTGGTACAGCGCACCGAAGGCGAGGTGCAGTGGGTCGAGGGCCGCGACCTGTGGTATCACGAGGCCGTCCATGGCGCCAGCGCCGACTGCCCGGCCGAACCAATGGCCGCCGAAGACCCGCTGTTCATCCTCTACACCTCCGGCAGCACGGGCAAGCCCAAGGGGGTGCTGCACAGCACCGCGGGCTACCTGCTGCAGACCCTGCTCACCTACCGCGATGTATTCGACTACCGCGAAGGCGATATCCACTGGTGCACGGCCGATATCGGCTGGATCACCGGGCAGAGCTACATCGTCTATGGCCCCCTGGCTGCCGGTTCGACCACCCTGATGTTCGAGGGCGTCGCGCATCATCCGGATGCCTCGCGCAGTTGGCGCATCATCGACAAGCACCAGGTGACCACGTTCTACACTGCCCCCACCTCTTTGCGCGCCTTGATGAAGGAAGGCGACGAGCATTTGCGCAATAGCGCCAGAGACAGCCTGCGAGTGCTCGGCAGCGTCGGCGAGCCGATCAATCCGGAAGCCTGGAACTGGTTCTTCCATGAGGTGGGGCGCCAGCGCTGTCCCATCGTCGATACCTGGTGGCAGACCGAGACTGGCGCCATCATGCTTTCGCCGCTGGTC
Organism: Pseudomonas baltica; assembly: GCF_031880315.1. Taxonomy (NCBI): domain Bacteria; kingdom Pseudomonadati; phylum Pseudomonadota; class Gammaproteobacteria; order Pseudomonadales; family Pseudomonadaceae; genus Pseudomonas; species Pseudomonas baltica. The sequence continues at coordinate 4,486,948 of NZ_CP134771.1, read as the reverse complement.
GGCACACCCGGCAGGAAGCCCGGCAGCGCCATGCAGCCTCTGTTTGGCGTGCAACCGGTGTTGCTCAGCGAACAGGGCGAGCCCATCGAAGGCGCCGGCACCGGGCTGCTGGCGCTGAAGGGCAGCTGGCCGGCGCAGATCCGCAGCGTGTGGGGCGATCATCAGCGCATGATCGACAGCTATTTCGCGCCGTTCCCGGGTTACTACCTGACGGGGGACGGTGCTCGCCGTGATGCCGATGGCGACCTGTGGATCACCGGCCGTGTCGATGATGTGATCAATGTCTCCGGGCACCGCATCGGCACCGCCGAAATCGAGAGTGCACTGGTATTGCATGAGAGCATCGCCGAGGCGGCGGTAGTCGGCTATCCGCACCCACTCAAGGGCCAAGGCATCTACGCCTTCGTCACGCCAATGACCGGCGTGTGCTTCGATGGGGCGTTGCGCGAAGAGTTGCTGGCGCTGGTGAGCCACGAGATCGGCCGCTTCGCCCGGCCAGAGCTGCTGCAAGCCACCGAGGCCTTACCCAAGACCCGCTCGGGCAAAATCATGCGCCGGCTGTTGCGACGCATCGCCAGCAATCAGTTGGACGAGCTGGGAGACACCTCGACGTTGACCGACGCCAGCGTGCTGGACGGCCTGATCGCCAACCGGCTCAACCGCTGAGGATGGCAGCGCGCAGCCCATCCATGTCACCATGCGGATCGATCCCAGGCGGGTGTCGATACCCTCGGCACCCCGACAAATCCAATAAATCGAGGTCTGAACCATGCAGGACGTTGTCATCGTTGCCGCCACCCGCACTGCCGTCGGCAGTTTTCAGGGTGCCTTGGCACACATCCCGGCCGTTGATCTGGGCGCCGCCGTGATCCGTCAACTGCTGGCCCAGACCGGCCTCGACCCGGCCCTGGTCGATGAAGTGATCCTTGGCCAGGTGCTCACTGCCGGCGCCGGACAGAACCCCGCCCGTCAGGCAGCCATCAAGGCCGGGCTGCCCCACGCGGTACCGGCCATGACCCTGAACAAGGTCTGCGGCTCGGGCCTCAAGGCCCTGCATCTGGCGACCCAGGCAATTCGCTGCGGCGACGCCGAGGTGATCATCGCCGGCGGGCAGGAAAACATGTCCTTGGCCAATTACGTGATACCGGGGGCGCGCACCGGTTTGCGCATGGGCCACAGCAGTTTGATCGACACGATGATCAGCGACGGCCTGTGGGATGCCTTCAACGACTACCACATGGGCATCACTGCCGAGAATCTGGTGGACAAATACGCCATCAGCCGCGAGCAGCAGGACGCCTTCGCCGCCGCCTCGCAGCAAAAGGCCAGCGCTGCTATCGAGAGCGGGCGCTTTGTCGATGAAATCACCCCCATCCAGATTCCGCAGCGCAAGGGCGAGCCGTTGTCCTTCGCCGTCGACGAGCAGCCGCGCGCCGGCACCACGGCCGAGGCGCTGGCCAAGCTCAAGCCGGCCTTCAAGAAGGATGGCAGCGTGACAGCGGGCAATGCGTCATCGCTGAATGATGGCGCCGCTGCGGTGATCCTCATGAGCGCGACCAAAGCCGAGCAGTTGGGCCTGCCCGTGCTGGCGCGGATCAAGGCCTACGCCAATGCCGGGGTCGATCCGGCGATCATGGGCATCGGCCCGGTGAGCGCTACGCGCCGTTGCCTGGACAAGGCCGGCTGGACACTGTCCGAACTGGATCTGATCGAGGCCAACGAGGCCTTTGCTGCGCAGGCCCTGGCGGTGGGCAAGGAGCTGGAATGGGATGCCAGCAAGGTCAACGTCAACGGCGGCGCCATTGCGCTTGGCCATCCCATAGGCGCATCAGGATGCCGAGTGCTGGTGACCCTGCTGCACGAGATGATCAAGCGCGATGTGCATAAGGGCTTGGCGACGCTGTGCATTGGCGGTGGCCAAGGGGTAGCGCTGGCGATCGAGCGGTAGGCTCATTGGCAGTCGATGGACCAGCAGGGCCGGCCTCTTCGCGGGCAAGCCGTGCTCCCACAAGTGCAAGGCTCAGGACCCGTCGACACTGTGGGAGCAGAGCTTGCTCGCGAAGAGGCCGGTACAGCCGGCCCATTACCTCACCGGCTTGCTGCATTGCAGACCAACACTGGTAAACTGCGCCCCTGTTCACCAAGGCGCTCCGCATGTCCGTTTTGACCCAGGCGCTGCGCGCCGCCCTCGACTCCCGCACCGATCTGCTAGCCACTTTGCACACCCAGGGCACTGATTGCTATCGCCTGTTCCACGGCAGCCAGGAAGGCGCCGGCGGCCTCACGCTGGACCGCTATGGCCCGCAGTTGCTGGTACAGAGCTTCCATCAGCCGGTGGACCGGGACACCCTGCTCGGCCTGCACGCCGAGGTCCAGCAGCGCCTGGGCCTGCCATTGCACCTGGTATACAACGACCGCTCTGGTGGCAACTCGCGCATCGACCGCCACGACAAGGTCTACAGCGCCGAACCCGCCGCACTGGAAGACATGATCGGCCACGAGTGGGGCCTCGACTACCGCGTGCGCGGACGCCATGCCGGGCAGGACCCGCTGCTGTTTCTCGACCTGCGCGAAGCTCGCGGCTGGGTCAAGGACCACGCCAAGGGCAAGTCCGTGCTCAACCTGTTCGCCTACACGTGCGGCGTCGGCCTGAGCGCTGCGGCCGGTGGTGCGAGTGAAGTCTGCAACCTGGATTTCGCCGAGGGCAATCTGGCGGTCGGTCGCGAGAATGGCTTGCTCAACCCTCGACTGCCAGAGATGTCGTTCGTGCAATCGGACTACTTCCCGGCAATCCGCCAACTCGCCGGCTTGCCCATCAGCCAGCGCCGCGGGCAAAAACTGCCGAGCTACCCGCGCCTGGCGCAACGCCAGTTCGATCTGGTGCTGCTCGATCCGCCCGCCTGGGCCAAAAGCGCTTTTGGCACTGTCGACTTGCTGCGCGATTATCAAAGCCTGCTCAAGCCGGCGATCCTCGCCACCGCTGACGATGGCGTGCTGATCTGCTGCAACAATCTGGCGAAGGTCGCCTTCGACGATTGGCGCGATCAGGTCTTGCGCTGCGCCGAAAAAGCCGGCCGCCCGGTGCGCCAGTGGTCGCGTCTGGGTCCCGGTGCTGACTTCCCCTCTGCCGATGGCCAGCCGCCCTTGAAAATCATGGTGCTGCACTTCTGATTCATGTGGGAGTGGGTGCAGCCCACGAAGGGGTCTTGGCTACGCAGCTGCCTTCGTGGGCAGCGCCCAGTCCCACATAAATACCGAGGTTCATCGGAACTGTATCCCCGTGCCATACTCCAAGGCACCTCGATCGAACAGACGAAGCCGCACATGCCCAAAGGATTGCAACGCGCCCTCGGCGCCACCCTGATCGCCCTGGCCCTTTACAGTCTGCTGGGCTTTCTGGTCCTTCCGGGCGTCGGCTTGCGCATCGCCAATCAGCAGTTGGCCAAGTACGCCAGCGTGCCGGCGCACCTTGAACGCCTGGAGTTCAACCCCTTCAGCCTGGAGCTGACGTTGTGGGGCCTGCACCTGGGTGCACCGGGTGCCGAACAGGTGAGCTTCGAGCGCCTCTACACCAACCTGCAAATCGACAGCCTGTGGAGCGGTGCCTTGCACCTGTCCGCCATAGAACTCGACAAGCCGCACACCGAGCTGCTGTTCGACAAGCAAGGTCGGCTCAACCTTGCCCAGCTGTTCACCTTGCCGCCCTCGGCCCCCGCGCCCGCCGGTGCGCCACCGTCCAAGCCGTTCCCGCTGCGCATCGACAGCATCAAGCTTGCCGAAGGCTACCTGCACTTCAACGACCCACGCCCCAGCGAGCCAATCGAATTCGTCTACAACTCGATGAACCTGGAGCTCAACAACCTCAGCACCCTGCCGGAAGACAACGCCGACATGACCCTCGCTGCGGTCAGCCCGGATGGCGGGCGCATCGACTGGACCGGCAACCTGAGCCTGTCGCCAATCGCCTCCACTGGCAAACTCAAGGTCAGCGATGCGCGCATGAAAGTGTTCTGGCCCTACGTGCGCGACGCGGTGCCGATCGACTTGCAGGAGGGCGTGCTCAACCTCAGCACCGATTACCAGCTCAACCTGGCCGAGCAGACCGAACTGCTGCTCAGCAACGCCTCGCTCAGCGTCGCGCCCTTCGCCATCAAGGCGCCCGATGGCCGCCCCTTGGTCAATCTGGCCCGCCTGGACGTCAGCGACACCCGCGTCGATCTCGCCAAGCAACAGGTGCAGGTTGGCAAGATCCGTAGCAACGGCCTGGAAACCTGGGTTGCGCGCGAAGCCGACGGTCAACTGGACTGGCAAAAGCTGCTGGCCAGCCAACCGGCCAAGCCCACGCCGGTGGAGGCCAAGTCGCCCGCCGCCGCCGACAGCAAGCCCGCCGCGGCCCCAAGACCCAGCAAACCGTGGCAGATAGTGCTCAAGGATGTGCAGCTGCGTGACTACAAGGTCCACGTTGCCGACAAGGCGCAAAAGGAGCCCGTGGCGCTGGACATCACCCCGCTCAATATCGATGTGCATAACTTCGACAGCCTCAACGGCTCGCCCTTCACCCTCAAGCTCGACACCGGGCTGGGCAAGCAGGGCAAGATCAGCGCCGAGGGCGAGGTCAATCTGCAACCGGTGAGCGCGCGGCTCAAGGTAGCGACCCGCGATATCGATCTGCGCGTGGCCCAGGCCTATATCACCCCGTTCATCCGCCTGGAACTGCGCAGCGGCATGCTCGACAGCGACCTGGCTGTCAATCTCAAAGGCACCGCGCCGCTGGCCATGAGCATCACCGGTCGCGCCCAGGTCGATCAGCTGCACACCCTGGACACCCTCAAGCAGCGCGACTTCGTCAAATGGGAACACCTGATGGTCGAGGGTATCGACTACGAGCATGGCGACAGCCTGAGCATCGACAAGGTCAACTTCGACAAGCCCTACGCGCGTTTCATGATCAACCCTGACCGCACCACCAACGTCGATGACCTGCTGGTCCCACAGCCGGCTGACAGCGCCGCCAAACCGGCCAACAAAACCGCGATGACGGCCAACGCCAGCAAGCCCCTGGGCATTCACGTTGGCGGCATCGCCATCAATGACGGCTCGGCCAACTTCGCCGACTTCAGCCTGCGCCCCAACTTCGGCACCGCCATCGAGCAACTCAATGGCCAGATCGGCACTCTCGACAATCGCAAACCTGTGCCTGCCAAAGTCGATATCAAAGGCCAGGTGGATCGCTACGCGCCGGTGACCATCGCCGGCAGCTTGAACCCATTCGATCCCATGTCGGCTCTGGACATCGCCACCAGCTTCAAGCGCGTCGAACTCACCAACATGACGCCTTACTCGGGGAAATTCGCCGGTTACCGCATCCGCAAGGGCAGGCTCAACCTCGACCTGCACTACCAGATCACCAAGGGCCAGCTGCAAGCCGAAAACAATGTGGTGGTCGAACAGCTGCAACTGGGCGAGAAAGTCGACAGCCCTGACGCCGTGAGCCTGCCGATCAAGCTCGCCATCGCCCTGCTCAAGGACACCGACGGCAAGATTTCGATCTCGCTGCCGGTCACCGGCGACCTCAACAATCCGCAGTTCAGCGTCATGCCGATCGTCTGGCAAACCCTGCGCAATCTGGTGCTGCGCGCAGCGCAAGCGCCGTTCAAATTCATCGGCGGGTTGATCGCCGGCGGCGGTGGCGACGACCTCGGCACCGTAGCCTTCGCGCCAGGCACCAGTGGCCTGGACGCAAAGGCCCAGGCCGCGCTGATAAAACTCGCTGCAGCACTCAAGGAGCGCCCTGCCTTGCGCCTGGAAGTCGAAGGCAGCGCCGCCCAGAGCAGCGATGGCCCGATCCTCGCTGAACGCCGCCTGCAGAAGGAGTACCAGAGCACCTACTACAAGATGCTGCAGCGCCGTGGCGACAAGGTCCCGGCCGATGCGAGCCAGATCACCGTACCTGAAGACGAAAAGCCGGCCATGCTCGAAGCCATCTACCGTACGCGCGCCAAACAGCAACCACCGGCCGAGTGGCAGCAGCTGGACAGCAAGGCGCGGGCGGCCAAGCTGCACGACGCAGTGATCGACTCGTGGGATGACAGCACGCCGCTACTGCGCGAACTCGGCCAGGCCCGCGCCGCCAGTATCAAGGATTTCATGGTGCAAAAAGCACAGCTGAGCGATGATCGCGTCTTCTTCATCGACGCGAGCCTGGGCCAGGCTGAAAAGGACGGCAGCGTCATCACTCACCTGCATCTGGATGCTGAATGAACACTTTGTACACGTTGGCCGCCTGCCTTACCTTGCTCGTCACCGCCGCCACCGCGCACGCCGACGACTCGATGCGCTGCGACAGTGCGCTGGTATCGGTGAACGACAACATGAACACGGTGTTGCGCAAGTGCGGCGAGCCCAGCGGCCGTGGCCCTGTGAGCTATCTGAAAAACGCGGACGGCAGGCAACACGAGGAAATCCCCGTACAGCAGTGGACGTATGGCCCTACGTTCGGGATGTACCACTACCTGCGCTTCGAGGGCGACCGCTTGGCCAACATCACCGGCGAACGCGGTTGAGGTCGCTGTAAGCCTTCCGGGCCCCTTCGTGAGCAAGCCTTGCTCCTACAAGTGACTATGGGAGCAAGGCTTGCTCGCTGAGGGGCCGGAAAGCCCGCACAAAAAAGCCCCGCAGCATTGACGCTGCGGGGCTTGTCGATCAGATCCTTCCGGTCTTCGCATGAACCCTTTGCAGGGTTAGCGATATTCGCCAGCTTACTCGGCTTTCAGGCCGTCAGCCGATACTGCTTTGACGCCTTTGATTTTCTTGGTGATCGCCACGGCAGTGGTTTTCTGCGCTTCGGTGATCGCTACAGTCGACGACAGGGAAACCACGCCTTTGTTGGTTTCTACCTTGATGTCGGTACCAGGGATGCCTTTCTCGGTCACCAGGTCGGATTTGACTTTGGTGGTGATCCAGGTATCGGAAGTGGACTCTTTGGCTTTTTCCATTTCGCCGGCAGCGACAACCATCGGCTGGGAAGTCTGGGCAGCCTGGACCATGGCAGCATTGGCCAGAGTCAAGGTCAGGGTAGCAGCAGTAGCGGCAGCAATTGCGAACTTCTTCATACGAGTCACTCCTGTTTTTCGAAAAAACCTGCGCCTTTTATGGTCAAGGCTGCAGAGTTACTAGATAGGATTGCAGGGGTTGTGCCAAGTTCATATTTAAAAATAATCTATTAAAATCAATAGCTTACAAAATCAGCAAAATCTCTGGGTCGTGCATACTGCATGATGGCGCCTTAAGCCCGCGTGCAAGTTGCATCTTCGCCAAATACCGGCGCGCGCCAGTCTCTGATTTATCTACCGCTACCCCTGCGGCCTGCGCGCGTAGCGTCGTGGTTCCGAACCGGATTGTCCGGGACCGTCTCGCAGGGAAGATCATGACCGTCACCCCCTATTTCGAAGCAAGTACCCTCTTCGCCCATTTCAAGACGGCGCTGGAGGCCGCCTCCAGCGATATTCTCAGCATCGAGGAAACAGCTTGGCTAAGCCGCCTGGCCGACGAAACAGCCATCCCCGAAAACATGCGCGTGGAGGCGCTGAAAAATGCCCAACCGGCCTCTACCGGTTGCCTGGTATTCCATCAGCGCAACCCGGCGCTCAAGGCGGTTTACCTCTATAGCCCTCTGCGCGGCGTGCAAGGCTTCGATAACCTGCGCCAGCTGGAGAGCTCGTTGCAAAGCGAACTGGCACATCTGGGCGTCGCCACCCAGCCGCTGCAATTCGTTGAGCTGGCGTACCCGGTATTCGAACAGTGGTCGCAGCAGCTCCTGCAGGAACAGATCGACCTGCTCGGCAATTTCGCCGAGGGGCTGAGCAAGCTGCCAACGTTGCGCAGCGTCATGGACGACTGTGTGACCCAGGCTTTCTCGGGCGTGCTCGATGGCACCACGGACATCGCCGGGCACCGCTTGCAGATCGTCGCCGGCGACGATGTCGTGCTGCGCACCGAAACGCTGCGTGACAGTGCCCTCGACCTGTTCAGCGGCCAGCCTCTGGGCATAGGGCTGCGCCGTCGCTACCTGCGCGGTGACGCCGTCGAACCCGACCCGGCCTACCACGACAGCTGCGAAGCGGCGCTGCTTGAAGCCACCATCGCCGTCCCGGGAGCCTTCGCCCGCACCTTGCGCGAGTACTGGGCAGGCGCCGATAACGACGTCGGCAGCGACCGCCGCGATGCCCTCGCCCTCGGGTTGGCCGACAACTATGCGCGGATGCTCATCCAGTCAGCGGCCAGTGGACAGATCAGCGCCGGGCAACTGGAATGGCTGCGCGAGCTGCTGATCCCGGACGTTGACACCCTGAGCGCGCACACTCTTGCGTTCGCCGCATTGCAGGAAGGTGACAAGGCCGTGGTACCGATTGCCGACAGCCTGGTCCTCCAGCATCGCACCGAAGCCACCCAAGGCCTCTTTGTGTACAGTGCCAGCGGCGGCCTGCTGCATTTCGCTGATCGAGAGGCCCTCAAGCGTCACTGCATCGAGCGGGTCTCCCAGGCACCGCGCTGGATCGCGATCGCACAGGATCACTGGAACCTGTTGCAAGATGAAGCCCCCACCGACATTACCCTGACCGACATCGACCAAGGCGCCTTCCTGGTGCTTGCGGACAACTTGAGCGCCCTGATCGCCAGGCGCCTGGCCCATGCCTTGCGCTTCCCCGGCGCACAGACCGGCACGGCCGCTGCCGCCGTTGAGGATGCCTTGGATATCCGCGCGCTCATCGATAGCCGGCTAGCCCATATCGGCGATGCCAGCCGCTGGATAACCGACCGTGCCGGCGCCACGGTCAAGAGCCTGCCCGAGCCCCTCAACCGCAGCGTGACGCTGTTTCAACGCATGATCCACGCCAGTTCCCTGGTATCGCTGCTCAAGGGCCTCAAGGGTGCCCAGCCCGATATTCGCGCATCAGTCATTCGGCAATTCGCGCCCGCGATCAACGCCCTGTGCCAAGGCGCGCTGCAGCCCCAGGACCTGTGGATCAAGCACAACGATGAAGCCGTCGCTCTGATCGACTTTTTCCTGGGCACGCTCAGTGGCAGCATCGCCCATGGCAGCAAGGCCGACTTCCAGGTGCTGGATCGTCATCAGCAGTCGCTGGCCTGGCCGAGCGCCGAAGCCCTCTGGCAGCAGATCGGCCACCTGAAGCTCGACTTCTCGCTCGGTTATCTGGAGCAACACAAGGCGTACGATGAGGGGCAGGTGCGCTTTGGCAAAGGCGTGACCTTCTCTGCGCGGGTCATGCACGTTCTGACCGAAGCGCTACTGCGTATCGAACTGGCCATGGCCCGCGAGGACAAGCTGATCGATGCGGAACTGCTGGACTTGCTGCAGCACTCTCTGGACAGCCCCCAGCCGACCCTGGCCAATGCCCGCTTCCGTATTCTCGGGCTGAGCCTGAAGATGCCTGGCAAGCCCCACATACTGTCCATGACCAGCGCCTTCGTGCTGCAGCGGGCGGCCCCCGAGGCCGGCACGCTGCTGCTGTGGTCGCCGCTGGAACCGTTGACGCAATTCCATGATGAGCAGAGTCTGCTCGATCAAATGAATGGTGCGTTCGAGGAGGAACCCAAGCTGGTGCAATGGATGGACCTGATACATGCCGAGGACCTGATCAAGTGGCATACGCCCTCGGTGCTGCCCGGCGTCACCGTGCCGGAGCTGGTGCTGACGAGCGTAGGTGCCGACCTGCTCGGTCACTTGAGCAAGAGCGCCGTGAGCTATCGTGCCAACACCCGCACGCACTATTTGAGTTACGCGATCCGCAACGAACTCGACGGCAAACTGTTCCAGCGCTTCGTCGACCTCGAAGCGAACGCCCAGCCCATTCAGAAGCCCCTCAAGCGCCTGCACGATACGCTGCAGATCCAGTATTTCCGCAGCTTGCTGCCAACCTGGCTCAAGGACGCGACGCCTCACCAACTGCGCACCTACTCGCTGCTGCTACAGAACGCCGTCAGCGTTTCCAACAGCAAATTCAACTATCTATTCGATATTCCCAAACTGGACGACTTCGCCCATCAGCAACTCAGTGTCCAGCTGGCCAAGGATTTTCCCACCCTGGCGGCGGATCCGGCGCTGATCACCGTCACCTATTCCCACGTCACGCCCAGCCCGGTGCTGTCCGGGGAGACGCCGTCCCCCCTCGCGGGCGACATCGTCACCACCAGCAAGAGTCTCACCGAATTCGCCCTGACCCACAGTGGCATCGTCGATACCGCCAGCAACTTCAAGGTGAGCGTCTCAGGGCCGAATCAGGCGCCGTTGCCGCTGGATGCACGCAAGGTCCGCGACATGGTCGATGCGCTGGATGTCGGCCGCTCCTATCGCACCTTGCTGGCCGACAAACTCTCCACCCACAGTGCCGACTACGGGAAACGTCGCGAGCGCTACAGCCACACGGCGACCGCGTACCTGATGGAAGAGGGTTATCAGCAGTTTCTGGAGAAAAGGCTCAGCGCGGCGGCGATGTACTACCTATCCCACGTGTTGGCCAAACCGGATGGTTTGGCCCGCGATGATGCGATGGACCAAAAGATCGTCATATCCAACCTGCAACTGCGCGCCGCCGAGGGCTTTGCTCCCGACACCGTGCGTGGCATGTACCTCATCGGCCCGGACGATGTGAAGCAAGGTCCCGTGCTGCTCTACTGCGCCTATCGGCCAGAACACCGGCTGATGGAGTTCAAGGATCAGGAAGCCCTGCGCGCAGCCTTGCTGCTCGACACCGCCTTGCAGCAAGACATCCTCGCGCGTGTGCCCGATGGCGTGCGCAGCCGCTACGATCACCAAGGCTTCCTGCACCCTCATCTGTTCTGGGACCCGTCCGACCTCTACGTGTTCGATACCACGCCGGGGCCGGTGCAACTGGTCCGCCGAGTCATCGAAGGCAATGCCCTCCACGTCCTGTATGACGAGAACGCGCTCCTTCTTATCGAGTTGGCCAAGGCACGGACGGTCACCACCGCCGAGGCCTACTGGCAGGTTTTCCGCTACGTGCTGGGCCTGGCGATCGAACAGGGATCGCTGTTCCTGCCGGGCAAACTGGCGGCGGTGATCGCCACCCTGCAAAGCGCGCAGTGGCTCAAGGGCTCGGCCGATGCGGCGCTCAAGCACAACTGGGGCGAGTCCCTGGCGGAGTTCGTCACCGCCTTGGGGAGCCTGGCCAGCAATCGCATGCCCCATCACGCACTGAGCAAGAAAGGTGCGCCGTCGAGCCCCGCGCCAGAACCGGCAGCGGTCGACATCGACCCCGCCTGGACGACTCAGTCCCTGCGGCCTCAATTCTCGGGAAGCCTGGCCAACTTGCGATGTGATGACATCCAGCTCAAAGATTTGAGCAAGAACGCCGCGCTGAACCTGTACGTCGACACCACCGCGAATCGTTATTTCGCGGCGGTGGCGGGGAATGTCTATGAAGTCGGCAAGCCTGGGGAACACTGGAGAATCATCAAGGATGGCAAGGCTGGCCCGGACCTGAAAGAAGTAAATGGCCAGTGGCAGATCGACCTCAAGGAAGGCCTGCTCGGCGGCGGGATCATGCCCAGCTGTTTTGACTCGGCCGCCGCAGACCTCGACATCGCGCTGCGCTTCACCACCTTGGCGTCGGGCATGAAAGACATCAGTGCACTGCACCCGCTCAAGCACGCCATGCTGGTGCGGGCCTATGACAAGGCGCGCCACTACCTTGAGACCGCGCTCGAGAACCTTGAGGCACCCAGTCCGCAGGTCGCGCTGTCGCCCAGGACCTTGAAGATCCTGAGCAATGCGTTCGGGCACGTTCCGTCCCCGCAGGCGGTGGAGCAGCTACGGGACTACACCAAGCGGATACTGACGCATTTGCTTTCGGATCCCATGAAGCCCGCCAGCTCGAAGCGCATCGTCGTTGGCGTCAACATGCCGGGCTATGAAGACACCGTAGCCTTCGTCTATGACGAAGATCCAGGCAAACGGATTTTCCTCACCGAGCGGTTCTTTACCCTGCCATGGGACGTCTCAGTGCATGCCCTCGCCTCCGATACCGAGTTGCTCGCGCATCAGCAGGCCGTCTCGTTGATCCATGAAATCTCCCATCAGATCCTCAGAACGGTGGACATAGCCTACGTGGAGGCCTCATCCCCCTTTATCGATCAGCTCAGCCGCAATAGCGGCGGCAGGCGCAATGTCCGTGACGAAATACTGGCCTTTCGACGCAACGGCCTGTCGGTGAACACCTCACCCCATACTCTGTTCAAAGTCCGGGTAAACATGGTGTGGCGCGACATTGTCGCCGACGATGGTCGTGCCTTCGACGCGATACTCAAACTCACCAAGACCGACAAATTGGTGAATGCCCGCGCGGCCTTCTACACCAACCCGCAGATACGCACCGATATCATTATGGCCAACGCTGACTCCTTGTCTTGGCTGATCGCCAAGCTGGGACGCACGCGTTTCGCCCCTATCGGCTGAAATGAAAATGCCCCGTATCCGAAGATACGGGGCATTCCTGTGTGACTGCGCAGCGGATCACGCTGCGCTACAAAGCTGACAGCACTTACGCGCCGGAAGCCTTGGCAGCAGCGACGTCCTTGATGGACAGCTTGATGCGACCGCGGTTGTCGACGTCCAGTACCAGCACTTCGACTTCCTGGCCTTCCTTGAGGATGTCGGTGACTTTCTCTACGCGAGCATCGCTCAACATCGAGATGTGCACCAGACCGTCCTTGCCCGGCAGGATGTTGACGAACGCACCGAAGTCAACGATACGCTCGACCTTGCCGACGTAGATCTTGCCGATCTCGGCTTCGGCGGTGATGCTCAGAACGCGCTGACGCGCAGCTTCTGCGGCTTCTTTGCTTTCACCGAAGATCTTGATCGAGCCGTCGTCTTCGATATCGATCGAAGCCTTGGTTTCTTCGCAGATGGCACGAATGGTCGCGCCGCCTTTGCCGATGACGTCACGGATCTTGTCGGTGTCGATCTTCATAGCGATCATGGTCGGCGCGTTGGCCGACAGCTCGGTACGCGAAGTGCCAAGGATCTGGTTCATCTGGCCGAGGATGTTCAGGCGCGCTTCCAGGGCTTGGCCCAGGGCGATTTCCATGATCTCTTCGGTGATGCCGTTGATCTTGATGTCCATCTGCAGCGCGGTGACGCCTTTGGCGGTACCGGCTACCTTGAAGTCCATGTCGCCGAGGTGATCTTCGTCACCCAGGATGTCGGTGAGGATGGCGAACTTCTCGCCTTCTTTCACCAGGCCCATGGCGATACCGGCAACCGGCGCCTTCATTGGCACACCGGCGTCCATCAGTGCCAGAGAAGCACCGCAGACCGACGCCATGGAGCTCGAACCGTTGGACTCGGTGATTTCCGACACCACGCGGATGGTGTACGGGAATTCGCTGGCATCCGGCAGCATGGCCGAGATGCTGCGACGGGCCAGACGGCCGTGACCGATTTCGCGACGGCCAGCACCGCCCATGCGACCACACTCACCGACCGAGAACGGCGGGAAGTTGTAGTGCAGCATGAAGGGGTCTTTTTTCTCGCCTTCGAGGGTATCGAGCAGTTGCGCGTCACGGGCGGTACCCAGCGTGGCAACGACCAGCGCCTGGGTTTCACCACGGGTGAACAGCGAAGAACCGTGGGTCTTTGGCAGAACACCGACTTCGATGTTCAGCGGGCGTACGGTCTTGGTGTCGCGACCGTCGATACGTGGCTTGCCGTTGACGATGTTTTCGCGAACGGTGCGGTATTCGATCTCGCCGAAGATTTCCTTCACTTCGCCAGTGCTTGGGCCGTTTTCAGTGGCGAACTTGGCAACCACCTGGTCACGCAGTTCACCCAGCTTGGCGTAACGATCAGCCTTGACGGTGATGGTGTAGGCCTGAGAAACGGCATCGCCGAACTCACTGCGGATAGCGCCCAGCAGCTCGGTGTTCCAGGCTTTAGGGGTCCAGCTCCAGGTCGGCTTGGCAGCTTCGGCAGCCAGCTCGGTGACGGCTTTGATGACCGACTGGAATTCATCGTGGGCGAACAGCACGGCGCCCAGCATCTGGTCTTCGGTCAGCTCTTTGGCTTCCGACTCAACCATCAGCACGGCGTCCTTGGTACCGGCAACGACCATGTCCAGGCTCGAAGCAGCCTGCTGCTCGTACGTCGGGTTCAGCAGATAGCCGGTGCTTTCGTGGAAAGCCACACGAGCGGCGCCGATCGGGCCTTCGAATGGAATGCCGGAGATGGCCAGGGCTGCCGAGGTACCGATCATCGCAGCGATGTCCGGATCGGTTTTCTTGCTGGTGGAAACGACGGTGCAGACAACCTGCACTTCGTTCATGAAGCCTTCAGGGAACAGGGGGCGGATCGGGCGATCGATCAGACGCGAGGTGAGGGTTTCTTTCTCGGAAGGACGGCCTTCACGCTTGAAGAAACCGCCAGGAATTTTACCGGCAGCGTAGGTCTTTTCCTGGTAGTGCACGGACAGAGGGAAAAAGCCCTTGCCTGGATCCGCTTGCTTGGCACCGACCACGGTGACCAGTACGGTGACGTCGTTATCGACGGTGACCAGTACGGCGCCTGAGGCTTGACGGGCAATGCGGCCCGTTTCGAGGGTAACGGTCGACTGACCGAATTGAAACTTCTTGATGACCGGGTTCACGGTTTCCTACCTTCTTGATTGCTCTGGGGGAACTGGGTTCTTGCGAATGCTTGGGCAGGCAGGGGATTCGGCCCCGATGACCGTCCAGATACAACTTGAGGCTGGAGGCCTGTCCGCCCTGGCGGTGAACCCGCTGGGGTACGACAGACAACCAACCTCAGGAATGCGCGCGGCGCCCTCGCAGGCCGGAGCTTGAGCCCTGGCCGGCGAACACAACACGCCACGCTTGTCACCGCGTGTCAGGCCGCTATTAGCGACGCAGACCCAGACGACCGATCAGGGCGCTGTAACGGGTGATGTCCTTGCCCTTCAGGTAGTCCAGCAGCTTGCGGCGCTGGTTGACCATACGGATCAGACCACGACGCGAGTGGTGATCCTTGCCGTTGGCCTTGAAGTGACCTTGCAGCTTGTTGATGTTGTGGGTCAGCAGTGCAACTTGCACTTCTGGCGAACCAGTATCACCAACGGCTTGCTGGTAGTCGGCAACGATTTGAGCTTTGTCTTCAACGCTAAGAGCCATGAGGCATCTCCAGTACTAGGGAACCCGCAAGCGGATTCCAACAGGCCAGGGTAATACCCTGTATTAATAAAAAGAGGTGCGACCGTGCCTGTTGACAGCCGTCCTCGACCAGCCGCCAGGGAACCCCCAGCGACCGGGATCGGTCATTCCGACCGAATCAGTCGACGTGGCGCAATGCGCCCGTCTTCGCTCACTTCACCGATCCCGATGAAGCGACCATTGTGATCCTGTACCCGCACCATCCCGAAGCGCGGTGCATCGGGGGCTCTGACCGCCTGCCCGTGCAACCAGTAGTGCGCGCTGGCCTCGGAGAACTGCAACAGAGGCCAATCCTGCAAGCCGCTGTCCGATGGCATCAGGAAGCGATCCACCGCCTCGTTGCCGCCTTCGGCGTGTACCGCCTCGAGCTCTTCGAGGGTGACAGTCTGGGCCAGGCTGAATGGCCCGGCGTGGGTACGGCGCAGTTCCGCGACGTAGGCGCCACAGCCCAGCTGCTCGCCAATGTCTTCGACCAGCGTACGGATATAGGTGCCTTTAGTGCAGCCTACCGACAGTCTGGCGCGGGTCTGCTCGTGTTCGAGCAATTCCAGCCGACCAATAGTAACAGAACGCGCTTCCCGCTCCACTACTTCCCCTGCACGGGCGAGCTTGTACAGCGGCTGGCCATCACGCTTGAGCGCCGAGTACATAGGCGGGATCTGCATGATAGGGCCGCGAAACGCTGGCAGAGCAGCCTCGATATCGGCGCGACCGACGGTCACCTCACGAGTCTGCAGGACCTCACCCTCGGCATCCGCCGTGGTGGTGGTCTGCCCGAGTTGCATCACCGTCTCGTAGCCCTTGTCGGACTCGAGCAGGTACTGGGAAAACTTGGTAGCCTCGCCGAAGCACAACGGCAATACACCGGTGGCCAACGGGTCGAGGCTGCCGGTGTGCCCGGCCTTCTCGGCGTTCAGCAGCCAGCGGACTTTCTGCAGGGCGGCGTTAGAGGTGAATCCCAGCGGCTTGTCGAGCAGAATGATGCCGCTGACGTTGCGGCGAATACGTTTGACCTGAGCCACCGATTACTCCTTGGCGTCTGTTTCCGGACCGTCTTCGGGGTGAAGATTGTCCTCTGCCACGGCACGTTCGATCAGCGCCGACAGGTGGGCACCGCGCGAAACGCTTTCGTCGTAATGGAAGTGCAATTGCGGCACGCTGCGCAGCTTCATTTCCTTGGCCAACTGCATGCGCAGAAAGCCAGCGGCGGAGTTGAGCACCTTGATGCTCTGCTTGATGTCTTCGGCGCTGTCCTCGCCCATCACGGTGATGTACACCTTGGCGTGGCCCACGTCACGGCTGACGTCGACGGCAGTGATGGTGACCAGGCCCACGCGGGGATCCTTGACTTCACGACGAATCAATTGTGCCAGCTCGCGCTGCATCTGATCGCCGATCCGTTGGGTACGGCTGTATTCTTTTGCCATGTTTCACTACCTGTAACTAGAGCGGCAAACGCCCGGTCAGGCATAAAGCCGGACCGGGCGTTGCGTTCAGAACCGGGCGAAACATTCGCGCGGTTCCATGAGCTCGCGGATTAGAGCGTACGAGCCACTTGGACCTTCTCGTAGACTTCGATCTTGTCGCCCGGCTTGACGTCGTTGTAGCTCTTGACGCCGATACCGCACTCCATGCCAGCACGAACGTCGGAAGCATCGTCCTTGAAGCGACGCAGCGATTCCAGCTCGCCTTCGAAGATAACGATGTCTTCGCGCAGTACACGGATCGGACGGTTACGGTAAACCGTACCCTCGATGACCATGCAACCCGCGATCGCACCAAACTTCGGCGAACGGAACACGTCACGCACTTCGGCGACACCCAGGATGTTCTCGCGAACATCGCTGCCGAGCATGCCGGTCAGGGCTTTCTTGACGTCTTCAATGATGTCGTAGATCACGTTGTAATAACGCATATCCAGACCTTCCTGCTCGACGATCTTGCGCGCGCCGGCATCGGCACGCACGTTGAAGCCGAACACTACTGCATTGGAGGCCAGTGCCAGGTTGGCATCGGATTCGGTGATACCACCGACGCCGCCACCGACCACACGCACTTGCACTTCGTCGTTGCCCAGGCCGTTGAGCGCACCTTGCAGCGCTTCGAGCGAACCACGGACGTCGGATTTGAGGACGATGTTGAGCGTCTTCTTCTCTTCCTGACCCATGTTCTCGAAGATGTTTTCCAGCTTGCCGGCGTGAGCACGGGCCAGCTTGACTTCGCGGAACTTGCCTTGACGGAACAGCGCGACTTCACGGGCTTTCTTCTCGTCAGCCACAACGCTCATTTCGTCGCCAGCGTCCGGTGTACCGTCCAGGCCGAGGATCTCGACAGGGATGGATGGACCAGCTTCCTTGATCGACTTGCCGTTCTCGTCGAGCATGGCACGCACGCGGCCATAGTTCGAACCGACCAGGACCATGTCGCCCTGACGCAGGGTACCGTCCTGTACCAGCACGGTGGCCACTGGGCCACGGCCCTTGTCCAGACGGGACTCGACCACCACACCACGGCCAGGGGCCGAAGGGGTTGCGGTCAATTCCAGCACTTCGGCTTGCAGCAATACGGCTTCGAGCAGTTCGTCGACGCCAGTACCCGCTTTGGCCGAAACCGGTACGAATGGAGTGTCGCCACCCCACTCTTCGGAGGTCACGCCGTGCACCGACAGTTCGCTGCGGATGCGATCCAGGTCTGCACCTGGCTTGTCGATCTTGTTGACCGCCACGACCAACGGGACGCCAGCTGCCTTGGCATGCTGAACGGCTTCGATGGTTTGCGGCATCACGCCGTCGTCCGCTGCCACCACCAGGATGACGATGTCGGTCGCCTTGGCACCACGGGCACGCATAGCGGTAAACGCGGCGTGACCCGGGGTGTCCAGGAAGGTGACCATGCCACGGTCGGTTTCGACGTGGTAGGCACCGATGTGCTGGGTGATACCACCGGCTTCGCCAGCGGCAACCTTGGCACGACGGATGTAGTCGAGCAGCGACGTCTTACCATGGTCGACGTGACCCATGACGGTCACAACCGGCGCACGTGCAAAGGCTTCGCCTTCGAACTTCAACGATTCGGCCAGGGAGTCTTCCAGGGCGGTGTCACTGACCAGAGTCACTTTGTGGCCCAGTTCTTCAGCAACCAGTTGGGCAGTTTCCTGATCCAGTACCTGGTTGATGGTGGCTGGAGTACCCAGCTTGAACATGAACTTGATGACTTCGGCAGCCTTCACCGACATCTGTGCGGCCAGATCGCCGACCGAGATGGTCTCGCCGATCTGTACGTCACGCACGACAGGGCCGGTCGGGCTCTGGAAACCGTGAGCGTTGCGCTTTTTCAGCTTGCCCTTGCCACGGCCACCGCGACGGAAGCTGTCGCTTTCTTCTTCGGTGGTGCGCGGAGCGGCACGCGGAGTCGGCGCCTTCTCCTTGACGGTAGCGCGGTGCGGCTGGTTCTTGCGCTCGCCGGCACGGCGGTCGTCTTCACCTTTGGCCTTGTCCGGGCGACGTGGCGGTTCTTCACGCTTGCGCTCGCCAGCCGGGGCAGGCGCCGGGGCTTGTGCGACGAAAGCGTCGGAAGCCACAGGGGCCGGTGCAGGGGCCGGAGCTGCTGCAGGTGCCGGGGCTGCTGGAGC
Organism: Pseudomonas baltica; assembly: GCF_031880315.1. Taxonomy (NCBI): domain Bacteria; kingdom Pseudomonadati; phylum Pseudomonadota; class Gammaproteobacteria; order Pseudomonadales; family Pseudomonadaceae; genus Pseudomonas; species Pseudomonas baltica. The sequence continues at coordinate 4,468,074 of NZ_CP134771.1, read as the reverse complement.
AACGGCGGCGCCTTGCGGCGCGTTCGTGGCTTCCTGAGGAGCCTTCGAGCGTGCTTCTGCCTCTGCCTTCTGGCGCACAGCGGCTTCGGCCGCACGGCGCTCTTCGAGCTCGCGCTTCTGCTCGGCCTGGATTTCTTCCGGGCTGCGCTGAACGAAAACTTTCTTCTTGCGTACTTCTACGCTGATGCTCTTGCTACCTGCTACACGCAGGGTGCTCGTGGTTTTGCGCTGCAAGGTAATCTTGCGCGGTTCTTCCACTTTTACCTTGTGGCTGCTTTTCAAATGAGCCAGCAGAGCCTGCTTCTCATTATCGGTCACAACTTGTCCGGCGTCGGTGTGCGGCAGACCTGCCTCACGCATCTGCTGTAACAGGCGCTCTACCGGTGCAGCGACCTCTTTGGCCAGTTCATTCACCGTGACTTGCGTCATGCACTTCTCTCCTCAGGCCGCGCCTACTTACTCGAACCAGTGGGCTCGGGCGGCCATGATCAACTTGCCGGCACGATCTTGGTCAATGCCGTCGATGTCGAGCAGATCGTCAATAGACTGCTCGGCCAGGTCTTCGCGGGTAATTACGCCGCGCACCGCCAGTTCCATCGCCAAATCCTTGTCCATACCCTCAAGCGAGAGCAGGTCTTCGGCCGGATGGGCGTCTGCCAGCTTTTCCTCTGTAGCGATGGCTTTGGTCAACAAACGATCCTTGGCACGAGCGCGAAGCTCGTTGACGATATCTTCGTCAAAGCCGTCGATGTTGAGCATTTCTTCCAACGGTACGTAGGCAATCTCTTCCAGGCTGGTGAAGCCTTCATCAACCAGCACCTGCGCCAGCTCTTCGTCGACTTCCAGCTCGTCGATGAAGTTGCGCAGGATGTCGCCGGTTTCTGCTTGCTGCTTGGCCTGGATGTCCGATTCGGTCATCACGTTCAGGGTCCAACCGGTCAGTTGGCTGGCCAGGCGGACGTTCTGTCCACCACGACCAATCGCTTGAGCCAGGTTGTCTGCGCCGACCGCGATGTCCATGGCATGGGCATCTTCATCAACGATGATGGCGGCCACTTCGGCAGGCGACATCGCGTTGATCACGAATTGCGCAGGGTTATCGTCCCAGAGAACGATGTCGACACGCTCGCCGCCCAGTTCACCCGAAACGGCCTGTACGCGGGAACCGCGCATACCGATGCAGGCGCCCTGAGGATCGATACGCTTGTCCTTGGAACGTACGGCGATCTTGGCTCGGGAGCCAGGATCACGAGACGCAGCCATGACTTCGATCAGCCCTTCGGCGATTTCCGGCACTTCGATGCGGAACAGTTCGATCAGCATTTCTGGCGCAGTACGCGACAGAATCAGCTGCGGACCGCGATTCTCGGTGCGGATTTCCTTGAGCAGTGCACGCAAGCGCACGCCCACCCGGAAAGTTTCCCGGGAAATAATGTCTTCACGGGCCAGCAACGCTTCCGCGTTGTTGCCCAGGTCGACGATGACATTGTCACGGGTGACCTTCTTGACGGTCCCGGAGATGATCTCGCCGAGACGCTCGCGATAGGCATCGACCACTTGAGCACGTTCGGCTTCGCGAACTTTCTGCACGATGACCTGTTTGGCGGTCTGGGCAGCGATACGGCCGAATTCGATCGAATCGATCTTTTCTTCGACTACTTCACCGACCTGAGCGCCAGGGTGCGAGATTTCCACCTTGCTTGGCCAGGTCTCGATGGCCGGATCGTCAAGATCAGCCTCCTCGACCACAGTCCAGCGACGGAACGTCTCATAGGCACCGGTGTGGCGGTTGATTTCCACACGCAGGTCAACTTCGTCTTCAAAACGCTTTTTGGTGGCCGTAGCCAGCGCTATTTCCAGCGCCTCAAAAATAACGCCCGCCGGTACGCCCTTTTCATTGGATACCGACTCAACAACCAGCAGTACTTCTTTGCTCATCGTACGCCTCGCCTTTCGCAAGCCATTTGGATCCGCGGGATCCGCGTCTCAGTCAAAACTGGGAATAATGTTGGCCTTGTCGACCATATCGATCGGCAACAGGAACTCGTGATCGTCTACCTGGACTACCACATCCTGTTCCTCCACCCCGCGGAGAAAACCCTGAAAGTTGCGTCGCCCTTCGAAGGGCGAACGCAGCTTGATCTTCACTTGTTCGCCGACAAATTGGGCAAACTGTTCAAGAGTGAACAGCGGGCGCTCCATGCCGGGAGAAGAAACTTCAAGGGTGTACTCGACGGAGATAGGATCTTCAACGTCCAGTACGCCGCTGATCTGGCGGCTGACGATTGCACAGTCATCCACCAGCACGCCGCCTTCCTTGTCGATATAGACACGCAACAAAGAATGGCGACCTTGAGCGGAAAATTCGATCCCCCAGCATTCATAGCCAAGGGCCACGACCACCGGGGCCAACAAGGCCTGCAACTGTTCTAGCTTGCTCGACACCTGAACCCCCTCGTGCATGTTCATGCATGCTAATGCAAATAAAAAATGGGCGAAGCGCCCATCCCGGATACGCCGTTGAATACCGACGCAAAGACTGTCCAGCCAACAAAAAGCCCCTAAAAAGGGGCTCTGCTAAAACTGGTTGCGGGAGCTGGATTTGAACCAACGACCTTCGGGTTATGAGCCCGACGAGCTACCAGACTGCTCCATCCCGCGACAAAGCTGGGGCGAAAGTATAAGACCGAACCCCTGTCGGGGTCAATCCAGCCTTTCACCGACAAGAAAGCCCGCATCTGCGGGCTCCCCTGATTAATTGGTACCGAGAAGGGGACTCGAACCCCTACACCCTATGGGCACAACCACCTCAAGGTTGCGTGTCTACCAATTCCACCACCTCGGCAATACAACTTTTACTACCCGTACAACCATGATGCCCTTGCGAGTATCACTTTTGCTCTTGAGCAGGAGGAACGTCAGATTTCACATCACTCTTTTGCTCTTGAAGCACCGGAACATCATCTGAAACCGGCTTTTGCTTTGGAACCACAACCGCTGGAACTTGAGGGAGACCTACTTGAGTCAGCTGGTGAGCTTTCTCTTTAGCAAAGTAACCTAACCCCAGGCTGGTTATGAAAAAACATGCAGCTAGTATAGCAGTAAACTTACTAAGAAAGGTAGAGGAACCTTGGCCTCCGAAGACAGTATTTGATGCACCTGCTCCGAACGACGCGCCAGCGTCCGCACCTTTGCCCTGCTGCAGCAAAACCAGAGCAACTACGCCCAGGGCACCCAGCAGATGAAAAACGACTACGACTGTTTCCAGCATTTTCTCAGTTTCCCGCGGCGCGAATGATCGCACCGAACTCATCTGCATTCAGGGAAGCTCCACCAATGAGCCCCCCATCGATATCCGGCATGCCGAACAGCTCAGCCGCATTGGCCGCCTTCACGCTGCCGCCGTATAGAAGTCGCGTATTACCCGCCACTTCAGAATTCTTTGCCGCCAGCTGCGCGCGGATGGCTGCATGCACATCCTGCGCTTGCTGCGGCGAGGCCGTGAGGCCCGTGCCGATGGCCCATACAGGCTCATAAGCGATGATCGCGTTGACGAAAGCGTCGATACCCAAGGCATCAATGACGCTATCGATCTGCCGACCGACTACTGCAAGGGTCTTGTCCGCCTCGCGCTCTTCCAGGGTTTCCCCTACACAGAGCACCGGAGTCAAGCCACTGGCCTGGGCTGCTGCAAACTTTCGCACCAGCAGCTCATCGGATTCGGCAAAGATCTGCCGACGCTCCGAGTGCCCTACCAGTACCAGCTTGCAACCGGCTTCCGCCAACTGCGCCGGCGAGATCTCGCCGGTCAACGCACCCTGCTCGGCTTGCTGGGCACTGTTCTGCCCACCAACCACAATCGACTGTCCTTGCAGGCCAGCGACGACGCGATCGATATACAACGCCGGCGGGAACACCGCCACGTCGACCGAACCCGGCAGAGACAGATTGCTCAGTCCCTTGATCAGCTCAGCGACGCTGTTGCCGGTACCGTGCATTTTCCAGTTACCTGCTACCATCGTGCGACGCATGCTGTACCTCGTCGGTCAAAGTGGGCGCAGATGTTACCCAACCAGATCACCACTGGCAAGCCGTATTCAGGCGCAAACTTCACTTACCAGTTTTGCCAGCTCGTCGGCGTAGCCACGAACCTGCTTTTCATCGTCGCCTTCGACCATGACACGCACCAGTGGCTCGGTGCCGGACTTGCGCAGCAGCACTCGACCACGACCGCCCATTGCAGCGGTCACGCGCTCACAGGCCTCCTTGACCGCAGGGTGCTCGCAAGGGTCGACATCCCCCCCGGCAAAACGCACATTGACCAACACCTGCGGGCACTTGCGCACCCCCTGACGGGCGTGAGCAAGGCTCTCGTCACGGCGCCTGAGCGCCAACAGCACCTGCAGCGCAGCGATGATCGCATCCCCGGTAGTGGTGTGCTGGCAGCACACCACATGGCCGGAGTTTTCGCCGCCCAACTGCCAGTCACGCTCCTTGAGCTCGGCCATCACGTAGCGATCGCCGACCTTGGCGCGCACAAACGGAATCGCCAGATCCTGCAACGCCAGTTCCAGGCCGAGATTGCTCATCAAGGTGCCGACCACGCCACCATTGAGACGGCCGCGCTCTTGCAAGTCGCGGGCGATGATGAACAGCAACTCGTCACCGTCGACGATAGCGCCCGTGTGATCGACCATAAGCACGCGATCGCCATCGCCGTCGAAGGCGATGCCCAGATCGGCGTGACCGATCAGTACAGCGGCCTGGAGGGCCTCCATGTGGGTCGAACCGCAATTGTCATTGATGTTCAGGCCATCAGGCGCTGCGGACAGCACGGTCACGTTCGCGCCGAGCTCGCGGAACACATTGGGGGCAACTTTGTAGGTGGCGCCATGGGCACAGTCAACCACAAGCTTGAGGCCGGCGAAGTCGGTGCTGCTGGGCACGCTGCTCTTGCAGAATTCGATGTAACGGCCCGCCGCGTCGTTGATCCGCGATACCTTGCCCAGCTTGCTGGACTCGGCCACGGTCATCGGTGCGTCCATCAACTCTTCGATCATCGATTCGATCTCGTCGGGCAGCTTGGTGCCCTGCCCCGAGAAAAACTTGATGCCGTTGTCGTCGTGCGGGTTATGCGAAGCGCTGATGACGATGCCCGCCTCGGCATGAAAGGTGCGCGTCAGATAGGCGATCGCCGGGGTCGGCATCGGCCCCAGCAGCATGACATCGGCACCCGCGGCAGAAAGACCGGCCTCCAGGGCGGATTCGAACATGTATCCGGAGATCCGCGTGTCCTTGCCCACCAGCACCCGGCAGGCGCCCATCTTGCGGAACGCCATGCCAGCCGCCCAGCCCAGTTTGAGCATGAAGTCGGGAGTGATCGGATACTCGCCAACACGCCCACGAATACCGTCGGTGCCAAAATACTTTCTGCTCATCAATTTCAATCCTGTCTTGTTCGGCAACGCCGTTCGGCGTTGTGCTCGGGCGCCTATTCGGCGGCTTCGACCGCTGCAATCATACGCACTACATCGACCGTTTCAGCCACGTCATGCACACGCAAGATGCGCGCACCCTTGAACATGGCCATGGCTGCCAAGGCCAGGCTGCCGCTCAGGCGCTGATCGACCGTGCGGTTCAAGGCGCGACCCACCATGCTCTTGCGCGAGACGCCGACCAGCAGCGGGCGTCCGAGGGCGTGCAGGGCTTCCATGTGACGGAACAGGCTCAAGTTGTGCTCATGGGTCTTGGCAAAGCCAAACCCCGGGTCCAGGACGATACGCTCGACCGGGATACCCGCCGCCACACAGGCCTGCATGCGCTCATCCAGGAAAGCACTGACCTCACCCACCAGGTCATCGTAATGAGGCGAGTCCTGCATGTCACCCGGTTCGCCGAGCATGTGCATCAGACACACGGGCAAGCCAGTGTCGGCTGCCGCTTGCAAGGCGCCAGGGCGACGCAGGGAGCGCACATCGTTGATCAAGCCGGCGCCCAGGCGCGCGGTTTCGCTGATGACCTGCGGCGTGGAGGTGTCGACCGAGATGATGACGTCCAGCTCCCGCGCGATGGCATCGACCACCGGCGCCACACGGTCAAGCTCCTCGGCGACGCCCACCACTTTCGCACCAGGGCGAGTTGACTCGCCACCGACATCGATCAGCGTCGCGCCGGCTTCGACCATCGCAACGGCATGCCGAATGGCCAAGTCGCGCTGAGCGAAGCGGCCACCATCGGAGAACGAATCGGGAGTTATATTGAGGATACCCATGACATGGGTACGGGACAAATCAAGAACCCGGTTGCCACAAGGCAACCGGGTCGGGTGTAGCGTGGATATCATGTCAAACCTTGGGGCCGGAGACCTTAGTGTTGAGCTGCTGGACCGCCGATCGGACTGGATGGCAGCTCACCCTCTTTAACAGGCGTACCCGCAGAACCCGAACCGCCACCGGACCAATCGCGCGGCTCGCGAGGGGTACGTCCAGCCATGATATCGTCGATCTGGTCAGCATCGATAGTCTCGTACTTCATCAGCGCATCGGCCATCGCATCCAATTGAGCACGCTTGTCCGTGAGGATTTGCTGCGCCGTGCTGTAGCAATTGTCGATGATCGAACGCACTTCGGAGTCGATCAGCTTCGCGGTTTCGCCCGACACGCTGGCGTTGCCCGAACCCCCACCGCCACGCAGGAACGGCTGATCGTCGTCCTCGGCATAGAGCAGCGGGCCGAGTTTTTCCGAGAGGCCCCACTTGGTCACCATGTTCCGCGCAATCTGACTGGCACGCATGATGTCGTTGGAGGCGCCAGTGGTAACACCGTCGAAGCCCAGGGTCATCTCTTCGGCGATACGGCCACCGTACAGCGAGCAGATCTGGCTGATCAGCGCACGCTTGGAGAGGCTGTAGCGATCCTCTTCAGGCAGGAACATGGTCACACCCAACGCCCGACCGCGGGGGATGATCGACACCTTGTAGACCGGATCATGCTCAGGCACGACGCGACCGACAATGGCGTGACCCGCCTCATGGTAAGCGGTGTTACGTTTTTCTTTCTCGGACATGACCATGGTCTTGCGCTCTGCGCCCATCATGATCTTGTCTTTGGCCAGCTCGAACTCTTTCATCTCGACGATACGCTTGCCGTTGCGGGCAGCGAACAGCGACGCCTCGTTGACCAGGTTGGCCAGATCGGCACCGGAGAAGCCTGGCGTCCCACGAGCGATCACACCCGGGTTGACGTCATCGCCCAGCGGCGCTTTTTTCATGTGCACTTTGAGAATCTGCTCGCGACCTCGGATGTCCGGCAAGCCGACCACCACCTGACGGTCGAAACGACCGGGGCGCAGCAGTGCTGGGTCAAGTACGTCCGGACGGTTGGTTGCAGCAATGACGATGATGCCGTCATTCATTTCAAAACCATCCATCTCGACCAGCAACTGGTTGAGGGTCTGTTCACGCTCGTCGTGACCGCCTCCCATGCCGCCGCCACGATGACGACCCACAGCATCGATCTCGTCGATGAAGATGATGCAGGGCGCGTGTTTTTTCGCTTGTTCGAACATGTCACGCACGCGGCTCGCACCGACACCCACGAACATCTCGACGAAGTCGGAACCGGAGATGGTGAAGAACGGCACCTTGGCTTCGCCAGCGATGGCCTTGGCCAGCAAGGTCTTGCCGGTACCCGGAGGACCGACCATCAATACGCCGCGCGGGATACGACCGCCGAGGCGCTGAAACTTGCCCGGGTCGCGCAGGAACTCGACCAGTTCGCCGACTTCCTCCTTGGCCTCGTCGCAACCGGCGACGTCACCCAAGGTGGTCTTGACCTGATCCTCGGAGAGTAGCCTCGCCTTGCTCTTGCCGAAACTCATCGGCCCGCCCTTGCCTCCCGCACCGCCTTGCATCTGGCGCATGAAGAACATGAACACGGCAATGATCACCAGGATCGGGAAGCTCGCCACCAGCAGTTGAGTCCAGATGCTCTGCTGCTCGGGCTGCTTGCCTTCGACCACCACGTGGTTGTCGACCAGATCACCGATCAGGCCGTTGTCGGCGATATTCGGACGGATGGTCTTGAAGTTGTCACCGTCGCTGCGCTTGCCGGTGATGACCGCGCCGTCCACGGTGATGCGCTCGACCTTGCCATCTTTGACTTGCTGAATGAAGTCGGAATAGTTGAGGGTCTGCGGCTCGTTAGGGCTGGAGAAGTTGTTCATGACCGTCACCAGGACGGCTGCAATGATCAACCACAGGATGAGGTTCTTTGCCATATCGTTCAATTCACTACCCTCTGAAGCAAGCCACCGGGGCAGACGTGCCTCGCATGATAATCATCGGCCTAACTTACACGACACTTTCATAGTCTGCAGACACAGTCTGTAACCCTTTGTAAAGCATTGACTACAATATTGGCCTATGTGCTGACCAATCGCCCCATTGAAAATATCAATCAATGCGGCTCAGCGCCCCTATTGTTGCTCGTTGCCACCGCGGAACCCGCGGCCCAGAAGGTATTGCTCGCGAGAGCGATCCCGGGAGGAGTCAGGTTTACGTACCTGAACCTTGTCAAACATCTGCCGAACGGTCTTGTGATAGACATCGATGCCTTCGCCCTGAAAAATCTTGATCAGGAAGTCGCCACCCGGCTTGAGCACCCGGCTTGCGAGGTCCAGCGCCAGTTCACAAAGGAACATGGCCTTGGGCATATCGACGGCCGGCATTCCACTCATATTGGGTGCCATGTCGGAAATAACAAGGTCTACCTGTGAATTACCTACCGCTTCGAGAATCTGCGCCAGCACGGCGTCCTCGGTGAAATCGCCCTGAATGAAGGTCACATCAGGGATGCTGTCCATTTCCAGGATGTCGGAAGCGATCAACCGACCCTGACCGCCGATCAGCCGGCTGGTGACCTGCGACCAGCCGCCCGGCGCGGCGCCGAGGTCGATCACACTCATGCCAGGACGGATGATCCGGTCTTTTTCCTGGATCTCCAGGAGCTTGTAGCTCGCACGGGAGCGGTAACCATCCTTCTGCGCCATCTTGACGTAAGGATCGTTGAAATGTTCTTTCAGCCAACCAAGACTGGTTTTGGAACGGGCCACTGGGCACCTCGATATTTCTGGCGTCGCGATTAACTGGGCGCGGAGATTGCCGCTCGGGTAAACTGGCCGCCGCTTTTTACAAGATCAGACAAGGGTCAGATTATGCCGCTCACTCAGGAGCAGAAGAAACAGTACAAATCCATCGGCCACCATCTGAAACCGGTTTTGATTGTGGCAGATAATGGATTGACTGAAGGTGTTTTAGCAGAGTTCGAACGCGCTGTGAGCGATCACGAGCTGATCAAGATCAAGCTCAACATCCTCGATCGCGAACAACGTCTGGCGACCATTGCACAGCTGTGCAAGACCGGCCGCGCCGATCTGGTGCAAGTCATCGGCAAAATGGCGTTGATCTACCGCAAGAATCCGCAGGTGAACAAACAGCTGTCGAACGTCCACCGGGCGCATTGATCGCTTAAAAAGCTTCGCGGGCAAGCCCTGCTCCCACCGTGTAGGAGCAAGGCTTGCCCGCGAAGGGTTCACCCCGTCAGATGTGCTTGACGCTGACGATCTCGTACTCGACGACGCCGCTCGGCGTTTTCACCGCCACCACGTCGCCCTCTTCCTTGGCAATCAAGGCGCGAGCAATGGGCGAACCCACGGAAATCTTGCCGAGTTTGAAGTCGGCTTCATCTTCCCCAACGATGTGATAGGTCACTGATTCGTCGGTTTCGACGTTGGCGATCTCCACCGTCGTGCCGAAAATCACCTTGCCGGTGGGCTCGATCGTGGTGACATCGATGATTACCGCATTCTGCATGCGGCCTTCGATATCCCGGATGCGCGCCTCGACCATACCCTGCTGCTCGCGGGCAGCGTGGTATTCGGCGTTTTCCTTCAGGTCCCCCAGCTCGCGCGCAGTACCGATGTCCTGGCTGAGCTTGGGGCGCACTACCTTGGTCAGGTGCGCGTGTTCTTCTTCCAGGGCGCGAGCACCCTGGACAGTCATGGGGTATTTGATCATGCCTTGAGCCCTGCATGCAGATCCTGCAAGCGGCGAACGGTCTTTTCCGGACCGAATTTCAGCGCTTCGCAGATAGCTTCGCCCGCAGCGATCGTAGTGGTGCAATAGATCTTGTGCTGCAGAGCGTTGCGACGGATGGAGTAGGAATCAGCGATCGACTGACGGCCTTCGGTGGTGTTGATGATCAAGGTGACTTCGTCGTTCTTGATCATGTCGACCACGTGCGGGCGACCTTCGGTGACTTTGTTCACACGGCGCACTTTGAGGCCGGCTTCCTCGATCACGCGGGCAGTGCCAGCGGTCGCGACCACTTCGAAGCCCAGGGCGATCAAGTCGCGAGCGACGCCAGCCACGAGTGGCTTGTCGTCGTCACGCACGCTGATGAACGCGGTGCCGCCGGTCGGCAGCACTTCGCTGGCGCCCATCTGGGCCTTGGCGAAGGCTTCGCCGAAGGTGTCACCGACACCCATGACTTCACCGGTGGATTTCATCTCTGGGCCGAGGATCGGATCGACGCCCGGGAACTTGGCGAACGGGAACACCGCTTCCTTGACGCTATAGAAGTTAGGAATGATTTCCTTGGTGAAGCCGATTTCCTTCAGCGTTTTGCCCGCCATGACCCGCGCCGCGATCATCGCCAGCGAGGTGCCGATGCACTTGGACACGAACGGCACGGTACGGGAGGCGCGCGGGTTGACTTCGATCACGTAGATCTTGTCGCCCTGCAGGGCCAGCTGCACGTTCATCAGACCGATGACGCCCAGCTCCAGGGCCATCTTCTTGACCTGATCGCGCACTTCGTCCTGCACGTGGGCAGGCAGCGAGTACGGCGGCAGCGAACACGCGGAGTCACCGGAGTGAACGCCAGCCTGTTCGATGTGCTGCATGATCGCGCCGATGACCACGTCGGTGCCGTCGCACACCGCATCCACGTCCATTTCGATGGCGCAGTTGAGGAAGTGGTCGAGCAGCACCGGGCTGTCGTTCGACACCTGTACAGCGTCACGCAGGTAGCGCTTGAGTTCGTCCAGTTCGTAGACGATCTCCATGGCGCGGCCGCCCAGGACGTAGGACGGACGCACTACCAGCGGGTAGCCGATCACGCCGGCGGCGCGGATGGCTTCTTCTTCGCTGCGCACGGTGGCGTTCGGCGGCTGCAGCAGGTTCAGGCGCTGCACCATTTGCTGAAAGCGCTCGCGGTCTTCAGCACGGTCGATGGAGTCAGGGCTGGTGCCGATGATCGGTACGCCGGCTTCTTCCAGGGCGCGAGCCAGTTTCAGCGGGGTCTGGCCGCCGTACTGGACGATCACGCCTTTGGGCTTCTCGACCCGCACGATTTCGAGCACGTCTTCAAGCGTCAACGGCTCGAAGTACAGGCGATCCGAGGTGTCGTAGTCGGTGGAGACGGTTTCCGGGTTGCAGTTGACCATGATGGTCTCGTACCCGTCTTCACGCAGCGCCAGGGCCGCGTGCACGCAGCAGTAGTCGAACTCGATGCCTTGGCCGATACGGTTCGGACCGCCACCAAGGATCATGATCTTGTCGCGGGTCGACGGGTTGGCCTCGCACTCTTCCTCGTACGTGGAGTACAGGTAGGCAGTGTCGGTGGCGAACTCGGCGGCGCAGGTATCGACGCGCTTGTAGACCGGGAAAATCTCCAGCTTGTGGCGATGACGGCGCAGGTTCTTGTCGGTAATGCCCAGCAGCTTGGCCAGGCGCTGGTCGCTGAAGCCTTTGCGCTTGAGGCGCAGCATCAGGTCCTTGTCGATATCGGCCAGACCCAGGGTCTTGACCTTTTCTTCGTCCTTGATCAGGTCTTCGATCTGTACCAGGAACCAGTGGTCGATCATGGTCAGCTTGAAGATTTCGTCGCAGGTCATGCCGGCGCGGAAGGCATCGGCCACGTACCAGATACGCTCGGCACCCGGCACGGTCAGCTCGCGCTTGAGGATGCTGTGGAATTCCGGGTTGCTCGGCTCGACTTTCGGATCAAGGCCGCACACGCCCACTTCCAGGCCGCGCAGGGCTTTCTGCAGGGACTCCTGGAAGGTCCGGCCGATGGCCATGACTTCACCCACGGATTTCATCTGAGTGGTCAGGCGGGCATCGGCTTTCGGGAATTTCTCGAATGCGAAGCGTGGCAGCTTGGTGACCACGTAGTCGATGGACGGCTCGAAGGACGCCGGGGTCTTGCCGCCGGTGATGTCGTTCTGCAGTTCGTCGAGGGTGTAACCGACCGCCAGCTTGGCCGCGACCTTGGCAATCGGGAAGCCGGTCGCCTTGGACGCCAGCGCCGAGGAACGCGATACCCGCGGGTTCATCTCGATCACGACCATGCGGCCAGTATCCGGGCAGATACCAAACTGCACGTTGGAACCACCGGTTTCGACGCCGATCTCGCGCAGTACCGCCAGCGAGGCATTGCGCAGGATCTGGTATTCCTTGTCGGTCAGGGTCTGTGCCGGGGCAACGGTGATCGAGTCACCGGTGTGGACGCCCATCGGGTCGAAGTTCTCGATCGAGCAGACGATGATGCAGTTGTCCTTTGTGTCGCGGACCACTTCCATCTCGTACTCTTTCCAGCCGATCAGCGATTCGTCGATCAGCAGTTCCTTGGTCGGCGACAGGTCCAGACCACGGGCGCAGATTTCTTCGAACTCTTCACGGTTGTAAGCGATACCGCCACCGGTGCCGCCCATGGTGAAGGACGGACGGATGATGCACGGGAAGCCCAGCGTCTCGAGGACTGCGTTGGCTTCTTCCATGGTGTGGGCGATACCGGAGCGCGGGCAGGCCAGGCCGATGGACTTCATGGCCTTGTCGAAACGCGAGCGGTCTTCGGCCTTGTCGATGGTGTCGGCGTTGGCTCCGATCATTTCGACGCCGAATTTTTCCAGGACGCCTTCGCGCTCCAAGTCCAGGGCGCAGTTGAGTGCGGTCTGGCCACCCATGGTCGGCAGCAGGGCGTCAGGGCGCTCGGCCTCGATGATCTTGGCCACAGTCTGCCACTTGATCGGCTCGATGTACGTGGCATCGGCCATGTCTGGGTCGGTCATGATGGTGGCTGGGTTGGAGTTCACCAGGATGACGCGGTAACCCTCCTCGCGCAGGGCTTTGCAGGCCTGGGCGCCGGAGTAGTCGAATTCACAGGCCTGACCGATGACGATAGGGCCGGCACCGAGAATCAGGATGCTTTTTATGTCTGTACGTTTTGGCATGGGTTGTCACTCAAGTCCGCAATTCAGTCGGCGATCCCGGGGGATGGCCGGCTTGACATCATTCGTTGGCGTGGGTGGCTACCACCGTCGCCGGGGCTGCCACTCGTACGCGCGTGGGCTTTTCGAATCCAGGCCTTAGCGACGCTTGGCCATGGCATCGACGAAGCGGTCGAACAACGGCGCCACATCGTTAGGGCCCGGGCTCGCTTCAGGGTGACCCTGGAAGCTGAAGGCGCTCTTGTCGGTCAGCTCGATACCCTGCAGGGTACCGTCGAACAGCGACTTGTGGATGGCGCGCACGTTACTCGGCAGGGTGGCCTCATCGACCGCAAAACCGTGGTTCTGGCTGGTGATCATGACCACGCCGGTATCCAGGTCCTGGACCGGGTGGTTGGCACCGTGGTGCCCGTGACCCATCTTGACGGTCTTGGCGCCAGCGGCCAGGGCCAGCAGTTGGTGGCCCAGGCAGATACCGAACACCGGAATGTCGGTTTCGAGCACTTCCTTGATCGCCTTGATAGCGTAGTCGCAAGGCTCGGGATCGCCCGGACCGTTGGACAGGAACACGCCATCCGGGTTGAGTGCCAGTACGTCGCTGGCCGGGGTTTGCGCTGGCACCACGGTGACGCGGCAACCGCGCTCGACCAGCATGCGCAGGATGTTGACCTTGACGCCGTAGTCGAACGCGACCACGTGGTAAGGCAGCTCGCTGGCCGGGATCTCGGCGTGCTCGTTGGTAGCCAGATCCCAGACCGTGGAACGCCACTCGTAGCTTTCCTTGACGCTGACGACCTTGGCCAGGTCCATGCCCTTGAGGCCCGGGAAGCCGCGTGCGGCAGCGATAGCGGCTTCTTCGCTGATGTTGTCGCCGGCCATGATGCAGCCGTTCTGAGCGCCTTTCTCACGCAGGATGCGGGTCAGGCGGCGGGTGTCGATACCGGCGATGGCCACCACATTGTTGGCCTTCAGGTAGTCCGACAGCGACATCGTGTTGCGCCAGTTGCTGGCAACCAGCGGCAGATCACGGATGACCAGGCCGGCGGACCAGACACGGTCGGACTCGGCGTCGCCCGGATTGGTCCCGGTGTTGCCGATGTGCGGGTAAGTCAGGGTAACGATCTGCTGGGCATAGGAAGGATCGGTAAGGATTTCCTGATAGCCTGTCATTGCGGTGTTGAACACCACCTCGCCAACGGTCTGACCGTCGGCTCCAATGGCGTCACCGCGAAAAATGCTGCCATCAGCAAGGGCGAGTATGGCTGGCGTAGTCAAGAAGACCTCCCGTAAATAAAGCCTGAAAGGGCGATCGCAGGTTGCAAAAAAGCGGAATGACGTATAGACACGTCACCCCGCTTTCTCGTCGAAATTATCTGCGCGCTTTTAGTGGACACACTAAAGCTGTAGCTTACAGAAAAAGGCTTTTTTGGTCCACCGCTATTGCGCCTGATTGCGCGGAGAATGCGACACAGGGGGTCGCAGCGGTGTTTCTGGGGGGCTTCGCGAGCTGAACTCGCTCCCACGAGGAAGGTATTACCCTGTGGAAGCGGACTCTGCCCGCGAAACTAGCGGGATCAATGCAGATCCAGCACATCCTGCATATCATACAGACCCGGCGCCTTGCCATCCAGCCACAGCGCTGCACGAACGGCACCCTTGGCGAAGGTCATGCGGCTCGACGCCTTGTGAGTGATCTCGACGCGCTCGCCTTCAGCGGCGAACAGCACCGTATGATCGCCCACCACATCCCCACCGCGCACAGTGGCGAAGCCGATGGTTTCGCGCTCGCGGGCACCGGTATGACCTTGACGGCCATACACCGCGACCTTGCTCAGATCACGATCCAGCGCCTTGGCGATCACCTCGCCCATGCTCACCGCCGTACCTGACGGGGCATCGACCTTGTGGCGGTGATGCGCCTCGATGATCTCGATATCAGCCTCTTCACCCATCACCCGCGCAGCCATCTCCAGCAGCTTGAACGACAGGTTCACGCCGACGCTGAAGTTGGAAGCGAAGACGATCGGGATGTCCTTGCCCGCCTCGACCAAGTGCCGCTTCTGCTCCGCCGAGAGCCCCGTGGTACCGATGACCATGGCCTTGCCGGCCTTGCGGCAGAACGCCAGGTTGTTGAGCATCACATCCGGCAGGGTGAAGTCGATCAACACATCGAATTCATCGACCACCGGCGCCAGGCTGCCGACCAATTGCACGCCGATACGCCCCAGGGAAGCCAGTTCACCAGCGTCGGCACCCAGCAACGTACTGCCCGGACGCACGATGGCGGCGGTCAGCCCCGTCAGCGGTGCACGCTGCTGCACTGCCTCGATGAGATTCTTGCCCATGCGCCCGGCGGCGCCCATTACCGCTATACGTCGCATACCCGTATTCCTTTGAAAGCTTCACGGGCAGAGCCCGC
Organism: Pseudomonas baltica; assembly: GCF_031880315.1. Taxonomy (NCBI): domain Bacteria; kingdom Pseudomonadati; phylum Pseudomonadota; class Gammaproteobacteria; order Pseudomonadales; family Pseudomonadaceae; genus Pseudomonas; species Pseudomonas baltica. The sequence goes on along the minus strand of NZ_CP134771.1, from coordinate 4,452,365 downwards.
TCGCACACATCTGTGGGAGCAGGCCCTGCCCGCGAAGAGGCCCTCAGCCTATGGATCGATTACAGATCGCCGAAGAAGCGCTTCACGCCTTCGAACCAGCCATTGGCCTTGGGCGAATGGGAGGTGTCGCCCTCAAGCGAAGCACGGAACTCTTCCAGCAGCTCGCGCTGACGACGACCCAGATTGACCGGCGTCTCGACCGCTACGCGGCACATCAGGTCGCCCGCGCCGCCACCGCGCACCGGAGCAACGCCCTTGCCGCGCAGACGGAACTGCTTGCCGGTCTGAGTCCCTTCGGGGATCTTCAACTTGATGCGGCCATCCAGCGTCGGCACTTCGAGCTCGGCGCCCAGCGCTGCATCGGTGATGCTGATAGGCACTTCACAGAACAGATGCTTGCCGTCGCGCTGGAAGATCGCATGCTCGCGCACGCTGATCACCACATACAGGTCGCCCGTCGGACCACCCTGCGCGCCCGCCTCGCCTTCGCCGGACAGACGAATGCGATCACCGGTATCGACACCTGGCGGCACTTTGACGGAAAGCGTCTTGGATTCTTCGACGCGACCCGCACCGTGGCACGAATCGCACGGATCGGAAATGATCTTGCCCTGACCGTGGCAACGCGGGCAGGTCTGCTGCACCGAGAAGAAGCCCTGCTGCATGCGCACCTGGCCGATACCGGCACAGGTCGGGCAGGTGATCGGCGCCGAGCCTTTCTTGGCGCCGCTGCCGTCGCACGGCTTGCAGTTGACCAACGTCGGCACACGGATATTGACCGTCGTACCGCGCACGGCTTCTTCAAGGTCGAGCTCGAGGGTGTAACGCAGATCGCTGCCGCGCTGAGCGCCACCACGACCGCCGCGACCCTGGCCACCACCGAAGAAATCGCTGAAGACATCACCAAAGATGTCAGAGAAATTCTGCCCGCCAAAACCGGGACCGCCGCCGCCACCCATCTGCGGGTCGACGCCGGCATGACCGTACTGGTCGTAGGCAGCACGCTTGCTGGCATCGGAGAGTACTTCGTAGGCCTCGTTGGCCTCCTTGAATTTCTCTTCCGACTCTTTGTCATCCGGATTACGGTCCGGGTGATGCTTCATTGCAAGGCGGCGATAGGCCTTTTTCAGGTCTGCCTCGCTGGAGCCTCGCTCCACCCCCAGCACTTCGTAATAGTCACGCTTAGCCATAAGTCTTTGCACTCTTTTTGAGAGCCAGCACGCAAGAGCGCAGCAGGCCGTGCGGCCAACATCCGATCATGTCGCATGCTGTAAAAAATTCGTGGATTCCAGACACGCCAACGCGGGAGCAAGCCCCCGCGCGGCGACATCCTACCAGCGACTGCACAAGCACAGTCAACTGGCCGACCAACAAGCGTACTGCTTACTTGTGGTCTTTGACTTCTTCGAACTCAGCGTCGACGACGTCATCGGGCTTCTCGGCTTTATCGCCGGCAGGCTGTGCACCGCCTTGAGGCTGTTCGGCCTGGTCAGCGTACATTTTCTGCGCCACGGGTGCGGAGACCTTGGACAGCTCTTCGACCTTGGCTTCGATGGCAGCCTTGTCGTCACCCTTGACGGCGACTTCCAGTGCAACCAATGCAGACTCGATAGCGGTCTTCTCTTCAGCGGTGACCTTGTCACCAGCATCGGCGATCATCTTGCGAGTCGAGTGCACCAGTGCATCACCCTGGTTACGGGCAGCGGCCAGCTCTTCGAACTTGCGGTCCTCTTCCGAGTTGGCTTCGGCGTCACGGATCATCTGTTGAATTTCTTCGTCAGACAGACCGGAGTTGGCCTTGATCACGATCGACTGAGTCTTGCCAGTGGCCTTGTCCTTGGCACCTACGTGCAGGATGCCGTTGGCGTCGATGTCGAAGGTCACTTCGATTTGCGGCACGCCACGTGGAGCCGGTGGAATCTCGGCCAGGTCGAACTTGCCCAAGGACTTGTTCTGACCGGCTTGCTTGCGCTCACCTTGCAGCACGTGAATGGTCACGGCGCTCTGGTTGTCATCGGCCGTCGAGAACACTTGCGACTTCTTGGTAGGAATCGTGGTGTTTTTCTCGATCAGCGCGGTCATCACGCCGCCCATGGTTTCGATACCCAGAGTCAGCGGGCTGACGTCCAGCAGCAGCACGTCTTTGACGTCGCCGGCCAATACGGCGCCCTGGATGGCAGCACCCATGGCGACGGCTTCGTCGGGGTTGACGTCTTTACGGGCTTCTTTACCAAAGAAGTCAGTGACCAGTTTTTGTACCAGCGGCATGCGAGTCTGACCGCCGACCAGGATCACGTCGTTGATCGAGCCAACGTCGATACCGGCATCTTTCAATGCGATACGGCAAGGCTCGATGGTGCGCTGAACCAGGTCTTCAACCAGAGCTTCCAGCTTGGAGCGGGAGATCTTCACGTTCAAGTGCTTTGGACCGGTGGCATCTGCAGTGATGTACGGCAGGTTGACGTCGGTCGACTGGCTCGAGGACAGCTCGATCTTGGCTTTTTCAGCGGCTTCTTTAAGACGCTGCATGGCCAGCGGGTCACCTTTGAGGTTCATGCCGCTTTCTTTCTTGAACTCGTCGACGAGGTAGTCGATCAGGCGGATGTCGAAGTCTTCACCCCCCAGGAACGTGTCGCCGTTGGTGGCCAACACTTCGAACTGGTGCTCGCCATCGACTTCAGCGATTTCGATGACCGACACGTCGAAGGTACCGCCACCCAGGTCATAAACGATGACAGTGTGGTCACCCTTGGCCTTGTCCATACCGTAGGCCAGTGCGGCAGCGGTAGGCTCGTTGATGATGCGCTTGACGTCCAGACCAGCGATACGGCCGGCGTCTTTGGTGGCCTGGCGCTGGCTGTCGTTGAAGTAGGCCGGTACGGTGATGACCGCTTCGGTGACGGCTTCACCGAGGTAGTCTTCGGCGGTCTTCTTCATCTTCTTGAGGATTTCAGCCGAGATCTGTGGCGGTGCCATTTTCTGGCCGTTCACTTCAACCCAGGCATCGCCGGTGCTGTCAGCCTTGACGATCTTGTAAGGGACCATCTGGATGTCTTTCTGTACGACTTCTTCGTCGAAACGACGGCCGATCAGACGCTTCACCGCGTACAGCGTGTTGTGCGGGTTAGTGACTGCCTGACGCTTGGCGGACTGGCCGACCAGGATTTCGCCGTCGTTGGCGTAAGCGATGATCGACGGGGTAGTGCGAGCGCCTTCAGCGTTCTCGATCACTTTGACCTTGCCGTTTTCCAGAATCGAGACGCAGGAGTTGGTGGTCCCCAGGTCGATACCGATAATCTTGCCCATGTCTTTACTCTCCGAACTTGCTTGATTTGGTTGCCCCAGAGGTTGTGGCCATCTGCGGTAGCACTTAAACGCTTGACTCTAAAATGGGGGCCTGTTGGCGCTTTTCAAGGCTGCCGACAGAAATTCCATCAGGCCTTTTCGTCGATCGACGGCTGCGGCGCGGACGGCGCCTTGCTGACCACGACCATGGCCGGACGCAGCAGGCGGCCATTGAGGCTGTAACCCTTCTGGAACACCTTGAGCACGCTGTTGGGCTCGACGTCTGCGCTCTCCTGCATGGCCATGGCCTGGTGCAGCTCGGCGCTGAAGGGTTCGCCGTGCGGATCGAGAGCCTCAAGGTTGTAGCGCTTGAGGGTGTCCTGGAACATCTTCAGGGTCAGCTCGATGCCTTCGCGCATCGGGCGGATGTTGACGTCTTCAGGGTTGGACAGGTCCAGGCCGCGCTCGAGGCTGTCGATGATCGGCAGCAGGTCGCTGGCGAACTTCTCGAGGGCGAATTTGTGGGCCTTTTCGACATCTTGCTCGGCACGACGACGAATGTTCTGCACGTCGGCGGCGACGCGCAGGGCGTTATCCTGAGCCCCAGCCAGTTGTTCTTCCAGGGTCTTGATACGCGCAGCGTGATCGTCGCTACCGCCGTCCGCGTGATTCGCTTCCGGGTTCAGGTCATCCAGAGTCTGTTCGTCAGCCATGCAAATTCTCCTGTCAATCAATGTCGTGGGCGAGCTGTTGTCGCGCTTCTGACCGGGTATATGGGGTCGTAAAATCACGCTTCAAGGGGCTGCAGCAGATAAGGCGCCGTACGGTGGGATCGCACAATCGCGATAAAAAACCTGGCTTCGCTCGCAAATAGACCTAAGCGGGGGCATTGTCAGCCCAACCCGAACCACTGTATAAATAACCAGACATTGAGCCTGGGAGCTGCCTTTATGTTGGTGCACCTGTCCGTACACAACTACGCCATCGTCGAACACCTCGACCTCGAACTCGCGCGCGGCATGAGCGTCATCACTGGCGAAACCGGTGCTGGCAAATCGATCATGCTCGATGCCTTGGGGCTGACCCTGGGCGATCGTGCCGAGCCCGGCGTGGTGCGCCCCGGTGCCGACAAGGCGGACATCCTCGCCTCCTTCGATCTGGCCGATATTCCCGAGGCCAGCGCGTGGCTCGCCGAACGCGATCTCGATTCCGCCGGGCCGTGCATCCTGCGCCGGGTCATCACCGCCGAGGGCCGCTCGCGAGGCTACATCAACGGCACGCCCTGCCCGCTGGGCGACCTCAAGGCGCTGGGCGAACTGCTGATCGACATCCATAGCCAGCACGAACACCAGTCGCTGCTCAAAACCGACACCCATCGCCGCCTGCTGGATGAATATGCCGGCGCTGGCGATCTGTCGCGCCAGGTGCAGATGGCCGCGCAACGCTGGCGGCAAACGCACCAGGAGATTGAGCACCTGCGCAATTCCGGCGACGAGCAACGGGCGCGTCATCAATTGCTCAGCTACCAACTCGAGGAGCTGGAAAACCTTGCACTGGGCGAGCACGAGCTGGACGAGCTGGAATCCGAGCAGAAAAACCTCACCAACGCCGAGGCGCTGTTCGGCATCTGCCGCCAGGTAATCGACCTGTGCAGCGAGAACGATTCAGGCAACGTGCTCGGCGCCTTGACCGCGAGCCTCAATCGGCTCGGTGCCACCAACAATCCGCCCCACGCCTTGGGCGAAGCCGCTGGCATGATTTCCAGCGCGCAGATCCAGGTAGAAGAAGCCGTCGGCGAGCTCAATCGTTTTCTCGATAACTTCGACGCCGACCCAGCGCGCCTGCAATACATCGACGAGCGTCTCGACACTATCTATACCTTGGCGCGCAAGCACCGCATTCAGCCGGCTGAACTGGCGCACATGCACCAGACGCTGCTGGACGAAATCGAAACGCTGAACGCCAACGATGAGTCCGTCGAGCGCTTGGGGGAAGAGTTGGCAGCCTACGCCCGCCACTACCAGGAGAAAGCCCGAGAGCTGAGCGAGTTGCGCCAACAGGCGGCGCACAGCCTGGCCACTGCGGTGGAGGCGGAAATCCAGCGCCTCGGCATGCCGGGCGGGCGATTCAGCATCGAGCTGCGCCCCCACGGCAGCAACGGCATGCAGCCCCACGGGCTGGAGCAGGTCGAGTTGATGGTCAGCGCCAACCCCGGATTGCCGCTCAAAGCGCTGGCCAAGGTCGCCTCAGGTGGCGAGCTGTCACGGATCAGCTTGGCGATTCAGGTGATCACCGCGCAAACCTCCCGCGTGCCGACGCTGGTGTTCGACGAAGTGGACGTGGGTATCGGCGGCCCGACCGCCGAGATCGTCGGGCAATTGCTGCGCCGCCTGGGTGAGCGCGGGCAAGTGCTGACCGTGACGCACTTGCCGCAGGTGGCGGCGCAAGGGCATCACCATCTATTCGTGCACAAGGTGCGCGGCAGCGATGAGACCCGCACTGCGGTGTCGAGCCTCAACAAGAACGAACGGGTCGAAGAAGTGGCGCGCATGCTGGGTGGCATCGACCTGACCAAGGAATCCTTGGCGCATGCCAAAAAGATGGTGGTTACTGCGAAGTCCTGATCTGCGGGTGACTGCACCGGCCTTTTCGCCGCGAACGCGCCCCCTTGCTCCCACCGAGTTGGCAGGACTTGAGTCGTAATCTGCCCCAGCCTAAATTCCCCCTAGCACTCAAAGCACAAAGGCGACCCTAGGGTCGCCTTTGTTTCATGTGTAGCCCCGCAACCGCGGGCCCACTCACTTCTTCTTGCGGACGTACAACACCAGGTTGTGGTCAACCAGCTCGTAACCATGTTCCGTGGCGATACGCTCCTGCAGCTCCTCGATTTCGGTGCTCTTGAATTCAAGAACCTCGCCCGAATCGACGCATACCATATGGTCGTGATGCTCTCGATCGCTGACAGCTTCGAACACGGCATGACCGCCATCAAAGTTGTGGCGCATCACCAACCCAGCAGACTCGAACTGAGTCAGCACACGGTAAACCGTGGCCAGCCCGACATCCTCGCCAACTTCCATCAATGCCTTGTAGACATCCTCGGCACTCATGTGGCGCTGCGGAGAATTCTCCAGCATTTGCAGGATTTTGACCCGAGGCAGGGTAACCTTCAGGCCGGCTTTACGTAGTTCGTTATTTTCTACCATGGTCAGCTTTCTCGCCGATGCTGCTTCGCAGCTTCTCTTAATGCGGGTATGATCGGGGTTTACGTTGTCCCAGCCAAGATAGTGGAAGTCGCCCACCGATGCAAAACACCAAGCACTTGCTAACCAGCCTCACCTTCGTGGGACTGCTCGCACTCGCCGGTTGTTCGTTCCCCGGGGTTTACAAAATCGACATCCAGCAGGGCAATGTCGTCACGCAGGACATGATAGACCAGTTGCGGCCAGGAATGACCCGACGTCAAGTAAGGTTTATCATGGGCAACCCCCTGCTGGTCGACACATTTCATCCCAATCGTTGGGATTATCTGTACAGCCTGCAACCCGGGGGCGGTGAACGCCAGCAAGAGCGCATCAGTATTCTATTCAACGGCACCGACCAATTGGCCGGCCTGTCGGGCGATTTCATGCCGGGCGTGAGCAAGGATCAGGCGATCCTCGGCCAGGACAGTGGCACCACTGTCAGCCCAGGCGCCCCGGCGGCGCAGCCTGGCAAGCCAGAAGCGCCTGCTACCCCGGGCTCGACCCTGGACAAGATCCAGCGCGACGTCGACGGCGTGAAGGTACAGGCTGTACCGACACCGCAACCGATCGAATCCTCGCCACAGTAATATCGCCATAAAAAAAGCCGGCTCGCGAGCCGGTTTTTTTATGCATGAAATTTTTCATTCATGAAGATTTTTGTTCATTGCGAGGGATCAGCCGCGCTTCTTGCTCGGCCTGGCCGTCTTGGCTGCGCGCATCCGCCGCACCTCCATAGGGTCGGCAATCAGCGGCCGATAGATCTCGATGCGGTCGCCGTCTTCCAGCACATGCTCAGCAGGCTTTTCGATACGTCGACCGAAAATCCCCATCGGGCACTCCAGCAGCACGACCGAGGCAAACTGTTCGGCCATCCCCGACAGCGTCACCGCCTGATGCATCGTGGTGCCCGGCGCAACCTCCACCGCCAGCAGCACCTGGCGATCGACATCGGCATACACCACTTCAACGCGGATCAATGCCGGTTCAGCCGTGCAGCTGCTTGGCACGCTGACAGAATGCATCCACCAACGTGTTGGCTGCCTGATTGAACAGCGGCCCCAAGGTGGCACGAACGATCGGCCCGGCGTAGTCGAACGACAGGTCGAGGCTGATCTTGCAGGCCTTCTCGCCCAAGGGTTTGAACACCCAAAGCCCATGCAGCTGGGTAAAGGGGCCTTCTTCCAGATTCATTTCAATCTGCTGGCCTGGCGTCAGGGTATTACGCGTGACCAAATGCTGACTGAGGCCGCCCTTGGCTACCTCGAGGCTGGCAACCATCAAGACGTCGGTGCTCTCACGCACCTTGGTTGTCGAGCACCACGGCAAGAACTCGGGATAGCGCGCCACGTCGTTGACCAGATCATAGAGCGCCTGGGCTGGGTAAGGGAGCAAGGCGGAGCGTTGGATATGGGTAGTCATTCAGGCGTCACTTCCAAAAGCTGAGCGGCAGATCAGGGAGAATGCCGGGGGCGCCATCGAGCGCTGCGAGAAAATGTTCATGGCGGTATTGTCCGGTATTAATCTCACTCGCTCAAGCATGCAGCATCCCGGTAGCCGACGACGCGCGGACTCCCTATAATGCCCGCCCTATGGCCAAACAAAAGAAACACCCGGAAGGGACAATCGCGCAAAACAAAAAAGCGCGACACGATTACTTCATCGAGCACAGGTTCGAGGCCGGTATGGTCCTCGCCGGCTGGGAAGTGAAAAGCCTGCGTGCAGGCAAAGCCCAGTTGGTGGACAGCTACGTGCTGCTCAAGGACGGCGAAGCCTGGTTGCTCGGCAGCCACTTCTCGCCCTTGTCCACCGCCAGCACTCACGTGATTGCCGACCCGGTACGCACGCGCAAGCTGCTGCTCAACAAAAAAGAGCTCGATCGCCTCAACACTGCGGTGCAGCAAAAGGGCTACGCCTGCGTTGCGCTGTCGCTGTATTGGAGCAAGCACCTGATCAAGTGCGAAATCGCGCTAGGCAAGGGCAAGAAGGAATACGACAAGCGCCACACCGAGCGCGAACGCGACTCCGACCGCGAGCTGCAACGCGCCGTGCGGACGAAGGGCAAGGACGACTGAGTCCACGCGGCTCTGCGCGATAGCTCTTTGTCCATAGGCCATACCGGCCCCTTCGCGGGCAAGCCTTGCTCCCACAGCCGTACAGTGCTGTAACTGTACACTTCGTGGGAGCAAGGCTTGCCCGCGAAGACGCCTGTCCGATCCCTACCGATCCCTGCGTTGAAACCCCCTCCCCGCGCCTCACTCCCCCAAAATTGACATCCCCCGCCAACCCCCTCTAATCTAGCCCCACACCCAGAATAATTGGTCTTACCAATTATCCAGCCATGATCCAACCCTGCCAATAACAACAAGGGGGCTCAATGCGCACCCAGCACCCGCTTACCGTCCAAGCCACCGCCCAGCTGAATTCCGTCTCGCTGCCCGCAGCCTTCCTGCACGCGGCCGAACAGTTGATCCCGGCCAACCGCCGCTTCGATGACCCGACCTCGACCCTCGCCTTCGGCACCGACGCCAGCTTCTATCGGCTCATCCCGAAACTGGTCATCCGCGTCGAGTCCGAAGACGAAGTCGTCGCCCTGCTCAAGCTCGCCCACCGCGAACATGTGCCCGTGACCTTCCGCGCCGCCGGCACCAGCCTCTCCGGCCAGGCCATCAGCGACTCGGTATTGATCGTGCTCGGCGATAACTGGAACAGCCGCGAGATCCGCAACCACGGTGCGCAAATCCGCCTGCAGCCCGGCGTCATCGGCGCTCAGGCCAACGCTTGGCTGGCCCCTTACGGACGCAAGATCGGCCCTGACCCTGCCTCGATCAACGCCTGCAAGATCGGCGGCATCGTCGCCAACAACTCCAGCGGCATGTGCTGCGGCACCGCGCAAAACACCTATTTCACCCTCGCTGGCATGCGCCTGGTGCTGGCCGACGGCACCCGCATCGACACTGAAGACCCAGCCTCCCTCACTGCCCTGCGCACCAGCCACAGCACACTGCTCGACGAACTCGCACGCCTGGGGCGTGAAACTCGCGCCAACACCGCGCTGGCTGAGCGCATCCGCCACAAATACCGCCTGAAAAACACCACCGGCCTGTCGCTCAACGCCCTGATCGACTTCGATGAGCCCGTCGACATCCTCACCCACCTTCTGGTCGGCTCCGAAGGCACCTTGGGCTTTATCAGCGCCGTCACCTACGACACCGTGCCCGAACACCTACACAAGGCCTCGGCCTTTATCGTCTTCCCGGATGTAGAGACCTGCTGCCTGGCGGTCACCGTACTCAAACAGCAACCGGTGTCCGCCGTTGAACTGCTCGACCGCCGCAGCATGCGCTCGGTCCAGGAAAAACCCGGCATGCCGGCTTTCGTGCGAGAACTATCCGCCGGCGCCTGCGCTCTGCTGATCGAATCCCGCGCCGCCAGCGCCGCACTGCTACAAGAACAGCTCGGGCACATCACGGCCTCCATCGCCGCCTTTCCCGTCGAAAAACAGGTCGACTTCACTACCGATCCCGCCGCCAACGCGCAGCTCTGGGCGATCCGCAAAGATACCTTTCCCGCCGTCGGCGCCGTACGCCCAACCGGCACCACCGTGATCATCGAAGACGTGACCTTCCCCGTCGAGCAACTGGCGTTCGGCGTGCGCCGCCTCATCGAACTGTTCGAACGCCACTGCTACGACGAAGCCATCCTCTTCGGCCATGCCCTGGAGGGCAATCTGCACTTCGTCTTCACCCAAGGCTTCAACAACCCCGCAGAAATCGCCCGCTATCAGGCGTTCATGGAAGACGTCACGCAACTGGTGGCCGTCGAATTCGGCGGCTCGCTCAAGGCCGAGCACGGCACCGGCCGCAACATGGCGCCCTTCGTCGAACTCGAGTGGGGCAGCGACGCCTACCGGCTGATGTGGCAGCTCAAACGCCTGCTCGACCCCACCGGCATCCTCAACCCCGACGTAGTGCTCAGCGACGACCCGCACATCCACCTCAAAAACCTCAAGCCCATGCCGGCCGCCGACGCCATCGTCGACAAATGCATCGAGTGCGGCTTCTGCGAGCCCGTGTGCCCGTCCAAGGGACTGACCCTCAGCCCGCGCCAACGCATCGTCATGTGGCGCGACATCCAGGCAAAAAAACGCCAAGGCCTCGACACCCAGGCGCTCGAGCACGACTACCAATACCAGGGCATCGACACCTGCGCCGCCACTGGCTTGTGCGCACAACGCTGCCCCGTCGGCATCAACACCGGCGAACTGGTGAAGAAACTCCGCGCGCAAAACGCCCACAACCTGCGCACCGCCAACTGGCTGGCCGACCACTTCAGCACCGCGCTCAAGGGCGCACGCATGACCCTGCACGTTGCCAACGGTGCGCGCATGCTGCTCGGCGCACCGCGTCTGAACCAATGGTCCGCTCGCCTGAGCCAACTCTCCAAGGGCCGGATTCCTGCATGGACGGCCGCCATGCCGCAGCCACAAGACACCCTGCGCTTCACGCCGCAGCCAGCGATGGACCGCCCCCGCGTCGTTTATCTGGCCGCCTGCGTGTCGCGCGCCATGGGCCCGGCCGCCAGCGACCGCGAGCAAATGTCGCTACAGGAAAAAACCCACGCATTGCTCACCAAAGCCGGCTTCGAGGTCATCTACCCCGAGAACCAGGACAGCCTCTGCTGCGGCCAGCCCTTCGCCTCCAAAGGCTACAATGCCCCCGCCGAGCGCAAACGCCAGGAGCTCATCGATGCCCTGATGCACGCCAGTCGCGGCGGCCTCGACCCGATCTACTGCGACACCAGCCCCTGCACCCTGCGCCTGGTGCAAGACCTCAACGAGCCCCGCCTCGACCTCTACGATCCAGTGCGCTTTATCCGCAGCCACCTCGTGGACAAACTCACCTTCCACCCCCAAGACACCCCCATCGCCGTGCACGTCACCTGCAGCACCCAGCACCTGGGCGAAAGCCAGGCCCTGATCGACCTCGTCCGCCGCTGCAGCACCCAGGTCGTCGTGCCCGAAGGCATTCACTGCTGCGGCTTCGCCGGCGACAAAGGTTTCACCACCCCGCAACTCAATGCCCACGCCCTGCGCAGCCTCAAGGACGCCGTGCAATATTGCGACGAAGGCATCTCCACCAGCCGCACCTGCGAGATCGGCCTCAGCCAGCACAGCGGCCTGGATTACCACGGCCTGGTGTATCTGGTAGACCGCGTCACCACCGCGCTCACCGCGCCCTGAAACAGGGCACGAACGCCACAAGATGGCGATCTCACATTATCCGCGCAAAAAGATAGAACCCCTGCAAAACCTCGGAGTCAACACCATTAAGCCCCACTGGATGGGGCTATTTCGAACTCCGGGCGCGACGTCAGATGTCAGCCGGATCATTTTTCGCTTGAGGAGATACCCTATGAAGCGCACTACCCTGACCGGTCTGTTCATCGCCGCAGCATTCGTTGCTTCGCCTGTCTTCGCTGCCGAAGACCTCTGCGCCGGCAACATCAAGAAAATCGAAAACGAGCAAGCCACGTCCAGCGCCGCGACCGCCGATGGCGGTGTCGATTACAAAGCCTCCATCGCAGCGGCAAAGAAAGAGCAGGCTGCAGGTGACAAAAAAGGCTGCATCACCACCACCACCAAAACCTTGAGCGACATCGCCAAGAGCAAGAAAGGCGGCGCTGCCGGCAATTAATGCCGCGGAGGCGTCCTGAGCCGCTGTCGCCAGGGCGCGAGAAGACGACTGTCGACTCGTCGCCCGCTTTCGCGTACACTGGCTTCCTGCTGCGAAATCAGCAGGTTATGGGGTCGATCAGGATTCGACGCCGGTAGTGAAACTTTAGGTGCATGCCGAGTTGGTAACAGAACTCGTAAATCCACTGTTGCAACTTTTATAGTTGCCAATGACGAAACCTACGGCCAGGAATTCGCACTCGCCGCTTAATTGCGACGACTAGAGCCTGAGCTTCTGGTCACTTCGGTGCCAGCAATCACTAGAGGATGCCTGTAAACTCGAAGTGATTGTCATGCAGAACAGGATCGCCGTGCAGTACGTTGTGGACGAATCGGCTAAAACTTACACAACTCGCCCAAAGCACCCTGCCCCTCGGGCGGCCGCGGGTTAACTTAGTAGAACGGGCTAAGCATGTAGTACCGACAGCGGAGCACTGGCGGACGGGGGTTCAAATCCCCCCGGCTCCACCAAACAAGCGTTACAAATCAGGCACTTAGCGAATCTCGCAAGTGCCTTTTTTGTGTCTGAATGGGCTGTTTTGGCTCGGTTATGCCAGCTTAATGACAGCTTTTGTAGTGAGCTTGTAGTGCTGCGCATATGCTTGCCACTCATGGCCACCTTGCTCGGCGGGAGCGTTGCAGTAGCAAGTCGCTATGGATCTGCCCGTCGCGAGTCAATTCGCATCTGGCGCCACTCCAGAACCTCGCCCCTGACCCAGGCAACCGCACGATCTCCCAGGCTCACCTGGTGAGGAAAATCGCCAGTGCTTATCATCTTGTAGATCATCGAAGCGCTGATACCCGTTAGCTTCTTCACCTCTGGCAACCTGATAAGGTCTGACGCAGATTCGTTCGGTACGAAGGTCGGCTTCGGCAACTCATGTGACGGCACCGCCGCTGAATTGAAGGGTAGCCTCTTGGATTGCATTAGCTGTTCCGATTTTGCTTTCTCGCACTGAGCATCCAAATATGCCGCCAGGGCCATGAGATGCACAGCGCTTGCGGCTTTCTCGCTGTCGTCGACACGCATCAATGGCAGATCGATCTCACCGGCATCGATCTTCAATCTCAATTTTGCCGGCGTCAGGTGGCTGAAGTAGTCTGCACACACGCGCTCTAGCGGAATGACCGCCCGGGCGCCGTACTGAGCCATGAGCAAAAAGGCTGTGTTCATTTAGTCCTCCGTAGGCCTGAATGATAGAAATGCAGCTCCACCCGCTTCTTGAGCAACCGCAAGCGTATTGCTGCGCACCAGCTATAGTAGATTTTCAACCATCAAGGAGAAGGGCATGGCTAACGGAATTTTTCACGTCAACTTCAAGGCCAGTACGGGCGATCACGGCGACGGCTTAGTCGTGGTGAAGGATGGCTCGGTCAACGGCGGGGATGCAAATTTTCTGTACCAAGGCAAGGTTCCTACCGCATCCGGTCCGTTTGAAGCTAAATTCAAAATCTCGAAATGGAAAGCCGGAAATACAAACGTAGTAGGCATCGACAACTACACGCTCAACGCTAAGGGGCAGGTCGACTACGAAGGTGGCACGCTCGAACTATCCGGCTCCGTAGAGGTCGCTCCTCAGCTGTCCATAAAGATCTCTGGCAAAAAGATCTCCGACGCATTCTGACCACCTCGCGCCCGGAAAACGCCTCACAAAGGGGATAGCGACGCAAGAAAGTATTGCGCCGCTATTGGCAGGAGTTGCTCTCGAACCCCTCTACCTGCGAGACCCACCGGGCTGGAGAGAACCGGATGATGACCTCAACGACGCGCCCTTGGAGCAATCGCTCGAACATCTAGCGCAATCCTGCCTGGAGGAATGAATGGAAACGGTTAAAAATATCGGCGTAATTCTCGCAGTAATTGTGTCGGTGTTTGGCGTCTACAAAGGACTGAAGGAATTCATACTGACGCCGCCCGAAGATCATCGGAAAATGCTAGACAAGATCAAAACGTGGCTGGGCAAAACCAGCATGATTCTGGGGACAGCTCTTTCGCTTATGGTCGCAATTTTGAGCATATGGGAGATCATACTATTCGGCGCCTCTAACGCACCGATGACGCGCCATGACGTGCTGCTCGTGATTGCAAACCTCTGGAACAGCATCGCTTATCTAGGGTGTTCGATGGCAATCCCTCTTATAGCAAAGGCCATCAAGAGTCGAGACGGGCAGTATGCCGCAGAAGCGCAGACATGAGATTGGCCGGCGCCGGTATGCTGAAGAAGCGGCGCCGGCGCACCGGCCTGCATCGCTCCGTAGTGCAGGTCGGCAACGATCGCCGGCGCGTAGGGGTTACCGCCGTTCACGTGCCCGATGATCGCGGAGAGCTAGGGATTTGAACCCTACCGATGAAACCGGCCGGCCCTCACAGGCCCGTATTTGCTGGCGTTTATCAAAGCCGTATGGGCCTATCAGGGCCACCGATGGCCCCAGTTTTGCCCTAAATTTGCCCTAAGTCTTGCGACTCGCCTCAAGGCCTAACGTAGTCGTCGCCGGTTGGCAGGGCAGTGGACTGGGCACTACTAAATTCTAGATCAAAGTGATTCAGAAATGTTTCAGTCAAATGCCCATGATAATAGCCATAAACCTCGTATGGCATCTCTTTGCCTTCGGGACCAATTATTCCAAAGGTAAGCTTCCCTTCTCTAATATTTGGCCTCATCCATGCTTTTAGATGCCACTGAGGCGCTTTGTGAGTGAAGTCGCCATCAGCATCGTATTCCCAAGTATTCACCCTTCCGCTGGGATCAGCCTGATCGATTCTAGCTTTGAAGCTGTCAAGCAAACTGTGTGGCCTATTGGTAATGAAGTCGACTGCCATGTCCGTAATCCGTAGGTATTTGAGAAATCCATTCATACCATAGCAATTGGTTATCGCTCAAGACCTGCCGCCGCCCAGCAGCGTCCCCGCCGTCCTGGCTGGAGACACCCTCCCCGCTATACTCTCTGCTCCACCCAAGGAGCAGATATGACCGATTCGAAACGACCCTTGTGGACAGACATCTGGAAGCTATCCAGCGATATGGTCAACTGCAAGGAATGTCATGCAGGCCAGCACCAGGCGCACCGCGAGCTGGCATTCGTCCACAGGCCGACCTGCTCCAGCGAGGGACCGGGCCAGTATCCGTACATCGAATTGCTCGAAGTGCTGAAGATGGTGCACTACGCCGACCTGCCCCTTCCTACAGAGACGCATCCAGCCTGGCTGCCGCCGAAGGATGGATGTGCGGATTAGCTGGAGTATTCGTGATGGGGTCTTTACGGGGCCACACGGGTGTATTAACCCCCTGATCCCCCCTGGAAACCCCTCATTTGGTACAAAAAGTGGTACGAGTTGACTATTTCGAAGGTTGGCATAACGCCGGCATCCTGTCAGCATCAGCTAATAGAAAAGCTAAGGAGTAGCTGATGTCTTATGAGAACATGAAGCACAAGCAACATTATGTATGGCGTTATTACTTATCAGCATGGGCTGTCGAAGACCTAGTATGGTGCAAGCGCTCGAATAAATATTATCAGTCAAACATTAAAGACGTAGCCCAGCAGCGTAATTTTTATAAAATACATAAGCTAGGCAAAATAGAGATTGCTCTTTTAAACGAATGCATAAATAAGTTCCAAGTATCAGAAGACCTTAAAGACATCCACCGAAAGATAGTAGAGCTATTTTCTTTGCCGCATTCCGCTCAGGAGACAATTAAACTATTTTCAGAAATTAATGGAGCGACGGAAGAGGGTAACGCTCTTGCAAAAAAGACCTTCGACGTAATGATAAACAATTTGGAAGAAGAGTTACATTCGGACATAGAATCTAAGTCAGTTGACTATTTAGAAGACCTAAAATCGGAGACGTTCGAGTTCTGGCACGACCCGTCGAGCCGTCTTAATTTCCTGCAATTCATTTCCTTGCAGCTATTACGGACCAAAAAAATACAGCAAAATCTTTCGGAAATGACTATTGAAAAAATGCCCGCGCACAGTGACAGCCTCATGAAGATATGGAACCCTCTGAGGCATATGCTAGCCACCAATATAGCCAGCAATATATTTAATTCTCGATTCGAAATAACGCTACTACTAAATGAAACTTCCACCAGATTTATCACATCAGACCAGCCAGCGTTCAATTTATTTGGCACGGGACTGGATAGGTTCGATATTCCGGATGAATACGCAGTTTATTATCCAATTACACCTAGCAAGGCAATACTGATCGACAAAGGCAATGGTAGGTCCGGCAGCTATACTTCCTTCATCACACCTGAGCGAGCGTCCGCTTACAATCAACATGTGCTTGCGCAGCATCATGAGCAACTTTTCGCGAGATCAAAAATCGATCTTGATCAGCTATAGATCGAAAGGAGCCGACCCCATGAGGCCGGCAAGGTCGGTGTTACTGAGCGACCGGGGTGGCAGCGCCGAGCGCTTCCTGGGTTGCGGTCAGTACGGCTTCGGCCTCGGCCAGCTTGGCGGTCAGGTCGTCGCTGTCGGTCACGCCGAAGATTGTCTTCACCTTCTCGGCAAAGGCCACGACGGTGTTCAGGATGGTCACGGCTTCGCTGATTTTGCTGATGATGCTCATGGTGTTTCTCCAGTTGGGTACAGCGGTTTCGGGCTAGAACGCCCAGTTGAGGGAAATCAGAAGTTGGACGGCGCCAGTGGCGAGCCAGGCCTTGCCGGTGACCGCCACGGGCGTGCCCCAGGCGTCGACGTTGAACCGGCAGTAGAGATCGGGCAGGCCGTTCTCAGACGTGAACGCCGCCCAGCTTGTAAGCAGACTCATAGAGCAACACTTCCTGCGGGGTCATGTATTCCCAGGCGAAGTCCTCGCGCTTGGGGCCGCCGTTGCATGCCCGGTACCGACTCGATCCGCCCACGCGGACGCCTGCGTAGATCAGGTCCGCGCGCACGGGGTCGCAGCCGGTGACCAGCAGCATTTCCTTCAGGAGGTCGTCGCACTCGGCGCGAGGCATGGCGTTGAAACAATAAAATCCGTCATGGCCCACGCCTGGAATGCGGGAATCGACTGAGTTGAATATCGGCTCAGCGATCCAAGGGATCGACGCCAGATCGGTGACGAAGTACTTCGGGATGGTGTGCTGCTTGCCGGTCTTGTCCGTGTAAACCAGATCATCCATGAGCATCCACTCGCCCACCTTGTACGGCAGCAACGGTGGGACCATGGAGAACTGGCCAGAGCCATTGCCTACATAGGGGAGATGCCACGGGGTGGCCAGGTTCCGCATCAGGGCACGTCCTTGTAGAAAATGTGCTGGCCGATTACCACAGTCTTCGTGGCGGCGCCGGTCCAGCCAGGCGGCCGGGGCATGGTCGCGGCGTAGTAGTGGGTCGCGCCGCCGGTGGGATCGGCCATGGTGCCGTCGATCACCGCCTTCGCTGCGGCCTGGCACTTGGCAAACTCGGCTTTCGGGATCGGCTTGGCACCACTGAGGTACGGGTAGTTCGGGTCGTTCTTGTTCCAGCAGCTGAACTGATACGGCGCCTGGCACACGCCGGCATAGCCCTCGCCCCACCACGACTTATCCTTGCCATCGTTCACGCGGTTGCGGATCGTCCAGGCCACGGCAATCATGCCGGCCATCCCCTCGCCACGAGCTTCGCCCCAGGTGGTGCGCGCGAGCACATCGCGGTCTTTGTCGGTAACGGTCATGCTTTTCTCCGGGAAAAACATCTGCTCAAAGCAGGATTGTCAGAAAGTTATTGTTGGCTCATGATCGAAGCGCAAGCGCTCAAGCCATCCCGGCAAAAGCTAAATTGCCGAGGAAGTTTTCATGGAAGATATCCCCTGCTCCAGACCAGCGATCCCGTCTGCTATAAAACGGGAAGTTAGACAGCGCTGTGGCTTCGGGTGCGTAATTTGCGGAATGCCGCTCTATGAATACGAACACATGGAAGAGTGGGCAAAGGTCAGAAGACACGTTGCTGAAGAAATAACATTACTTTGTGACTCCCACCATAGACAAAGAACTAATAAATTATTACCCATAGAAAAAGTTAGAGAGGCTGATCGATCGCCTTACAGCGTAAAAAATGGGATTTCAAGCCCTTTCGACTTACACTATTCGGGAGATGAAGTCGAAGTGCGAATAGGCGGAGACGTATACACCACGAATTTCTCCAACACTCAGAAATTCTCCGCAATAGTAATAGATGGCTTATCGCTTTTAGATTTCTCCATAAGAGAAGGCAATCTTTTCCTCAGCCTGATCGCCTTTGACTCCGCAGGGGCTTGCATACTAGAAATATATGAAAACTCTTTAGAATACTGTATATCACCCTGGGATATTGAGTTTTCCGGCACAACGTTAACAGTGCGAGAAGCCAAAGGCTCAATATTAATATCAATGGTATTTACCCCACCTAACAAGATACATATCACCAGGGGAGTCCTGGGATACAAATCTACAAAACTCGAAATATTTAATGACACGATAGTTCATGTGGGTAGCGAAGCCAGATTCCAATTCAGCGGCTCAAAAATCAGAGACGCCATTATCGGAATATCTCTATGGGGCCTAGGCCCGGCCACGGATTACCAAGCATCTGAAGACCTAATTGGGACGGCGATCGCAAGGGAAGTGATTGATAGACATCGCATGTGATGTCCGCCCCATGCCGGCATGATCAGGGTTAACCCCACCACTTGTCATCGGTGTAATTGCTAGGAAGGGGTGACATATCCTTGATCCCCCGAGCCTTGTAGATCAGTCGCTGTTTGGTGGCGATTGCGGCATCCCCCAATGCGACCACTGTGGGCGCATCCATCTTGACCCGCTGATTGTCGGCAGTGATCCAGGCGAATTCCTCGCCGGTGCCATCCCACAGATAGTCGCCAGCGCCTTTTCCTCCCACCTGGGCTCGGAATGCCGCGCCAGCTGCGCCGAGGATATTTTCTCGGTCGCTGGATCGCGACTGGATGGTGTAGCTGGCGCCGTCGACAGTGAACTCGAAGCCGGCAGATACCCGGCGATCGCGCTCAGCCTCGATTTCATCACTAGTGGGTCCAGGAGAAACCCAAACCGTACCATCCCAGATGTAAGTCGAACTGAGGGGCGCGGTAACAACGACCGAATTTGAAGGGGGATCCTCGTCAGTCGCGTAAAGGTAGGCACCGGTAGTCCTATCAGCGTAATGCACTACTTCAGGCATGTTCTTATCCTATCAAGCGAATACACGGATCCGCAGGCGCCAACTTGTAGGCGTCAGCGCGAAAGCCTGGAAATTGCCGTAATTGATGGTGTAAAGGCCGGCTGCAGCGATCCGGACAAACACGGTCACGTCGTTAAATGCTGCGCCTAAACCTACAGAGTTGCTGGGAGCGCCGGCGAATTGGATCTCATGGGAAAGATCAGCTACCAGGCCGGCAGACCAACCCCCCTCATCAGTTACACACACGGCCTGGAACTGAATGAATTTGGGCACCACGCCCAAACCGTGTGAAAGCGTGATAGCCCCACCGTTCGCATAGGTGGTGTCGATGACATACTCTTTACTGAACGTGAGGGCGCTCTTGTCAGCTTTCAGGTTAAGGGCGGTCTGCTGCGCGACACTGACGGGCTTGTTTGTATCGGCGGTATTGTCGACGTTACCAAGCCCGACCGATGCCTTATCAATGGTGTCGCCCGCAGGCAAGGCGGTGATGCGACCGTTAACCCTGGCCAGAGGGCGACGGACGCCCATTACAGAAGGACCGCGTCAACTTCGCTGGTCACCAATTCCGTGGCCGACTTGGCGATACCCAGATACTGATCGGTCTTGCCGATGTCGACGGCTGGATCGAGCGGCGCGGCAATCACTCCACCCGCGAGCCCCAGGTAGTAGCTGGTACCTGGGGTAAGCGCGGTGAGGTTGGCGTTCACTGTGTTTAGACGGTAGGCAGTGCCCGAAGCACCAGAGGCAACTGCAGCGGTTACGTAGCCGTGAGCCTCGCGGTTGTTGGAGTTGTCCGCCAGGCGCATGCCCAGTGCGCCCGCATTGCCGTAGAAGTTGACGAACTTGCCGGCCGCGATGGCTTCCGAAGCCACCGCCACCGCACTGTTGGCCCCAATCCCTGTGGGCAGAAAGCTCGCGTCGAGCTTACCCGACCCGTCTAGCGCTGGAATTTTGCCGCTGTCAGCGGCGCCGGCGGAAGAAAGGATCGCGAATACTTGTTTGAGTTTCCCGCCTACGCGGGCAATGAAACCTTGTGCAGCCATGGTGTGTTACTCCTCGAGCTCTATGGGGTCTTGCAGGTTTAGGGTGATGCGGGTGGGTGACACCGCGGTGCCGATCAGCAGATCGAAGCCGGATGTCGGGGGTGTTTGTGTGAGCGCTCCATCAGCACCCAGCCAGATCCGGCCAGGCAGCCAGCGCCAACTGGCGTCATCAAGCACACCGCTGCGCTGAACGTTGACCGGCGTCGAGATATCAGCTGCGTTAAGCGTGATACCCAGCAGAAAGTCGATGTGGACGGCGTCCGCCTGATCCAGCAGCAATACCTGCCCGTCCACCTCGTAAACGGCCCGCAGCGCGCTCAGGGTTTCGCCGGCGGTGCGCTGCAAGGCAGAACCACCAGCAGGACCAGGTATGCCAATTCCGGGCGGGCCTTGCTCGCCGGCGGTGACAATCACGGCATCGCCACGGCAACTGTTGCTCAGGCCACCCACGGCGCCGATGAAGTACCGCGTAACCGTCGGGCCCACGAAGGTGATGTCGAGGGTGTAGGTGAGGTCGTCGCCTACCAGCAACGCGGTTTGCTCGGCGGTGAGCACGCGCTCGATGGTTCCGGCGGCGGTCACCGACAGGCCATCGTCTTGCGTCAACACCAGCACGGGCTCATCACCGCGCCAGATCGTCATAGCTGCCAACGACTCGGAAAGGTCGACCGGCCTGCGGTAGATCAGCTGCCCACCGGTGGGCCGGAGTCCTGCCGCCGATAGCGTGTTGATCTCCAGCGTCTCGGCGGTCAGGAGCTTGGCGATATGCGGTAGCTGGCGGTCGGGTTCACGGTTGGCGTCGGGCATCCCCTGGACGCCACGCACCCAGACGGGCCAGGCGGATTCTAGACCGTGGCCGGGCACAGTGAAGACCACCGGGGAACCGCTGATACCCGTGATGTCTCGATAAACCCAGACCGGCTGCATGATTCGAATGGTGTCGCGGTACGTCGCTCCCGGAATAACGGGCAGGTCTTGGCGGGCCGGCTGCATGGCTGGCTGCTCCTTGTTCAGGGATGTTTTAGACCCAGTTGACCGGTGTGCTTGAACCGATAACCAACTGCTGAGAAAAGGGGTGATAACTGCCGTAGTTGCGCACGGCCGATGGGTACGCGCCGGGCTGTGCGACCAGGCCGTCGATGGTCAGCCCCCCAATGAACTGGTAGGCCTCAGTATTCTTGCGGTATGAAAGGCCCAGCAGATTGTTGCTGTAAAAATCGAATTTCCATTGGCGGATGGAAATGCCAAGCCCACCCGAGACCAACACTTTGTTGGCCTCATCCGTCCAGAGGCTGCCGTCTCCCAAGAAACCAACGGCGCCATATCCCTGGTTGGGGTAAGTGTTTTCTTCACCGTCGAAGATCTGCAAATTCGTGACGGTATCGTTTTCCACCTGGCTAACTGTCGAGAACGTTATGGACTTTGCCCAGGTCGTCCCAGCCGACTCCCACGACACGTTGAGTGATCCGCCACTACTGCCGCCACCGGCAATATGCCCCGAGCCAGGCTGTACGATATCGATATGCCCCGTGTTGAACTCGCGCTGGATTTGATCCGTATCAGTGACCAAGTTAAGGCTCACCATCGACCGTGAAGCGGAGAGCGAACATTTCAGCGTGCACGGCATAGGCTCCTCGCCCACAAACCCCACAGCCACGATCCACGATTGCAAGCGCGTGAACTCTACCGGCCCGGGGAAGAAGTACAGCCCTGCGTTCGGCTGAGACTTGAGCGTGACCTCGGTGCTGTATTCGTAGGTGACCGTATGGCCAACCTCCGCGCCGTTTTCATCAAGAATAGGCTCGCGATCCTTTTCAATCATGGTGCTGCCAGCTGACTCGATCGAGTAATAGGACTGGTTTGGGTAATCGCCATCCACACGAACTTGATCGGGCCCGTAGAGCAGATCCTGGGTAACCAGCAGCCCTTCCATGCTTCCATCTAGAGAGAGCTTCAGGAATGCATAGGCCCGCGGCATCGAGTCGATACTGGCCTGTCCTTCGTTGTTGTAGGCCATCCAGGCAAGCACCACGTTCTGCCCTGTATCGCTGACAGCATGGAGCCGCATAGTGACGTTGCTCTGACCACCAAGCTCTACAGAAAACTTGGCTCGGTCCTTGGCCGACAACTGGCCGATCGGCGCGCTGAACGACCGGGTAAAGGTCTCCGCCGGACTCCCGAACTCGCCGAAGCGGGTGAACACCAGCGAAAACGTTGACGACGCGGCAGATATCGTCCGGGTGCCGAAGTTCACAGCCCAGCGGTTGCCATCTTTCGCCTGGTAAATCCAACCGATTTGCTGGTTGTACAAAATGCCCGCTGTGGACAATGCCCGCCCTGCCCAGTACTCGCCGCCTATCGGCGTACGTGCTTCCTCCTCGGCGCTGAGCGGCTCGATACCCGTTACGACGATCCGATGGTTGTCGCCCGGGCCAAAGGCCGCCGTAACGGAAGTAGAAAGCCCCGCATACTGCCGCTCCTCACCGTTCGGCAGGACGAGCGATCCGTTCTTTATGCGTCCGTGCCAGGGCCAGACCAGAGTGCGCTGCATAGGTCACCTACAGAACGGTTGTGGACATAATGCTCCAGCGCCGGACACCCGAGCCGGTGTAATACGCCAGGCGATACATGACCGCGCTGTTGGCTGGAATGTTCAACGACGTGTTGTCCTTCAGCGGTTGCCCATTGCCGGAAACGGTGATTGTCACCGCGCTGCTAGAGTCGTTCCTTATCACCAAATCACGCGTTGCGGTGTAGTAGGTACTCAACGACGGAAACGAGATCGAACGCGCCGTGGCGTCTGAGATAGTCCAGTACGTCAGCGGCTGAGAGGCATCGTAGACAAGATCTACGGTCGCGTTGGTAACATCCGTCACCGCCTCATACGAGGCACTGAGCGAGCCGCTTTCCACCAACGTCCAATAGGGGTATCCGTCAGCGCCCACCCAGCAATGAAACTTGAAATATTTGCTCTCGGCGGGCTTCACCGGCAGATTGCTGAAATTGACCAGCCCGCCCCCATCGGGGTGGGCCACGATCAATGAAAGCGCAGAGGCTTGTACGTTCTCGGCAATCAGCTCGACTGTATAAAGCCCGGGCGTCTGTAGGGCTGGAAAGATTAAAACCCGGTCCAGCGCACCGGTGACACGCCAAATCGACACGGTGCCGTCGGTGGGCAAGGTGAACTCGCTCACGTCGGTGCCGGAGATCTGCGCAGTGCCAGGCAACGGCAGTCCCCAATCGGCCACCAGGTTGGTACCCGAAGCAAGCCACTTTTGCCCGGTCGAGGTGTTGATGTAGTGCGCGCCTACGCTTGGGGGCGAGCTGGTGGGGTTGGTAATACCAGTGACGATGTGTTGAACGCTTGCCATGCTATGCCCCTGAAAGTTGATTGCCCTGGTCATCGACCAAGGTGTTGCCATCCGAATCCACCAGGCCGCCGTCCGGCGAAGGCGTTCCGCCCCCACCGTCGCCTTCGAGCGCCGTCACCCGAGCAGACAAGGCCTCGATCGCCGCGTTGATCTGCGTCAGCGTTCCCGCCGTGATCCCGCAATAGACAATCGTTGCCGGCGGCCATGACTGGGCAGTGGTGCCCTCTTGCCCGCGAGCAACAGTCACCGCCCCACCGGCCACCGTCGCCTTCACGACCTCCCAGTCGTTCTGCTGTACCGGGTTGGCAGAGTTCACCAGCGTCAGCAGGTACTCCCCATCGCCGAGGCGTTCCAGCGCTGCCGCCGGGATAGGCAGCGACGCCGTGGCGGCCGTCATAGGGTTCGAAAGCTGAGTGATCCAGTTGTTGATAAAGCGCATTCACAGCTCCTATGGCGTCGAGGCCGTGACCGGCTGCGCAAAGTTCAAGATCACCTCGGCGCCGTCGTTGTCGGTCATCTTCAGTGTTTTCAGGGCGGGGATATTGAACAAGCCGTCGCTGCTCAACAGCCCTTTGGGCCAGTACTCGCGCACCGTGTAATCCGTTTCGGACAGCGGGCTGGCAATGCCGCCGCCCGTGCTCGGTACGTTGGCTGGGTCCCACGTCCCTACACCTTTCTTTGCCGCGAGCGTGCCCTTGGACGGGAGCAGCGACAGGGCCGTGAGCTTGCGGGTGACCCCGCTAAGGCGATCGAGGTCGCTGGCAATTTGGTTGCCCGAGCCGCGGCGCTCGGCCTCAATGGCCGTGCCAATCGCACGGCGTTCGCTTTCCAGGGACATGGTCTAGAGCTCCAGGTAATCGTTCGGCACCGCGACGCGATAAGTCGTGGCGATGGGAACCGTCTTTTCGTCCCGGTCCACGTCGGCGATCTCGGTAGCGGTGATCTGAAACCGTCGCGTGAAGACCGGAAGCGTCGGGTCAGCGTTGTCGTAGTTGCCGGCGAAGCCATCGACAGCGTCGTCATACACCGGCGAACTTTTCTTGCCGCCGAGCTGGGTCGGTAGGTTCGCGCCTGGCGGGTTCGCCGCTTCCGGTTCAGGTTGCGGCTCCACCACGAAGGCCGGCGCTGCCAGTGGATCACTGACGTCGCCACCGCCGCGCATGACCGCGATAGTCAGCGTGGTGAGGGCTGTGCCGGCGGCAAGGTCGAACGTGTCGTACACGTGGCAGCAACGCGCGCGGGCACCTATACCTTGATCCGCGATAGCCAGCGTGTGCACCAGGTCGATATCCATGGCCATGCTGGTGGGCACCTCCCAACTGATCTTCGTGGCGCTGTGCGCTGCGATGATCGTTGTCTTGGCCTGCGCCAGCAGGCACTCAAAGGCCGACGCCCGCTGAACCTCGTCCCGTTCATCGACGTGGCCATTGCTGCCCGGGTCCGCGCCGGTGGCATCAATTCCGAAGGCCGTGCTTTCCCAGTTGTCGGCCAGATCGTTGGTGTACTCGATCGACAGCGATTCGCGGCTGATCACCTCGCCGGCCTGGTCGACGCTGGTCTGCGCCACCACCGTCATGGTGTAGTTCTCGGTCACCGCCTGGGCCCAGCGGCGCGCACCGGTCAGGGTGAAGCCCAGCAGGAGATCTGCGTAGTTGTTGACCCAAGGTTGGCCGTTGCCGCAGGGATCGGGCGTGCTGAGAATCACGCGGTACCAGTCTGGCACGCTCGCGATCGTGAGCCCCGCGCTGCTGGACGCCTCTTTGATCATCGCCACGTCGGGCAACTCGGTGCTGTCCGGACGCCATAAGCAAAAGCCCTGGGTGCCGGTGAAGCCATCCGTATCAGGGTGCCTCCAGCTGTAAAGCTGATTCAGCTGCTTGAGGCGCGAGAACCGATAGCTCGCATCGACGATCACTGTGTTGGTGAGGCTGGTCAAATCCGCGTAGCTCACCTGAACTGAGTCATACACGGTGGTGCCGGCGCCGAAGGTGAAGTCAGCGGCATCTGATGCATACCAGGTGCTCAGCCGCAGATCGCCATCGGCGGATGAGTCGAGGCTGGATTGCACCGCGGTTAAACGCTCTTGCGCATAGTCCCATCGGCTACGGCCTTCAGGATCTTCGAACACTTCCAAAGACCAGTAGGACGGGATGAGCTCGTCCACCGCCGCCACGCTGAGTTTCTCGATGCGCTGCTGCAGCTGGTCGCCACAGTTGCACACCAGCAGGCGTGTCAGCGAGCCCCATTCGGTCGTGACGATGCGGCCGGTGAACCGCCGCTTCGCGGTGGACACACCCGAAGAGGTGGTCACGTAATCTATCGTCACGACCCGCCCAACCCAGTCCATGGGCAGGACCGCGCCCGCAGTGAGCTGCAACGTGAAGCTGGCCACGCCGGCGGCGCCCCGCTCCCGATCGACAGTGACCTGACCCGAGAGCCTGCTGCTCATATCGACCTCGCCGACCATGACACGAAGCTGCCAGCGGAATGCGAGTCCGGGCACGATCGGCTGAGTGACGCCCGAGCCAGAAGCCTGGCTGCCCAGCCCATTGAGCGGGCCGGAGTTGAGGGGACCGCCGTTATGCATCAGACTTCCTCCCAGGTGATGGTCCAGCCGAAACTGCCTTGGCCTGAACTCTGTGTTTTCGGGGGCTTGCTGGCGAACACGCTATAAATCGGCATCCAGTGCACCATGTACTTCGAGGCGCCCACCACCAGATCGGCAGTGGCCACGCCAGAAACAAAGCTGCAACCCGTTTCCATCCACTGCGTCCCGACCAGGGCAAATGCCCAAGGCGCCTGATCATCGCGAGGCGTGCTGGTGAGCGTGAACTCCCGCGCATCGCCGACGATGCTTTCCTGCGAGGTGAGCCGAAGCTCAAGCGGCTGGCTGTAGTCGAGGCCATCAAGCCCGGGGGGCATCCAGCCTTGGCCGCTGATGGTTCCGGCCGACTTGCCCCAGTGGGTCATCTTGACGCCGGCACCGCCGGACAAGCGGATGACAGATTCGCCCAGTAGCGGCGTGTCTGACTGGTCCGGCGCGCCAGCGTGCAGAACAATGGGGATACCGCCCAAGGTCACCAATGGAAGGCTCATCCATTACTCCAGAAATGAAAACCCCGCCGAAGCGGGTCTGCTGAGCGAAGTAATCACTCCGTTATGGATCAAGACTTTCCGTACTTGATCCGCTGATTCCGTATCAACCGCTGGAAATCTTGCTGTGGGGCCTGCAGCTGGTACGTCTCCCCACCCATGTTCAGCGTAAAGCTTCCAAGAGATTCGGAGGCTTGGGGATTTGCCATATCGAGAAGCGCTTGGCTTGGCGCAGAAACGCTAGGCGCGAGACGAGCACCGACCTCACCGCCAGTCGCAAAACCCGGCAGGCTCCGCTGGTTTATCGAGCGCAGCAGGTCGGTACCGTAATGCCGGACTGCTGCAGCTCGAACCACAAACTCACCATTGGATAACCTGGCGAGAATGCTATCGCTTGTGCCGGTACCGGGACCGCGAACCATGTCACCGGAGGCAAACCCCGGCACAGTCGAATCGCTTGAGGTGTTCGAAGCCAGATCCCCGGACGAGGTAGCGACAACGCTTACGGGCACCGTCAACCGCTTCCGAAGGTCCTCAGCCATTACTGAAACAGCGGCCTGCGTCTCGGAAACGGAGCTTTGATCAAGTTCCGTCTGCACCGGAACATCAAGGTCGTCGGTGGAGTCAGCCGGCGCCACCGGATCGACTTCAACCGGGATATCGCCCTGATCGTCGATTTGATCCTCGATGGAGGCTGGCGCGCCAGGAGCCACAACCGGTTGGACCTCAACTCCCAGCTCATCCTGCGAGTAGCTATCTTTGCCAGGCACATAAGAAAGTTTCTTCGGCTGAACCGCCGTCACTGGCGTAGCCGTTTGATCAGTCGAAGTCGTGCTGCTTACCTTTTTGACCAAATCATTGGCCAAGTTGGTTCCTGTCGCTCCCCCGAGCTCGGGAGATGGCTGTTGGCCAAGCGACAGCTGGAGGTCCCTGAGCTGCTTTTTGACCTTGGCCAAGGCCTCCTCTGATAACTGCGGCGTGATCGTGATTACTTTCAGGTCGGCAATTTCCGCCTTTAGAGCCTTGACCTTGTCCGTAGCAGTTTTGAAACTGTCTTCGGCCTTATCCAAATTGATTTTGTCAGCCGCAGTTTCAATACTCTGAAGCTCCTTCATGAAGCCTTCAAACCCATAGGTGTTTTCACCTGATTGGGCCAGGCTTTGAAGCATTTTCAGGGCATCATCGGCTTTCTTTTTCGCGGCAGTGGTATCGCCAGCGCGCAGAGACTGCTGAGCGCTAACCTTTAGGTCCTGCGCTGCGCCGTAGCTTGCTTCTTTATCGCCAGACGAATTGAGATCCGCAATAGCTGCAGCATATTTTTTCTGCGTATCGAGCTGATCTTTCTTGGCCTTTTTCACCGCGGCCAACGCAGTCCTTTCGGCGGCTACCTGCTTATCAAGCTGGGTTTTCAGATCTGTTTGCAGGTTGGTCTGGATCGTCACCAGTTCTTTGCTATTGGCCTCAGCGGCCGCGACGCGTTCTTTCTCATACGATGTTTCCTGCTCAAGCGCCTTGCCATACTCGCGCGCTTTTTTTGCAG
The DNA here is from genome assembly GCF_031880315.1 of Pseudomonas baltica. Taxonomy (NCBI): domain Bacteria; kingdom Pseudomonadati; phylum Pseudomonadota; class Gammaproteobacteria; order Pseudomonadales; family Pseudomonadaceae; genus Pseudomonas; species Pseudomonas baltica. The sequence goes on along the minus strand of NZ_CP134771.1, from coordinate 4,423,884 downwards.
CGGCGAGGGCATCAGGATCGACTGGTCCAGAACCACCATTTTTTTCTGCGTCGGCCCTGCTTATTTGTTCAGCAAGCTTCGAATAATAGGTCTGCGCATTTCTCAGGCGCTCGACGTAGGACTTCCTCTCGGCTTCCGTCATCGCCTGAATCACAGCCGGCTGCGAGATGATGGTGTCCTTGTATTGCAGGTTTTTTGCGATGAGGTCAACGATGTTCTGCGCTGTTTTTTTCTGCTCGCTATTGAACTGCTCCATTTCTTGATACATGCCATAGAGCTGGCTGAGCTGTGATATCAAAATTCCGTACAGCCCTCCCCTGAGGATGCCGCCTGCAGAACTCAGCACGCCATTCATCTTGCCTGCTTTTGCGGCCGTTGAATCCATCGCAGCCCCCGCCAGCCCCAGCTGCGCAGCCGCCACCGCCGTACCACCGGAAAGAACCGAGAACGCCAAACGCGCGGCAGAAAGAGCCGCACCCACAGCTTTTGCACCAACACCAAAAGCAACGAAGCTCAAAATCCCCGTTTTCAGGTTATCGTTCAATCCGTTGAACGCATTAATGATGTCTCGCGCCAGCGCTACCAGAGGAAGGCCGGCAGCGATGGCCTGGCCAAACGCTATATTCAGATCACCCAAGGCAGCGTTGAATTTTTCAACTTGTGCCTGGGGCGTCTTGCTCATCTTCTCGTAGGCGCGTTCCGTGGTCCCTCCCGCTGCCTCCATGTTTTTCACTTGGCCCATGAAGCCCGCATAGTCTTTGGTCAAGGCCAGGATCGCAGTTCGACCTTCCGTTTCGGGGATTATCTGCGCCAGAGCATCGAAACCAAGCTTCTTGGATGCAATCTGCTCAAGCGTTGCGGAAAGGCCTTTCCACTCAATCCCAAGCTTGCCCATGGCTTTTCTGGCTTCCACGGCCGGCGAAGCAAGCTGGTTGATGGCGCTACGCAAGGCAGTAATCGCGATCGGCGCCTGAATGCCTTGAACAGTCATCCTGGCAATAGCTGCGCCTACCTCGGAGAAGCTAACGCCTGCGGCGGCCGCCGTCGGCAGAACCTGGCCAAGACCAGCGGCGAGCTGGTCGAAGCTGACAACACCGTCTTTGATTGCGACGAACAACTGATCGTAGCGTAGGCCCAGGTTGTCCATGCTTTCGCCATAGGCGTTGATGATCGACACACCTACGCCTGCGGCGGTTTTCGTGTCGCTCATCCCTGCTACAGCGGCCTTGGTCGACTGCTCGAGCACCTTCATCGCATCAGCTGTTGCTACGCCGCTACCGAGCAAGTCGTAGACCGCTGAGGCGCTTTCCTTGGCGGATTTGCCCATGTCCAGGCTCAGCCCACGGATGCTTTGGGAAAGCCCCGACAGCTGCTTGTCGCTCAAATCGGTAATGGTACCGATAGCAGTGATCTGCTGTTGAAAATCAGCATAGGTCGAGAAACCTTTCGAGGCCGCAAGCGCAAAGCCTCCAAAAGCAACGGCACCGGCAAGGATCTGCCCCCGGACATCGCTCAAGCTGGTGTTCCAGCTCTTGGTGGCGCCAGTGAGCTCGGCCGTCTGCGCGGACGCCGCAGCCAAACTTTGGCGCAGCGTGTTCTGCGCGATCGCGATTTCCGTGCTGGAAAGCTTCCCGGTTGAACGCAACAACTGAAAGTCGGATTGTAAGCGCGCAATCTCAGCGCTGGTGCTCGAGAACTTGGCAATACCCAGATTGACCTGCGCATCCTGGATGCCCTTGTCACGCTGGCCAACAACAAGCTTTTGCGAAAGATCCGACTGCAGCCGACGCTGTTCCCCAGAGAGATTCCGGGTATCGACTCCCGCGGCCTGAAGCTCCTTGCGCATCCGCCCCAACTGAGTCGTCTGGCTTTGCTCCTGGCGCTCCAGGACTTTCAGCTGGTTCACGGAGTCCCGATATTCGTTCTGCAACTGCCGAGTCGGTGAGACCGTGGCGGCCATCTGATCGCCCAACGCCCGAACAGCATCGCGCGCAGTAGTGATGCCTCTGCCAGTTTTCATAAGAGTGCTTTCGAGCTCTCGGAAAGAATTGATCTGGCGAAGGGGCTTTTCTACCGCCCGAACCATTTCGGCATACTCTTTCCGGAAGCCGCCGACATTCTTGGTCGCCGAGTCCAGATCCGCCGTCAGTTTCAGTTCGATGTCGCGCACGAGTACTCACTTAGCGGCGTCGATGGCTGCTCTGTAATAGGACCATGGGTAGTAAAACGCGTTGGAGTGGCCCAGCTTGATCAACGCATTCAGTGACCTGTCGAGGTTTTTCAGGCTCTGGCCTGGAGGGCATTTGTCAGACACCCCAGTAGGCCGAAAAAATGCGGGTTCAGCCCCTTGCAGGTGTCAATCACAACCTCCACCTGGGAAGGCCTCAATTGGTCGATCGCCTCATCCGTGAGGTCAGTCATTCGCAGGATGTCACTGATGGTGCAATCCTTGAAAAGCACTGCTGATACGGTATCCAGCGAGGTCGGCTGACTGGCTTCCTCAAGCCATTTGCGAACCTGCATAACCGTGAGTTCGCGGCAGATAACCCGCAAATCACCTATCAGCAGCTCCTTGGAATTCGTTTCTTGAATCATGCAGCGTCTCTCCAAAAGGCCCAGCCCGCCGGAGCGGGCCGGCACGTGTTAAACGCTGGCGGTTTCCTTCATGATCTTCATGTACTTCGACTTGCCGGCGCCAACCTTGGCCGGGTCGGAAAGCACCTTGGCGACCACTTCGGACCCCATGAAGTCGTCGGTGCTGATCCAGTCAGCGGACGCAGCCGGGCTCAACTGGCAACGGAAGTACTGCAGGTTCATGCGCAGCTTGGTGCCCGCGGCGTTGGCGCCCTCGAACAGGATTTCGTACACCTTGCCGCTGTTGGTAAGCGCCTCGATGACGTCGACGGCGGCGGCGCTGTAGGTGACCTTGATTTCGGCGTCATCAGCGATTGCGCCCGCCTCAAGGATTTCCAGGCCGGCGCCGGTCATCTGGTAATCGTCACCGTCCACGTAAGTGGTGCCACCGGTGGAGGCAGTCACGCTGGTGATGATCAGCGGCATCTTATCGAGCAGGATGGTGCCGCCTTTGGTCGCAACGTGGGTCTCGTCCGTCACTGTCGCAGCAGGAACCTTAGTGACGTCGCCCCAATACATGGCCGCCAGGTTGGAGGTGTACAGCTCCCGCCAGTTCATGGTCAGGCTCATGCTGGTGATACGGCTGAGCGCGTCATACTCGCCACCCTGCGGAGTGGTGGTGTCGGCCAGTGTGATGTCGGATTTCTCGATTGCCTGGACCAGCGTGGACACCAGGCCCACCGGGGTGAAAGCGCCGCCGACGCCATACGGGCGCATCTTGACCAAGCCGCCGACCACGAACGTTTCGATATCGCGTGCCATGTTTTACTTCTCCTGCATGTCGCCAGCGATGACGCCCAAGCTCTTCAGCCAGGCGCGTTGCTCTGCGGTGACTTTGATGGTGGCACCTGGTTGCAGGTCCACCCGTTCGTGGGTGTGCGGCTTGAGCAGCTTGACCTCGAAGCGTGGCGCTGCGCGCTCAACCTCGACGACTGTGGTTTCAGTTTTATCGGCCATTACGTGGCTCCTGGATGATGGTGTGCAGATGCACCGGGATGAGCACGCTCGCAGCGCGCACGCCCTCGGCGGGAGGGAAAGACTCGGGGGCACCCACCGTGATTCCGGAAATGCCTCTGGGAAGCCAATCGGGGAGATTGGCCAGTTGAGGCATCAGGCAGCGCAGCAGGTCGTGCTCCATTTCTTCTGCGGCATCTTCGTAGTTGTCGAGGTCGACGTTGACTGCCCCGACGACGTTGAAACCGGAGAAAACCTTCATTGCGTGAGGGCCAGGCTGGGGCGGCAGCCCCTTGGCCTTCTGGACCACGATCAGCGGAAACGCGACGCCCTTTTCGTGCAGCACCTCGTTGAACCACCCACCTCTGACATTCGCGCCAGCAGCGGTGAAATATCCTGCGGCCGGCATGATGGTGGTGAGCCGGTCAATCAGCGCGCGACGGCCCAACGTGATGATGTTATTCATCAGCCCTCCGACGGCATCAGCGAGAAACGATTGATCAACCCGTCAGCGCCCATGTACTCGTTGAGCACGTAGCGCTTGCGGCCAATGGTGAGCAGGTCGCCCTTGCAGGGGGTAGGCACCTCGCGGATTCGCAAATCGACCGCCAACTCGACAACGGTGAATCCGCCACCATCCGGAGAGCCCACGTTGCGCTGTAGCACCGCGCCCACTGCGCAGGGGTGCGCACCCTCCCTGGCGTCGTACAGCGCCCCGCCTTTCTCGCCGAAAGTCTCGAACAGCTCGTCATCCGCATCCGCGAAGGCCTCATCGAACTCCGAGCCGCCCATTACTTGGTCAGCTTGATGATGGCGCGTGGCAGGGTGCAGAGGCTCAGCGGATTGGACTGGGCCTCCATGTCGACGCCCTTGTTATGGCGCAGTGCTTCCTGGCTGGCGTAGAACGGCACGCCGGTGGTGTTCACCGTTTCCATGTAGTCCGCCGGGGCGTAGTTGGTGATGAATAGGCCATCTACACCGACGGGGACCAGGTACGCGGTATCGGGGTCCATGAACTGAACGCCGCCCAGGTTGCCGTAGAACTCTTCCCAGTTCACGCCCCCGAAGCTGAAGCCGTCGCGGCGGTGGTCATCGCGCAAGAATTGGCCATCGTTCCAGCGATCGAACGCCTTCTGGACGGAGTCGTGGTTGGTGAACGCGTCGAACCAGTTGCGGCCAGCAATGCCCAACCAGCCTGCGATGATGCCGGTACCGCCAATGGCGTCTTCTGCCTTGCGTTTAGCCTCGGTGACTTTAGCCAGCAGCTTAGTCTCGGTGGCGTTCATAGCGAATGCCACGGTTTGCTGCTCGATACCGAAGCGCGCGTACAGGTCGAGCAGCACGCGGGTGCCGTCGGCGTCGTAAACCTTGCCAGTGATCGCGCCCACTCGCTGGTAGCGAATGGTGGCTTCCAGGCGCTTGCGCATCTTCAGCAGGCGCTTTTCGACCATGGCCTGCACGGTCTCCAGTTCGCTATCGCTACCAAAGGCGCGAATGCCTTGGACCTCGTCGGCGCGGATAACGGCGCGGGTCGGCAGGTGAATGGTCTGGAACGGGATCATATCCCGGCCAGGCCCGGTGGTCGGATCGCTCGGCGCGCCGCGCTCGGCCGCGGGCACCAAGGTCAGGCTATCTTGTTCCCGTTCAATGAACACGGCCGTGGTAGTCACGCCCTCTTCTTCGAAGAGGGTATCCAGGCGGGTTGGTACCGCTTGCCCTTCAACCGGCTGGTTGATAGCGGTGGTCATGGCGATGGTACCGAACTCATCGCCAGCGAAAATGCTCAAATCGGCCATTCCGATCTCCAGAAATGAAAAAACCGCCAATAGGCGGTTGAAAAATGGGGTGCTGAAGAATCAGCGCAGGATGATGCCGGCGGCAGCCAGGGCCGAGCGTGCTGGATCGGTGAGCCCGACCAAGAGGCTTTCGATCACTTCACAGTCGCGCACCACGCCAGTTGCGTAGCGGTCAGCGGTGTTGTCGGCGGCACGACCTTCGTAAAGAATCGCTACCTCGACAGTTGCGCCGTCGGCCGGAGCGGTGAATGCCACAAACTTGCCCGCGGCATTCTTGGAAAGGATCTGGCCTGCTGGGAAAGCAGTGGCGCTCTTCAGGAGCAGAATCTGCTCGCGGGAGCGCTCGCCACTGGCCTCGTTCAGGAGGAAGGCGGCGATGCGGGCACCCTGGGTGACGATGTCGTATTTCATGCTTTCGCTCCTTTGCGAGAGGCCCAAATGGATTTGGTGGAGAACTCTGCCTTACCTTTGCCCGCAGAAGCGGAAGCAGGGTCGACCTTCTTGGCATCACGCTTGATGCTGTCCAGCGTGACGCCCCGATCTTTGGCCGCCTGGAACAGGCTCAGGCCTGCGGCTTCCACAGTGAGGCCACCGTCGATGGCGGCCTGCACTTCGGTCTCAAAGCCTGGCGATGCCAGCGCCTGGATGCCGGTGATGCGATCCTTTTCGCTGGCAGCTGCAGTTGCTGCCGACTCCTTGCGGATCGCGTCGACATCGACCTTTTCCGGTACGCTGATTTCGATGGCAGTGAGGTCGCCGCCGGCAGCGATGGCCGCCTGCAACTCAGCGGTGGTGCTGACTTTCGTCATGGTCTGTTTCCTCGTGATGTTCGCTGCCGGCTTGGACAGCTCGGTGATCAGGCCCTCAAGGGAGCCCAGTCGGTGGGCCAGCCCAGCGTTAACCGCCGCCCCCCCCACTCGAAGCCCGCCATGGTCGCCCATGCCAGGTACGTGCTCTGCTTCCACGCCGAGGTTGCGCGCGACCTTCGCCACGAACACATCCTCCAGGGCATCCACTGTCTCCGCGACCTTGGCCCGGCCCTCTTCCGTGGAAATGTCCGGGCGTTTGTTCGGCGCGTTGCGGCTGACGATCTGGTAGCTCTTGCGACCAGCCGCCTTTTCACTATCAACCACCGCCTCGACGACGACTCCGACGCTACCGGCAATGCCGGTTTCATCGATCACGATTTCGTGTGCGGCTGATGCGATCCAGTAAGCGCCACTGGCCCCGCTACCGCCGATGTAGGCAACGATGCGCTTCTGCGCCCGGCCGGTGTGAATCATCTCGGCCAGCTCGTTTATCCCGCTAGCCACGCCACCAGGGCTATCGATATTCAGCACGATCGACTGAACCGCCGGGTTGTCCAACGCTTCGCGGATGTCAGTGGCAAGCACCTGAGTACTGGTAGCGCCGCTGATTTCCGTGAAGAGGTTCGCGTAGCGAAAGATCGGGCCAATCACCGGCACCACGGCCACGCCGTTGCGGATGCTGACTGACTGGCTGTTGTCCAGCTTGCGGCCCAGCCGCGTTTCAAGCGCTACCGGGTCACCCATGCGCTCGGAAATCGCCAGCAGGTTTTCCAGTGCGTCCGGCAGCATCAGCCAAGGCTGAGCCGTGGCCAGCTCAAAGGCTCTTGGCATGGTCATTCCTCGTCTTCAGGTAGTTCGGGCTCAGGGGCTTTCGGCGCCAAGGCGGCTACTGGTGTTGCTGTCGTGCCGTTCTGCTGCCGCTGCTTGATCTCCCGGGCCCGCTGGCGGTTGACCTGTTGCCAGGTCTCGCCTGACATGGCCGCGGTTTCCATGGTTTCGTTGCTGATACCCACATCGATGCGCTCGCGGGCCGCCTTCGCTTCCTTGAGCTCGTCGATGGCACCACGCGCCGGGCCGATCCAGATGGCCTGGGTGTAGGCACGGCGAAGTGCCGGGTCACGGTAGCCGGGCGCCCGGATTCGGCCGGCAGCCACCGCTTCGTCGAACATCAGTTCATAGCTCGGCTGGCAGAAATCGCACACCAGCCACCAGCGGCGCATTGTGTAGAACCGCCAGGCCTGAAGCATCGCGGCACGCGCTGCGCTGTAGCTGCTGCTGTAGTGCAGCATCAACTCTTCAAGCGGCAGCTCCAGTGCCGCACCGATTTCCTTCACGATCGCCGAGAAGAAGGGATCGAACTGCGCGTTCGGCCGGGCTGGGTTGGCCACCATCGGCTCTTCGCCCTGGGCAAGGTCGACGATTGCACCCTCTCCAAGCTCCAGCGGCGCTGGTCCGGCGTCACCGCCGACTATGCCGTCTTCATCGCCGAACACCGGCTGGCCCTGCCCACCGCTGTTGAAGCTGTCGCCCTTCTTGATGAACACGGTGAACATAGCCGAAATAACAGCCGCCATCAGCTCGGCGCTGGCGTAACGCTCGAGCTTCTGCAGCGGCTCAAGGATCGGCGCCAGGTAGGGGGCGCCGCGCTTTAGCCCAGGGCGTTCCTTATCGCACCAGATCTGCAGCACGCGACGTCGGCCCGTCTCGGCGCCAAATACCTCGATGCGCTCCCAGCGTAGCGGGTACTTCAAAAACTTGTCGTCGGGATAGCCGTTGCAGATGTGGTAGGCCACCGGGGCGCCGTAGTCGTCGAATTCAACACCCTCAACGAGCCTTTCATTGTCCGAGCAACCATAGGGATTGCTGACCCGATCAGTCTCGATTAGCTGCAACCTGGTGTTGTAGACCGTGCCCGGGCGTTCTATCCACGGCGTGGCCACAAAGCAGTCCCCCCCCGTCATGGCCGAGACCAGCGCCAGAGCCTGCTGCTGGTAGTGATTCAAGGTCGCTTCTGCATCGCACTCGCGAGGGTCGCCAGCATAAAGTTCCCACTCCCGCTGAATCTGTGCGTTGAGGATATCAGCCTGCTCTTCGGTGATGCCCAAGGCTTCATGGTCGATCTGTGGCCGGCAAATGAGCCCGGTACCCACCACGTTGGTTCGGGTGCGCACGATGGCCGCGCGGGCAATCAAGTGGTTGCGCATGGCATCCCGCGAACGAGCCACCAGAGTTTTGCGCTCTGGCGAACTCAAATCGCGGTTCGGGCTACCCAGGAACGGGATCCAGCTCGACATGCTGCGCAACATGCGCGAAGCGCCGCGCCAGCGTGTTTCACTGCCGCCACCGCCACCCTGAGCGCGGGGCTGGCTCTGCACCAGGTTAGAGACTGTGCGCGTGGCTTCACGCACCATCCGCTCTTCTGGAGTGGTACGTGTCCACCAAGCCATGTCAGATCCTCATGTAGCTGATTCGGTTGCGGCCTCGAGCGCGGTTGGCTTCTGCGGCTACATCCGCCGTATAGGCCACTTCAAGCTTGCGCAGCGCCCCAAGGTCAGCCCTGGTTACTTGGCGCTCGCCATATCGAACGCTCTGGCCGCCCTTCAGGATCTTGCCGATCGCATCCTGTACGGCAGCCAGGCGCGCCTGCGCTGGTGTGTTCATGCTCATCCTCTTACCCGGCTGCGGGTGCCTCGTTGTGGTAAAGCGCGCTTGGCGCCGGCGAGCAGTTCAAGATCAAGGCCGAACCGTTGCTGGCTGATGCGCAGTGCGGCTAGGGCGTATACAAAGCAGTCGAGCGCCTCGTTTCGCCGGCCCTTAGCGGTCCAGCGATACTCCCGCCGACCTTTCACGATCTTCAATTCTTTGGTTTCAGCGGTGAGTTGCTTCAGTTCGTCTTCGCCGCAGACATCGTCGTTGGCCGGCAGGTGGACGCAGCCAGGTACCGGCTTGCCGGAGGTATCGGGCTGAATTTTCAGTCGGCTGTAGATCAATTCCTTGGCGTTCTCGGTACCGACCTCTACCAGGTACACCTTTTTCGCGTTGCGGGATTTTGGCCAAGTGGCAACCGGCTTTCCTGGCACGTTCGCGCCTTTCACCGGGATCACCCAGGTATCGCCCAAAGCCCGGCTTTCGGCGTAAACCTCATCGGTGTAGTGTCCGCCGGAGTCCCAGCACCACCTCTCGACGCCCATCTTCGCGCCGTCTCCACGTACGTACTGGTGGCGAACTCTAAGCCGGACCTTTTTTCGCAGCTCTTCGCTGGCCGGGTCCCCCATGAGCACCCACTTATCCACCAACCAGGCCTCTTCCCCCAGACCGATGGCCCAAACACGACCTTCGTAACGGTCGTCCTGGGTGTCGATGGCGCCCATCAGAGTCAAACCGCGCACGGGCACCTGCGGATACACCTCGCGGCGTCCGTACAGCAGCTCCCAATCCACTTTTTCGCCTTGATCGTCTTCCCACGTCTCGCCCAGAGTGGTGTTGACGAAGGCAATCAGGTTTTCGCGGTTGTCCTTGACCTTGTCGAACTCAAGGACCATGTCCAGCCAAGTTGTGAAGGTGCTGTAAGCAGTCCAGACATGAAAGCTCACGACAACAGGCGACTGGCGTACTTGGTCCAGGGAGTTAAGCCATTCGATGCCATCCCGAGTCCAGATGCCGGTGTTTTCGCATATCCACCGCCCGCACTGAGCGGCTTCGACCATCTCATGGTAAAGAACCACGCATTTGGTGTGTTCGCACACGTACCAGGCCTTTACAATCTCGCCCTGCTCGTCGCGGTCCCACTTAATTCCGAACTCGCAGTCTTTGCCGCCCCACTTCAGATGTTGCTCTTTTCCGCAGTGGGGACATGGGATGTGATACCGCAGAAGATACGATGATTCTGCAGCAGCTTTTTCGATCTGGCATGTGCCTTTGATCTTGGGCGTAGAGCCACGAATTGACTTAGGGAACGTTGCGCCCTCAAGGCGCTTATCCCCCAAGAATGTCGGCGCGCCTTCGCCTTCAATGTTCTGATCAAAGTTCGATAATTCATCGTAGATGACTTCATCGGCGGAAATTCGGCGATAGTTCCGACTGGCCTTGCCCCCGCGGCACCAGAACATCTTGCTGTTCTGAAATCGCTTCGAGCTTAGAGAGCTATCCCGGTGCTTTTTGCCGTACCAGGGGGCAAGCTCGAGTAGGGTCGGCACATCTCGCACCATGGTCTCGACGTCTTGCTTCATGAGGTCTTCGGCGTCGTCATCTGTTGGCGAATAAACCACTACACTCCGACGTTTGTGCTGAATTTTGAAGCCAACATTGGCCATGAGCATCTTTGTGTAACCGACCCGCGCGGACTTCATCATGTTGACGACGCGAATCAGGTCGTTGCCCATAGCATTCAGTGGGGCAATCTGGAAGGGGGCGGTTTCCCACTTCCCCTCCTGATAGGAAGACTCGGACGAAAGATAGAAATGCGTGTCTGCCCAGGCAACACACGTCAGTGGAGGTTCTTTAAACAGCGCCTGCAACCCTTTTTTAAATGCCTTTTTCAGGTCACTCATCCAAGGATGCGAGGTATTCATCAAGTATCTCCGGCAGTTGGTCGCCCAGTTCGGCGGCTATATTTCTCGCAAGCGCGACCTCACGCTGTAACGCCTCGACATGACGCACATCGATATCGGGATGTTTACGCTTGACCTTCAAGGCTACGGTGTCGAGCACCGAGCCGATTTGTGCAGAAACTTTGGCGAGAGCAAAAGTGCTGAACTCGACGGGGACGAGTGTTTTATCGGCAACTTGGTTTTTCTTTTCTTGGGCGATCCGCTGAGCAGCGGTTAAACCGCGCCGCTCTTCCATCAGTTTGTACTCGAGCAGCGGGTCTAAACCCTCAATATTAGGCGGGGTGGGTTCCACCTTCACCTGACCGCTGCCAACGCCCCTTAAATATGCGATATAAGCGCTGCGACAGGCGTCAACGTCCATCCCGCCTCGCCCCTTAGATGCCGGTAATACGCCGTCTGTGATCAGATTTCTGATCTGACGGTCGCTCAGGTCCAAATGGGCCGCTACTTCGACCTGACTCGCCATTTTTCACCCGAACCGGAACCGGAACCGCCCCGCCCTCAAAAAAAGTCACAAATAGTGGAAGACCGGGGTTCGAATTACCCGCAACCCGGGGGGCGGGGGCAAAGGACCCTTTGTGGCACGTCAAGCCCCCGAGCCGTCACGCCGTAACACTTCGTATGGCTCAACAGGATTGAATCCATCGGCCGGCCCATTCAACGGTTCGTTGCAAGCGAGCAGCTCGCCGATGGCGAGAAGTACAGCTCAATGATCCGCTCCGGATTGGCGCTTGATCCGTCCCCCCGACTTGCGGCAACGTGTATGACTTGAATCAACTCCGCCCGCGAGGGAGGGATATGCAAAGGAATAGCCATGGATGATCTCCAACAGATACTCGCTTCGCTGGGTGAACTCGAGTCAATTCTCACGGAGCACGACTGCCCAGAACCGAACCCCAGCGCACTAAGCCGTGTGCGCTTGCTTGCGGCACAAATGGCAGGCTACGACTCCTATGTGTCAGCAGAAGCAGCCCGAATTTCGGCGTTGGCTGGCATCTTCTACAGCGATCGAAACCATGCAACGCACCAGGGCGGCACTTCAGCTTTACTCATAGAAATTGCCTACGACCTGCCGAACCGGATTCGCGGACAGATTGCTCACCTGAGACGAATTCAGAAAGAGCGCGATGAACTCAACGACGACGAGTAGCGAGTGCACGGTCGAAGGCTTTCTCAAACTGAGCTGCAAGCTGGGCATCTGCCTCACGCTCGCCGATGCCGAAGAAGTCGAGAGCCCGTGCATAGCCGGGCTTGCTGACGAATGCCAGCACCATACGGATATCGGTTCGCTTCTTGCCGATCCGTTCGGCAATGCCGATCGCATTACGGCCTTTCCTCAACACGAAGTAGCGTGTCAGGTTGCCCACGCTGCGCCTGCTTGTCGTACTGTTCTGCAGCCGATCGCCTTGGGCACCAAGGCCAGACAAGATCTTCTGCAGTTGGCCGCGCCCGATGTTGCCGTAGCTATCGAGCGCCGCGCCCCTGCCGGGCACCAGGAACTTGCCCTCGGACAGAATGCCGCGAGACCTCAGTAGTGCCTCGCTACGCTTGTTGTTCCGTGGTCCGCCGTACACCTCGGGGGTCAGCCACTTAGTAGCTGGTTGGGCGCCGTCAGCTTCGTCCTTGATCCACACCCTGGCCTCCATCCGCTGCTTGGTGGCAGGGATCAGGCGCAGGCTGTTCATGGTGTAGGGGGTGGGCCTGTCGAAAACCGACCGCATCTCATCTTCGAGCCTGGCCTTGACCAGTTTGGCTGTCTCGGTAAGAGCCAGCACTGTGGCGAACGGTATCTGGCGCAGCTCGATGTCGGTCAACTCAGACAGATTGTCGGCGAGGCCGCGAGCTTGAACTGTGATCATGATCGTCCCTAGGTGTGGAGTGCGGCACGTTTACCTGTGTCTTGAGGCGTCCCCTGAACCATTCCAATCATGTCGGCATGTGGTCTATACGACTATTGGCCCAGAGCTTGCTTCTCACCCTTTATAAAACAAAAACGCTGGAAAACTGACACATCGGACTCCCTGACTTTTTGATTTCTCCGTAGTGACTCACTGCCTCGAGGTGAACATTGACAATCTCATCTATTCACAATTTAACCCAAGAATCTCTGTTGATTCTTCGAGCGCTTAAAGAACTGAAGAAAGTGTCGGGTGAGCTCGACCCAGTGGTTTCGGAAGCTCTCTTAGAACTAGCTGACGCCATTGCAGCGCTTCAGGGGAAGATCGAAAAATTAATTAGTATTCAATCATCAATACGGCCTGAGGTAGCCAAGAAACCGCATCTTCGATTAGTAGGATCAGATCGGCCAGCTCCTTAACTTAAGGAAATTCTGAAAAAGACTTCCTGATTTGGCAGAATCCCCGGACACCAATCGCCGAGCTTTTCGATGATGAAGCAAATGACCTTCGCCGACGCCGAGTACGCCGGTAAGCGCAAGCAGACCCGTAAGGAATTGTTCCTGATCGAGATGGATCGGGTCGTGCCCTGGAAGGGTTTGATCGCTCTGATCGAACCCCATTACCCGAAGGGCGAAGGCGGTCGTCCGGCGTATCCGTTGATGGCGATGCTGCGGGTTCATCTCATGCAGAACTGGTTTGGTTACAGTGATCCGGCGATGGAAGAGGCGCTGTACGAGACGACGATCTTGCGCCAGTTTTCCGGCCTGAGCCTGGAGCGAATCCCGGACGAAACCACCATTCTCAACTTCCGTCGCCTGCTGGAAAAACACGAGTTGGCCACTGGCATTCTCGGCGTGATCAATGGCTATCTGGGCGAGCGTGGCCTGTCACTGCGACAAGGCACCATCGTCGATGCCACGCTGATTCATGCGCCCACTTCGACAAAGAACAAGGACAGTAAACGCGACCCGGAAATGCACCAAACGAAGAAGGGCAACCAGTATTACTTCGGCGCCAAAGCGCACATTGGTGTCGACGATGACTCGGGGCTGGTGCACAGCGTGGTGGTCACTGCGGCCAACGTGGCGGACGTGACCCAAGTCGACAAACTGCTACACGGTTCTGAGAACGTGGTCTGCGCCGATGCAGGCTATACCGGTGTCGAGAAGCGCAAAGAGCATGCTGGACGCCAAGTCATCTGGCAGGTTGCAGCCCGGCGCAGCACCTACAAGAAGCACGGAAAACGCAGCGTGTTGTACAAAGCAATACGCAAGATCGAGAGAGCCAAGGCTCAGGTTCGCTCCAAGGTTGAGCATCCATTTCGGGTGATCAAGCGTCAGTTTGGTTATACGAAAGTGCGCTTCCGAGGCTTGGTGAAAAACACTGCTCAGATGGTGACGTTGTTCGCCCTGTCGAACCTGTGGATGGCACGTCGACAGTTGCTTTCTGGCGCGGGAGAGGTGCGCCCGTAATGAGGGAAATAGCCGCTGCAAGGTGCTTGCTGCGGAAAAAATGCATGAAATAAGCGGCAGACTTGATCGATTTTGAACGGCTGCCGTTTTTTGAAACCGCTATGGCTCAGCAGTTGAGAAATAGCTGCCTACTTCAGACCATCCTTAAGGCTCGTGGCTCCGTTTGATCTGTGCGTCTACCTGGTCAGCGCAGGTATCGAGCAGGTTGATAGCCCGGTCTTTCAACGCCCACAAATCGCCGTTCAGGGCTAGGTCGTCCTCTGTTTCACTGACCCGTTCGCACGGCACCATCTCGGGCGACTCCAGCCTTACCGCCGTCGTCTTTACCACTACCGGCTGGGGCTTTCCCGCGCAGCCCGTCAGGCAAAGGCTGAGCAGCCCAATCACGAACAGGCTTACTGTTGCGCTTGAGTTCTTCAAAGTCTTTCCTCGCTTGTTTGGCCTTATCTTCGCTGGCCTTGAGTCGCTTACTCAGGTCGACCGAGTAGTCGGCATTGCGCTTGGCCTCAGCACGCAAGGTGGTGATCGTGGCTTCGCTTTCTTTATTAGCGACGACAGCGTCCTTGGTGGCCTTTGCCTGGATCGTCAGGTCACCCTGTAGCGCGATAAGGCGGTATTGCTGAATTCCCACCAGCAGGATGCCGACCAGGCTGATGATCGCCGCGATAGCCAGTGCTCGAAGAGCCGTCATATCGAATCCACCTTGCGGCCAAGGAAACGTGTCACCAGCTCGCGAATGGCCGCTACGCCAAGGAAGCCGATCGTGCCGCCGGCAGCGACCGATAAACTGGAAGGCCAAGCCATCCATTCGATGATGCTGGACGCTACCAGGCTCAGCGCGCCGCAGATCAGCGACTCGAAGAGAACACGGCGTTTGCTGGTTTCTTTGGCATCGTAGAGAACACGCAGAAGGGATACGACGGCGGCCATGATTGCGCCCTGCCATAGTGGGTTCGAAAGGGCCAGCCAGACCTGAGCCCAGAAGTCAGGATTTTTCTCAGGCATCGAATTCATCCGAATGTTTTCCCTTCCGGGGAGCTGGAGATAAAAAAGGCTGGAAAGACAAAGCCTAGGCGCCCAGTAAGGAGCAGCGCAGGAACGTGAAGTCTTAATCGGGCCCGCTTGCGGCCCTTGACCAAGGCGTCATTGAATGATCGGCGAGCTCGAGTGTCATACGGTCATAGCTATCAGGAGGTAGACCGTATGGTGAAAAAAAATCTGCTTTCAGTCGAAGTTACAAATGAAGTGCCTTTGCTGGAACGACTAGATCAGTGTGCAAGGCTTCAGAGCGAGGCGCTGTTAGCACTTGATGATTTCCGTAATTCAATCGGAGTGGAGGGCGCCGAAGAAGTCAATCGACTGCAGTACGACGCCAAGATGAAGCTGGAAGATGTCATAGCTTACTCGGCCACCGTCTGGGTTGACTATGTTGATCCGGACGTAGCCGCGGAAGCTTAGTTCACATAAATTCGTTTAAATGCACAATGCCGCGCTATGACAGATGTCTATTCAGATGGTACAAATGGATTAGTTCGCATCGCGATCGTTTTTGCCGTATCACGATGATAGATATGGCCAGACAACGTAACTCTGGAGATAGCCAAACCGCTGATACGTGGATGAATCTCGATGTAACCACCATCTACGAGCAGCTCAATGTGCCCTTCTATAGTCACTTCAGGCCACCTAACCTCATCTTGATTTGCGAGCTCCGCGTTCAGGTCTGCCGCAGTCATTCGAAATGACCAACATTCTGGACTGATACAACGATCCAGTATGGAATAAAGCAACCTATTGTCGATCCTCAACATTCAACTCCTTGATTGACCCAAAACTCCGTCAAATCATAGGCCAAATGTCGAATCTGGAAAAGGCTATTGACGGATGCCCATGACTTGGGGCGACTGGATTGCAATACGAAAAAGCCCGGCACGGAGGCTGGGCTAAACCCAGATCACATTGCAGTACGCAGTCCGTGCGAGATACGTGTAATCCGAGGCGGACACGTCACCGCAAAAAGGACAAAGGTGAAGTGGCTGAAATGGCCAGGGAACGTCGCATGGCCAGCGAGCAATACGTGGGCAGCTACAGGAGCTCGTCCATCACAGCTGCCGAAAGCTGCACTGAGCACATCGAGGCTCTCACCGATACAACCAACGCGACTTGAGTGGGTGGAACAGTGACCTCGATAACTTTATCGGGATAGTTTTCTTCGAGCCGCCACTTGAGCCCCTTCGCCAAGCACTCGATCCGATCTAAGTCCCCGTGTGCCAGGCTTAGGGAGAGCTCTGCGGACACGCAGTCGCCCCCTCGATCCTGCGCATCGACGGTTTCACAGATCTTGACAAACATGTCGTTGACTTCTTGATGAAGGCGCTTGCTCATGATGACTGCCCGCCGTACGAGGTCCATTTCATTTTATAGCAGAAGACGGCGACTTCGGTGGCCGTGCACAGCTGAATGGTATGGAACCCTACCTAAACGAAGATATAGAGATATTTTTAGCGCGACATTTAACCGCGGCCAGTCGGGGGGTTCGGCCGCAATAGGTGGGTTCGAACCAGCGACCTTTGGGTTTTGAGCTCAACGAGCTACCAGGCTGCTCCACCCCGCAAAAAACACAAAGCCCCACTCAATGGCAGGGCCTAACTTCAAGGATTCGGAGAATCATCTTCCTCAGAAGGAGGATCTATCGTGGATTTCCGAGCGTTGAATTCTTCTTCGAGGCGCTTAGCCCATGCATTAGCTGCCTCTTCGCCATCGAACGTTTCGGAGACTTTCTTGGCGCCTACAAAAACTGCCCATCGCCTGCCGCCAGGGGTCAGCTTACTCTTTACCGAATACACGGCCATGTTCGCACCTATCAATTTCTCCATGTCGGAGGATGATAGCGGTTTTTCGCGCACAAAAAAGCCCGACTCAATGGCCGGGCTTTCTATCGATCCCCTTAACGCGCAGGGATCAATTGATGGATGGCAATTTCGCTCATTTACCCATCATTGTCAAGCCGCCAAATGTTTTGGCATCAGACTGACGTACCTGGCTTGATGTCATACGCCTTCTGGACCAATTCAGCACGTCGGCCCAATCCTTCATTACTTTTCCGAGACCAAACTGCGTCTAACTGCTCCCGTTGTTGGGTAATAATCTCTTTGGGTTCTACGTTTCGGTAAGTGCCAATCGCCCCAGTGATCACACCGATCGTGGTCTCGAAAACCGGCTCGGGGTCATACTGCCCATGTGGGAAGGCAAGGTTACTATAATCGAAGAGGCGGCTTGAAACGTCATCCGTCCAGCTTTTCCAGCTTTCGAACATCCGGTCATTGAATCCTGTGAGGAATGGGCCGGGATTGACGGTTGCGACTTCAATTCCGAACTCTTTAAGTTCCTGGCTCATCGCATCAGCGATCGCCTCGATTGCATGCTTAGAGGATGCATAAGCTCCTGCAAACGGATCTGTGGTCAAGCCAGCCACTGAGGACATAAAAACGACTTTGCCACGTTGCTTTTTGACCATTTTTTTGACGACAAGCTGAGTCAGCATCAAAGGGCCAATCACATTGACCTCATACTGGCGGCGAAGGTTTTCGGCAGGAATATCCACCGTCGCTCCGCCCTCAGAGATTCCCGCATTGTTCAGAAGTACGTCCACGTCCCACTCCGCGGCCTTGCGACGGTCGCCGTCGTCAGTGACGTCCAGTTTTTCGATCTGAAGACTCACGCCACGTCGGCGGGCCTCCTGTTCCAAGCCGTGTACCTGCGCAACGATCTCCACTCCCGCAATGACGTCAATGCCCTTGGCAGCGAGCCTCAAAGCCACTTCGTAGCCAAATCCAGTGCCTGCTCCTGTTACGAGAACTGTCATGAGTTTTTCCTAAATAAATGAGATTTTCAAGGTTAGAGCGCGGCAACTGCGGCTTCCGCCACGGCCTGATCCTGCTCCCCCGTTCCTCCACTGACGCCAACCGCGCCAACGTAAGCGTCTCCATCGATTAATGGAATGCCGCCTGCGAAAGTGATGATCCGCCCATCGACCGAATTGGAAATTCCGTAAAATTGCCCGCCCGGCTTTGCGTCAGACGCGAGATCACCAGTCGCCGTTTTGCAAGCAAGACTCGTGAAGGCCTTATTGATCGAATGGGTAATACTTGCTAACTGAGCCCCGTCCATCCGGACGTGAGCTACCAGATTCCCGCCCGCGTCTACCACCGCAATATTGCTTGGCGATCCAATGGACGATGCTTTGGATTCTGCGGCTCCAATTACCCGCTTCGCATCAGCAAGAGAGATTGAGACGATATTCAGCATGGTATGTCCCTCAAAAGCTTCGGTAGCATGAAAAACCCCTCGCCCTTCGAGTGACCGTGAAACGATGCTTATGTTCTCTTTATTTCCATGCGGCTGGATGGGCCGCATGCAGAGACGGTTTACTACTGCCCTATCTATCAAGTCCCGTCCAATAACTGCTCCCTGTCCAGCAGCTCCGTCACATGGACCACTGCTGCCTCCTCCATTGCGGCCAAGCATTTATGGATTCCAAGCCGCCAGCGGCCCCTGGTCGAATCTGGACGCGCTTCCGTGTCCCAGGTGTTGATGTCGTAGAACTCGTCGGGAAGGACAGCCACATCAGTCGAGCGCTTGCCTTGCTTGCCCTTCATCTTGGGAATGAACCACACGGTGGTCGCCTTGTAGATGAACAGCGCCGGGGCTGGCGAGGTGATGCGCGGGATTGTCCGGGATATCGCACCCACCCGATTGCCCTTGCTGGTCGAGTATCGGCCCACCAGCACATCCCAGTGCGCCGGGCTCAACTCGCGGTGCAACAGCGCGTGAAGGCAGCAGTCGTAATCGAATTGGTCGCGGGCAGACAGAAGCGCCCTGAAGCCTCCCGAACTGGCCCCTGAGTCGATCAGCTTCTGCCAGCTCTGCTTGGTTGAGTTGTCGATGCTGTCGGCCGCCAACACCCGGACGATCGCCGACATGACGTTGCGGTAAATAGCCGGGCTGAAGTCCGCCAGCATTTTGCGGGATGCCATCACGGTCACCTTACTCATAGTCTCTTCTCCCCTTCCGGCTCGTGAACTTGACCACTCGACCCATCTCGACCTCTTCGTCTGACGGGTAAGGGTTGCCGATGAAGTTGACGAACCGGCCGTACTCGCCCTGCTGCTGGAGCACGCAACTGCCGACCTTCGCGTGACGACACTTAGTCATCAGGATTTCGGTGACACCGTTCTGGCCTTCCTCGGTGTCCATGTCCCGATGAACCATCAGAATGCAGGAGGCATCGGCCTCGATCTCTCCAGAGTCGCGCAAGTCGCTGGATTGCGGCTTCTTGCCGACGCGCTTCGTGGAGTCCCGGTTCAACTGGGCCAGCTCGATCACCGGGATGTTCATCTCCTTGGCCAGACGCAGTAGCGCCTTGCTGATGGTGCCGACCTCCTCGCTTCGCGTCCGTCCCTTTTGCTCCGCTTTGATCAGTCCGAGGTAGTCGACCATGATCCCAGCCAGCCCGTGCTCGCGCTCGCACTGGCGGGCGGTAGCACGGATGGACGCCGGGGTTTGCACTGCGTCTTCACAGATGAACAGCGGCGCACCAACCGCTTGCGCAACTGCGTTGACCATATTCGCCCAGTCCTCGGTCTTCATCCGCTCCGGATTATCCAAGCGCCGCAGGTCGATGCCTCCAAGCGAAGCTATGGCTCGGACGCCCAGTTCCTCCCCGGGCATCTCGATGGAAAAGATCAGCCACGGTTTGTGCGTCCGAATCGCATTGTGCTGTGCGATTTGCAGGCCCAGCGTGGTCTTGCCGCTACCTGGCAACCCCGCGATGACCGTGACTTTCTTCGGCCTGATTCCTTGGACCAGCTCGTCCAAATCCTTGAGCCCGGTGTCGGGCCAGGTAGGCGCCCGGCCGTTGGCCTTGTCGTCGATGGCCTGGCTTGCATCACCCATGAATTCATCGAGACGGCGATACCGCGGGGCATCGTCATCGAGATTGCGCAAGTCGGCGGTGGCCTGCTGGGCCATGGCAATAATCTCGGAGACCGGCTTATCCTCGCTCGCGCTGTCGCGGATCACTTCCGCTACTTCGATCACCTTGCGCAGCGCCGACCGTTCAAGCACGGTGCGGCGATAAGCCTTCCAGTTCGCAATGCTGGGCGTATTCGCCGCGATCTCGCCGGCGTAGGCGATCGTCCGGTTGCCACTGGGCAGCGTAGGCCGCTCGATACCCACAGTCACCGGATCAATGGGCTGGCCAGAGGCGTGCGTTTCGAGGATGGCTTCGTACAGCGCCGCGTTTTCCAAGTCGCTGAAATCCCGGCTGTTCACTTTGCTGGTGATGTCGTCGAACAGGGTGGCGTTCAGCATCAAAGCGCCCAGCAACGCGTGCTCAGCCTCAATCGAAAAGAGCTCTCTCATGCTGCACCCCGCGCCGATGCCCAGCCGAATACCTCAACCAGTCCACCACGGTCGCGAAGCCGGTCGACGGCCCGGTCACCCAGGCACTCGCGCAGTTGAGGAACCGACAGGTTCGAGACCACGATGGTCGGCTTGGTCTGCTCGTATCGGCCGTTGATGACCTCGAAAAGCACCTGGCGCTCGAAGTCCGTACCGTTCTGCAGGCCTACCTCATCAATCACCAGTAGGTGCGGGGCGATCATCCCGGCGTAGACCTGCGCCTCTGTTTTGCCCTGAGCGCCAAACGTGGACTTCACTGAGCGGATAATTCCGCCGGCCGTTGTGTACAGGCCGCGCATCCCCTGGGTACCGAAGTACCGAAGGCTCTGCTGAAGCATCGCGGTGGCCAAATGGGTTTTGCCGGTTCCGACCTTGCCCAGTAGCATCACACAGCGACCCACTTCGAAGTTTTCAGCGAAGGCCTCTACGAAGCCGCAGACGACGTTCCAGACGCGCACCTTGGCTTGGTCATTCCCGGCAACCCAGTTCTCTAGCGTGGCCTGCTGGAAGCGCAGCGGAATGGCAGCATCGAGTAGTTGGTTGTTCAGTTGACGCTTGGTGTGCTCCAGAGCACCGCCAGCGCGGACAGTGAGGTCAGCGGCGTGGCGGCGGTCAAAGTGACAACGGGGGCAGCCATACCAGACCGGATCGGCGCCGAACTGTTCCACCAGCGCGTTAGGGTACTGACCGTGCTCGGTACACTGGCCAGCGCGGGTTTCGATTGTGAAGCGTGGTCGTGTGGTCATTGCGCTGCCTCCCCGATTCGGTAATTGCCGTGCTCGTCCGTCTCAAGGCCGGCGGTGTGGTCGATCTTGTCCAGGCCGGTGTGGCGGGAGTTACCAGTGCCAGCTCGTGCCGGCTTCAGGTCATCCAGGTAGCGTTTCTTGTTGAGCCAGGTCGAAGCCATGGGGACGTATTGCCCATCGTCCTTGGTCCAGTCGCGGGAGACGGAATGTTGCCCAAGGGCAGTCATCAACGTTTGGCGAAGATCGGCGTCAGGCTTGAGGCGCTTCCATGCTGTTGCTGCTTCCTGCTTGCCCTTCCCGTTCGGGTAAAGCTTCCAGAACATTTCAAAGCCTTCCATTGGGTCCGGTTTGCCCGAAGGGTTTTCAGTGCTTGCTGCTTCACTCAGTCCTTGCTTACCTTCAATACTTACTAGTGTCGGATTTGCCGGATGCGGTTGAGCCGTATGCGGTCCAGCCGGATACGGTGAATCCGGAAGCGGTGTTTCGGACACCATGTAAGTGACTTCCCCTAGCACACCGGCCTCTGTGCGCGGTTGTTCACGGCGGACATAGCCCGCCTTGATCAGCTCGTCCAAGAGACCGTAGATGCCATCGCGGCCGGTCGGCTTGACTGATGTCGCGGTCTCCCCACGAAGATGCGCAGGCGACACACGCCAGTGGTCAGGCTTGCCCAGCAGGAACACGAGAACACCCCGAGCAGCCCAGCTCAGGCGCCGGTCTTCGCTGATCGCCTTGTTCAACAGGTAGAAATTCCCCTCAGGGCGAGGGGCGCGGATGATGCTCATGCGGATACCTCCGGCACCTTACGGAAATCAATCGTCTTGGTGCCCTTCCAGCTGTTGCACAAGGCGCAAAGAGTTTGGAGATTCCCCAGCGAAGTTTCTCCCCCATAGCTTTCAGGAAAAACGTGATCTGCTCTGAGGTCCTTCTGGCTTTTGCAGCGGAGGCAGGCGTAGCCGTCTCGCTCGAATACCGCGAGACGCATGCGCGAGTTGATCACTTTCTTGCGATATGTCCGCTTCAACGGCGGATCTACCGGAATGGCGAGGAAGTACTGTCCAACGGCATGTCGCCGGATAAGCCCTCGACGTACCAGCCGTTCGACAGCCAGAAGCACTTCATCTTCGGACAAGTTGGTATAGCGAGCGATGCTGGCGTCGGCGATCGTCGCCTGGTTTTCCTGCGCACTGTCACACATGCACATCAAGACGAACTTATCGATAGGCTCAAGACTGGTCTGCGCCAGCGCCCAAACTACTGATTCCAGGCTCATTGCAGGGTCTCCGCTTTGACTTCAACCAGCCGCACGCCGTCGAACGGCGACCCGGGGCCGAAGAGGTCCGGGAGATCTTCTTTGGGCGCGGTCTTCAACCACTCCACCAAGGTGGCGAAGCAGGCTTCGAACAGCGGTCCACCATCGCCCCAGTTGTCGAGCCGCGGGCTCACGCTGTTCTCGAGGCGAGAGACGTAGATCAGCCCTGCCAGGCTGCGCTCTTCTTGGCGGAGCCTAGCCTCAGCCCGGTGGACCGGGTTGATGCTGAGCAGGTCACAGAGTTTTTCGAACCCCAGTGCCTCATAGGCCCCTTCGCGATCGCGCATTAGCATATGGCCGATACCCGTTAGGACATGGTCGTTACCTTCCAACTCTTGAGCGCGATGGCCGTCGCCCCGCGCGTTGAGCTCATCGATCGCCTTTCTGGCGAATGGCAGGTATGGCTTGAGCTTCGCCGCCTGGCGGTGGAACGCTCGACGCTCAGAAAAAATCTCCTTGCGGTGGCGCAACAGGTTGCGGGTCACGTGCTGGATGAGGATGAAGTGGGTGCTGGCGCTGCAGCCCGGCTTGGCTGCGATGTCGGCGATCTTCTGAGCTTTTTCAACAGTCATTTTCAGCATTGCGAATCTCCATCGGCGCCGAACAGGTCAGCCAGATCAATTTGGTAAACGGCCTCCCAGGCGGCAGCGGGCCAGGAGCGAACCCAGCCATAACGAGAGTCGAGAACCTTCGGCGCGGCGACGCCGTGTAAAGCGCACCAATTTTTAAGCGGGCGAAACCCCTGCTTGCCGAACTTGCGCTTGGCGGCCTTCTCAACGGCGGAGACGGTCGCCTGGAGACAGCCACGGCCAAGTTCGGCCTGAAGAGTGCGGACTTGCCGCACTGCTGCGGAAGCAGTGGCCATGGCAGTGGCTTCGCGCCTAGTGCCGATCTCTGCCTTGGTCGCTACCGCGTGGTCTCGCTGTTCAATCGCGAGTTGCTCGGAGCGTTTGGTGGCCAGCAGGTGCTCAAGAGCGGTGATGTAGTCGCCGGGAAGTGCGGGGGGCGATGCGGTTCGGAAGTACTCGTCAACCAGTCGAGACTGAACATCCCACGCGAGATCGTCGTTGAACGGCTTGGTGAGCAGCATGTAGCCGCGCTCAGTCAGCAAGACCCCTTTCGCGGTGCGAGGCGCGAATGCTTGGGCAATCGACTGCGTACGAATATCGTCCGCAGTCACTTCGAAGCAGTCGCGGCCCTCAACAAAGCGATCTCGGTGTTCATTGAAGTTGCGGCGCGCAGTCCCTTCTGGCCTCTCATGCACCTGGTCGATCATCGCCAAGGTCACGACACGCTGGCCGCGGTACTCGACGACTGGCATGGTGGTGTTGTGGATGGTGATCAGGTTCACTGGACACCCCCAACATTCACCGCGTCGTGCGCGGCACCGACATGACGCTTTTTCCAAAGAAAATTGCAGCTGTCAAAGCTGATCGCTTCGAGGCGGCACTCGATCTGCGAGGCGAGCGGATTGGTCCAACCGCCATCGAGCGACGGGATGATCTGGAACATCAGGATCGAGTGCAGCTCGCGGAACACCGCGCGCGCATGGTTCATCTTGGCCATTTGCTCGGCGGTAAGATTGACCTCGGCGAGCAGTTCGCCTTCGATTTCCAGAACGGATGGATATGTGTTCATTGCCCGTTCTCCAGTTGCGCGCCACGAAATGGCACCTCTTCGTTTTGTGGCGCCGACTGGCGCGGGTCGTACCGGCCGAATTGGCCGAGGCGGGCCAAGTATTCGTGGCCCGGACGATCTGCGGATCGGCACGAGATAATGAGGTCCCGGTTGCGCGCAGCGCGCGGGGTTACGATCTCGAAGTCCTCGGCATCGCCCGCGCAGGTCTGGACAATCACCCTGACGTCGGGTACCGCAGATGCGATTGCAGGCCGAAGTTCGAGCGCCAAATTCTTGTCGAGAATGGGCATGCCTTGAATCCTAATGTTTGGCAGGACCTGATCGACGGTGAACCAAATGAGGCCGAGCGGCATGTCTGCCTCGACTTGAATGTCCGAGGACTCTTGTGCTCTTGGAGGAGCAGTGGTATTTTTCGGGTGCATTAATTCGTCCTCCTATAGAACGAAGATTTGATAAGCTCCCCGGCAAGGGAGTGGTTAAAAGGCCCGCCTACGAGCGGGCTTTTTGTTGCCTGGAATAAAGTCAGCCGGACAGCAAAAATAAGGATTGGCAGGCGGTCATAGAGATACCTGCTTCGTACTGGATGGATTCACAGCAGATTCATGGGGCTGCTGAGTAGCAGCTTTTGCGAGTAAATTTTGCTCCATGGTCGGCAGCGACTTTGCTAACGATGGACGCAGTTGCGCAGCGGTGAAATGGCCACCGGTTTTGTTCTGCGCCACCAGAGCAACATCTGCCGAACATCCGTGGAGTCCTCGAATCCATCCACTAACGGTGCCTTGCGTTACACCGAGAGCTTTTGCGGTAGCGACTTGCCCACCGAAAAAGGCCACGAGGTCGTTAAAAATACTGGTCATCTGCCTAAACCATTTAGAGGTATACCTTTAATATATTTTAAAGGGATACCTTTTTGCAAGAAAAAAGGTATCCCATTAGATTGAGCAGCTATGGAACTTAAAGATCGCCTCAAACATGCCCGTAAAATGGCCAACCTCACCCAGGTTGAGCTTGCGGAACGCGCCGGCATCAAGCAGGCGTCTGTTTCCGAAATCGAAAGGGGACTGTCCCGGACAAGTGGTTATCTTGTAAAAATAGCGCAAATCTGCGGAGTGAGCCCGGTATGGCTTGCGGAAGGGGTCGGCCCTGTTGATTCGGTTGGCAACCCAGCAGTTACTGAATCGCAGGCAGGTAAGGTGACGCCAGGTGCGTCAGCTGCGGATTTGGTAAAGGAGATGCTTGCGAAAAGTGGTAAAGGAATCGCTGAAGAAACACGCGCCCGCTTACTGGCCGCGGCCGATGAGTCTCAAACCGACTTTCTTCCCTCCGAATACAGCTCATTACACCCGCGCAACGAAGAAATAGTCATCCCCCAGTACGACATTCGCGCTGCCATGGGGGATGGGCAAGTGCCACCTGATTACACCGAGGTCGTTCGCAATCTGGTAGTGCGCGAGGAATTGCTACGCGAGAAGGGCGTTACCTACACCTCAGCCTCAGCCCTAGCGATGATCAACGGTTGGGGGCAGTCGATGGAAGGCACGATCAATGACAAGGATTTGGTGATCGTTGATCGAGGAGTGAAGGATTTTATTGGCGAGGGAATCTACGTCATGACCTGGCACCAAGAGCTCTACATCAAACGGGTGATGCGCCTCGATGAAGAAAACTATCGCCTGATCTCGGACAATAAGCATTATGAGAACCAGACGGCCCGGATCGACGATGTGACAATTCACGCGAAGGTTCTCTACATCTGGAATGGTAGGAAGGCTTGAAAAATGTCTCTCACCAAGCCCAACCAAGATCTACGCCGCGACCTCAAGGGCATCGCTTCGGACCTCAAGTGGTCGGCGGTCGAGCTGATGCGAATCGCTGAGCGGCTGAGCCTGGCCGGCAACGAGGCGGATGCCCAGGCCGTGCAGAGGATGTGCCAGGTATGCCAAGATGGTGAGGATCGGCTGTCGGGGTATGCGGACGAGGTAGAATCCGGCGCGATTGAACGCTTCAGCAAAAGGAAACCTCCAGATGCCAATGAAAAGAGCTAACCGTGAGCTGCGCCACGATCTGGAGGCAGCGTTACAGCACCTTGAGGATTATGCTGGCGAATTGTTTCGGCAAGCTACCGTTGCCGGGCCGGATGAGTTTTCAGGTGCAATGGCGAGGATCGCAAAATTGCATTACCTCGTTGATCGGATTGGCGGATACGTCGAAGAGATCAAGGATCGGAAAATCACAAGGGAGTGACGGATGCAGATGAAAGACCGTAATGCGCAGCAGCAACGCAATGAGCTGAGCTACCTGGCGCATGATGCCAGGCGAATCATTGCCTCGAACCACAATAATCCACGGCTCCGGGAGACCCTGATCAGGGCGCTTTGCAGCAGATTCTCTGTGGGGTTATTGCCTAGGCCAGGCGGAGCGGCTGAAGGCGGGTAAATTCGAGGCATATCTGAACACGAAAGTGAAAGCCAAAGCTTTACCTGTTTCGGTTGCCCTGCTGGCGATTGCTTCCTACTCAGTCAATGCTCTTGGCAAGCCACAACAAGCAGCTCGGCCCACCCTAGCGCCGGGCTTTTCGTTTCCGCCATCCCCGCCTGACACCGTAGCCCGCCACTGAGCGGTTTTTTTGTGTACCCCCATCCAATGGCCTATCATGATCTTGGGTGCAGTCCACGCCGGTCACGCACCTAGCCCGCCAATATCCTCCCCGACACTGGCGGGCTTTTTGTTACTACTCCCAGGCAAGTGCTGTCAAAGCTTTCCAGCTCACGCCCGCAATTACAATGCAGACCACAAGGCCAACAAGTATTAGCCACGCCGTTTTGTCGCTACCTGGCGGAAGAAAGTTGCGCATTCGATGAGCCTCCTGGCCCAGAGAATTGACAGGGTATGCTGCGGGGTAGGATAGCTCGAATAAAGCCACCGCCTGATCAAATCGCAGTCCTCGCCACTGAGCGGGCTTTTCAGTTAAACCTTCCCATGTCCACCCAATGCGCGCACTCTTGATCCTCATCAAGGGGAACGCCATGCTCACCGATTCAGAGCGTCACCTCAAACTCAGGTTCTTGCGTTTCGTCCGATATGAGTTACTGCACATAAGCAGTGCTCCGCATTTATTCCGCCGCGATTACTGGCGCCTAAATTCTATGATTGTCTCAATGCGCCTCAGCTCGTACATTACGAGCGCCCAAGCAGCGACCCTGGAGGGGTTGGCTGCGGATTCCATGACACTTGGACACTCAGCCCACGATCATTTGGACACTCGTTCCACGCTTACTTGGACATCTGATCCACATCCACTTGGCCAGGCAGTCGGAGCGCAGCGACGCAGGTTTGCATTGTTAGTCTGAAGTCCCTGCCGCCGTCAATTTCGTTGCGCGCCTGCGCATCGATTCGCCCTTCAGTTCGATTCGATAAGCGTTGTGCACCAGACGGTCGAGGATCGCATCGCCCAACGTCGGATCGCCGATCAGCGCATGCCATTTGTCCACCGGCATCTGGCTGGTAACCAGTGTCGAGCGGTTGCCGTAGCGGTCGTCCAGCAGTTCAAGCATGTCGCGCCGTTGCGCGGCGGTAAACGGTGCCAGGCCCCAGTCGTCCAAGATCAGCAGGTCAGTCTTGGCGTAGCCAGCCATCAGTTTGGCGAAGCGGCCGTCGCCATGGGCCAGGCCCAGTTCCTCCATCAAGCGCGGCAGGCGCAGGTAACGGACGCTGTAGCCGTCGCGGCAGGCCTTGTGGGCCAGCGCGCAGGCGAGCCAGGTTTTGCCTACGCCAGTTGGCCCGCCGATGATCAGGTTCAGGCCATCGCGCAGCCACTGGCCGCTGCCCAGTTGCAGGATCAAGGCCTTGTCCAGGCCACGTGGGCTGCGGTAGTCGATGTCTTCCAGGCAGGCGTTGTGGCGCAGTCGCGCGGCTTTGAGGCGAGTGGTCAGGCGGGCGTCTTCGCGCTCGGTCAGCTCGCGATCGACCATCAGACCGAAGCGTTCGTCGAAGCTCAGATCATTGATATCGGGCGTTGCGTGTTGCTCGCCCAGCGACTTGATCATGCCGTGCAGGCGCAGGGTTTGTAGCTTGTCGAGCGTTGGATTCGGTAGCATTTCGAAGCTCCTTTTTCAGGTCAGTGGTAGTAGCCCGGGCCACGTAGGTTGATGTGCTCGTCGGGCAGTAGTGGCAGGTTTTGCTGGGCCAGCGGCAGGCGCTCCAGCTTTTGGCGCAGGATCGATTCCAGGCTTTTGTAGCTGCATGCGCCCAGTGCCAGCGCTCGCTGGCACGCGGCTTCCAGCCGCGCTTCGCCGTGCTGTTTGCTCAGGCGCAGGATGCCCAGGCAGGCGCGGAAGCCGTGCTGTGGGTGGATTCGGCGTTCGAGGATGTAGGCGATGACGCCAGCGGTGTTAGGCCCGGTCTGCTCTGCCCAGCGGATCAACCGTTGTGGAGTCCATTCGGCGTGCTCGCGGTGGCTCTTGGGCATGTGCTCGGTTTGGGTGGTGTGCCGGCCCTTGTGCAGCGAGCGCAGATGGCTGGCCACGCGTTGGTTGGCGTGGAAACACTCGACCGTCTGAGCCGTGAGCCGTACTTCGAGTTGGTGCTTCACCAGTTGGTATGGCACCGAGTAGAAGTGGCCATCGACCTCGACGTGGTAGTCGATATGGACGCGCACTTTTTTCCATTCGGCATAGACGTACGGGTGTTCCGGCAGCCCTTGCAGCGCCGGCTGGTCGAGGGCCTCGAAGGCTGATCGGCGTGAGCCGGGCAGCTTTTTGAAGGGCTTGTGATTGAGGCGATCCAGCAGCAGTGCGATGGCGGCATTGAGTTCACCGAGCGAAAAAAACTGGCGGTTGCGCAGCACCGCCAGGATCCAGCGCTCGACGACTTGGACGCCGACTTCGACCTTGGCTTTGTCCCTTGGCTTGCGCGAGCGAGCGGGTAATACGGCTACGCCGTAATGCTCGGCCAGGTCGCGGTAGCTGGGGTTGATGTCGGGTTCGTAGCGATGAGCTTTGGTCACGCCACTGCGTAGGTTGTCCGGCACCAGGATCTGCGATGTACCCCCGAGAAAAGCGAAGCAGCGCACGTGCGAGCCCAGCCAGTCGGGCAGTTTCTGCGACCAGGTGGCTCGGCGAAGGTGTAGCTGGACGCGCCGAGAACGGCGACGAAGATCTGCGCCTGGCGGATCTCGCCGGTTCGCCGATCAATGACCGGCACGGTCTGCCCGGCGTAATCGACGAACAGCTTTTCGCCTGCACGGTGTTCCTGGCGCATCACCACATCGACCTTGGCGGCCCAGAGGCGGTAGTGCTCGCAGAACCAGCTGTACTGGAAGCCTTGCGGGTGCGTGAGTCGATATTCCTGCCAGAGCAAGGCCAGAGTGACGCCGGGGCGGCGCAACTCGGCGTGTACCCATGCCCAATCAGGCATCGGCCTTTGGTCGCTTGGAACTGTTGGGGTTGGCGGGAACAAGCGTCGTTCCAACTCGGCGTCCGACAACGATGTCGGCCAACTCAGTCCGCAGGCGTTGAAGCGGTGCAAGTAGTTGCCCGCACTGCCGCTACTGATGCGCAGGCTGGCGGCGATCTTGCGCACGGACAGGCCGGCGTCGAACTTTAGGCGTAGTACCTCTCGGATTTTACGCATGGATATACGCTCCACGACGACCTCTTCGCTGCGAGAAAAGAGGTCGATGGTAGTGAATAAACCTGCGTTGCTGTCTGCCTGAGATTTGAGTGGGTCAGTAGAAAATCACTGTCCAAGTACTCGTGGAATCAGTGTCCAAGTGGCCGTGGAGTGAGTGTCCAAGTCAGCGTGGAATCGGTGTCCAAGTGTTCGTGGAATGGGTGTCCAAGTGCGCGTGGAATCCCCAGGTTGGCAACTACGGCGCTTGGCAAAGCACTGAAAGCAGAAAGAATACCTAGCCAATGAAATCCCTACGCGATGAGCCAGGCCGCCACTGAGCGGGCTTTTTTGTGCATGTCAGAAAGGCGCTGGCTCATCCAGCGCATTGAACTCCTCGTGCATCTCGGCACGCGGATCGTCGTCTGTAAGCGTCCAGCCCAGCCTCCTTGCAAACAGCCGCTCATCGCAACGGCAACAACTCATCAATCCTGCTGTTGGGCCATGTCGGGAGCTTTTCCAACGTATCGCGCAGCCATGCCGACGGGGCAAGCCCATTAAGTTTCGCCGTCGCCAGCAAGCTCTGGATCGCAGCTGCGCGGCATCCCGCTCGCTCAGAGCCAGTAAACAACCAGTTCTTCTTACCCACCGCTATAGGCCTGATCACATTTTCAACTGCGTTGTTATCGATAGGTAAATCACCGCTGCGGGCATAGCGTGACAACGCCACCCAGCGCTTGAGGCTGTAGTCCATCGCCTTGGCCAAGCTGCTGCCGTTCGCTACCCCTTGGCGGGTCGATAGCATCCACTCATGCATGTCTTGCAGCTTGGCCAGCGCCTCGCTGGTGCGCAGATGTTTGCGTGCATCACAGGTCAACATTTTTCCCCGTGATTCGATTTCGTACAATTGAGCGATCCGTAGTAAAGCCTCGGCAGCCACCGCGCTTTGATTGGCCGCATGCAATTCAAAAAACTTGCGCCGTGCATGTGCCATACAACCCACTTCGGTAACGCCCTGAGTAAATAGCGCTTTGTAGCCCGCATAATCGTCAACGACCAAATGACCTTTCCAGTCATCCAGAAAAGCGCGTGCATGCGCACCGCTGCGCCCGGTCTGGTAATCAAATACGGTAATCCCCGGCCCGGGATCCAGGTCGTTACTGCGATAAACCCACAAATAGGCTCGCTTGGTTTTGCCTTTGCCAGGGTCAAGTTGCTGTACCGGTGTTTCGTCAGCATGCAGGATCAGGCGTTGGCGCAACAACTCGGCCAATCGATCCGCCAGCGGTTGCAGCGCAAATCCATAGCGGCCAACCCAGTCGGCCAAGGTTGATCGTGCCAGTGTGACGCCCGCACGCTGGGCGATCTGTTCAAGGCGATACAACGGGAGATGATCGAGGTACTTGCTGATCAACACCCAGGTAATCAGTCCCGGAGCCGCCAGGCCGCCGTCGATGATGGCGGGAGGCACTTGTGCTGAAACAATACGTTCGCAGGGTCGGCAGGCGTATTTGCTACGGATATGGCGATGCACGAAGAACTTGGCAGGCTCGACATCCAGTTGCTCGGTGATGTCTTCGCCCACTTTTACCCATTCACCACCGCATTCAGGGCAACGGCAGGCCTCGGGCTTGTGGCGATGTTCAATACGTGGCAGATGTTCCGGCAGTGGTTGACGGCCGGCGCGAGAGCGCTGCGCTCGCTGTTGAGGCACGAGTGCCTCGACTTCTACTTCAATGGCGGCGCAGTCGGCATCGGCGGTTTCTTGAAATAAGTCTCGCTGCTCGGGCGACAACGCCTCGTTTCTGACGCCGAACCGAATACGCTTGTAATGAGCAAGTTCGAGGGTCAATGCCTGGATTTTCAACGCGTCATGTTGAGCCTGGGCACGTAGCTTATCGACATCGACCTGCTGTGAAAGCGCGGCCATGATCCTCTCCCGCAGGGCGGGATCAAGATTGAGGGCGGCGATTTCATCGGCGACTGGCATCCGTGGATTTTACTGAAAAAATCCACACTATCGTTATCTGCGAACGATATGAAAGAGTATTTCTCTACACTCTCCAGTCACTCATCGGACGAGCTTCCAATCGTTGCCAGTCAACGCCAGTGATCAGCCACTGCCATTGCGCCTGGGTCAATGTGAAGACTGTTTCGCCAGGGACAGGCCATACAAAAGTGCCTTCATGCAGACGGCGCTGGCTAAGCCAGACACCGGTGCCGTCCCATTGAAGAAGCTTGAGGCGGTTGCCTCGGCGATTACGAAAAGCATAAGCGGTGCCGTCGCACGGCGATCTTCCCAGCGCGTGTTGGACGCGCGACGAAAGACCATCGATGCCAAGGCGCATGTCCATCGGTTCAAGAATCAGCCAGACCTGTGCAGGCAATAGCATCAGCGCATCTCCTGGAGCAGATGGGCCAGCCACGCCGGATCTATCGTGCACGGCAATATCAGCTCCCAGCCGCTTGGATGTCTTAGCTTCAGCTCGCTTGCCGTGGCAACTTCACGTACGGCGATGGGCACTATCGTCAGGGTCTCGTTTTCCAGCTCGCGACTTCGAAACCAATAGCCAAATGATTTGGTGTTGATCTTGTGCCGCTCGCAGTAGGCAACTTGGGTCATGCCGCTGTTGCGCCATGCCTGGACATGTTCGGCCCAGAATGCGCGCCGTGCGGTGAGTCCGGCGGGTGGTTTCATGTGTGCTCCTTCGTGGAAGGGCACAGCGTGGCGAGAGGCGGAGGGGAATCATAGGTGGCTGGGCTGGACGCTTACCGTCGTCTGACGGCGCGTCCCAGCTCAGCGTGACCGATTCGTCCTCATCGTTGAATGTAATGTCGATCCCATCGACTTCCGACAATGCCCCCATCACCTCCTCCCACTCGCGGTCGCCGTCTGAATCCAGGCGGTGAATCTTTATGCTTTTCCGTTCCTGGGCGATCGGGTGATTAATCATGTTCGACACCCTGAGCCGTAGCCGCTCAACCCCGCTCACCTCAATCCGTTCTGCCGGTTTCTTCAGTGCCTTAACCATACTGCTTTCCTTCTGCTGTATATCCGTACAGTAAAAGCAAGCCTAACGCCTCTGTAACCGCCAGTAAAAGAGATATCACAAAATAAAGGTATAACTGTTGACAGCGCAATAAAGGCAAGCCTATATTTACTCCATCGAAACCAGCACGGAGCAATACGCCATGACCCACCCCACCATCACCTCGAACGGTATCGTCGGCCGGATCGGCGCCGGGCTGTCCCAGCGTGAGCTGGAGTGCGTCATGGCCGTCGCGTGCGGCATGAGCTCCAAGGAAGCCTCCCGCGATCTGGGCATCAGCAAGGACGGCGTCGACAAGCGCATCCTGGCCGCTGGCGTAAAGCTGGGTGTAGTGAAGCGTGCTGCTCTGGTTGCAGCAGCATTCCAGCGAGGCATCATTGCCTTTGCCGGCGGTGCGCCAACCCCAGGGCCCCAGCACCATGAAGACAGCGACGACCATCAGGGCGTGTTCGTGGCGTAAGAAGTGGCGTGCGCCGGTGCGCGGGCGCAGTCCGGTGATGTAACCACCAAACCCAACTGATTTTTGCGAAAGCCAACAACGCGGCCGGGATTCGTTCGGCCTAGAGAAAGGAAACCACAATGCTGATCCTCACCCGTAAAGCCGGCGAATCCCTCGTGATCGCCAACAACATCGTCGTGACCGTAATCGGCGTCAACCATGGGCAGGTCCGCCTGGGCATTGAGGCGCCGGCTCACGTGGTGGTCGACCGCGAAGAAATCCACCAGCGCCGTCAGGCTGAGCTGCAGAACACAACCCCGCTCGAGCACTACAGCCGTATGGCGGCAGAAGCCAAGGTGCGGCCATGAACAACTCATCCCTCGGACAGCGCCTGATCGCGTTGTGGCAGCTGCTCCAGCGCCGTGAGAGCACTTTTGGCGAAGTCATGGCCATGGCTGCCGAGTGCGGCATCGACGGGCGCCGGGTGCTGGCCGACCACTTCAATCAGCCGGCGGTAATCGTCTGCAGCCTGGAGGCTTAGCCATGAACAACGCCTATCAGCTCCCAGATCGCTACGATCAGCCAAAGCCGCTTTCAGCGCGAGTGGGGCTGCCGAAGAGCTCGTGCTCGACTGGTACTCCTCCCCTGCTGCGTCTTCTCCCTACTCGCCGCAATTCTGGCCTGCTCTACACCCCACGCGAGGGCCACGGTCATGCTCTCATTCAGCCGGGCTGGATAGAATTCTTCAAAGCAGCATCTTCCATCGCTTGCATATACGCCGATGAAGAGCTGAGTGACAGCGTCTCGAGAAAGCCGAACTTGAACGTCAATCAAGGCCCCGTCGGAGAGCCGCTCTTCATGCTCCCTGTAGTGCAGTTGGCAATCAGCCCATGTCCAAAACTTGGGGCCGCGACGGCGCATGTTGAAGCCTCTCTAACAGGAGAAAAAGGAACCACGGAGCAATCCGCGAAGGATCAGTGCGACCCGGATGAAAGTCAACGGAAGGCACCTCGAAATTCAGTGTTTTCGGGCCTTTTTTCGGAATTTAGGACCTGCGGTGGTTATAGAGGAGCGAAATTCCGCCTAGGAAATAGAAAAGGGCCCAAACATTATCCAATTCGAAGCAACGAGTTGCGCCCTACGGACCGCCCATACGGTAGCCACGGACAGCGACATCGTGTGCATCACTGGGAAAAACTCTTCGTAAATGAGTCCCCCATTTCTCTGATAGACGCCGATGAAAGCCTGGGTCGAATTCATGTCGTTCAGCCGGATCCGAACGTCTATCTGAACACCGGTACGATCAATCGAGGGGTAGGAGACGCCATGCATTCCGCTCTTCACCCATGCGTCGTACTCGTTGCCTCGTTTTCTCATAAAACTACTACCAGCGCAGATGGACATCTCAGGAGCCATTTGTTGGCAAGCCTATCACTGGCAAACCACATACCTAAGCCCCCCGACAGGCTAGGTACACCAAGGCACAGACACCAGCTTAGACCGAGATAAGGTGAGCACATGCGCTATGTGACCGTCAGGAAGTTCGCCAGCGAGTCTGGCTACACAGAGGACGCGATCCGCTCAAAGATCCGTGACGGCATCTGGCGGCTCGGAGAGATATGGGTTAGGGCTCCGGATGGCCGGACCATTATTGACGTAGAGGGATATGAATCATGGGTAGAGGCGGGCGGGGAGTTCGGGCGGTCTCCGATACGAGCATCGAAATCACGTTCATGTATCGGGGCGTCCGGTGCCGCGAGCGCATCACGCTCAAGCCCTCCCCCACTAATCTGAAAAAGGCAGAGCAGCACAAGGCGGCGATCGAGCACGCGATATCGATCGGGACCTTCGACTATGCGGTGACCTTCCCCGGCTCGCCCAGGGCTGCGCAATTCGCGCCAGAGGCGAGCCGGGAGACAGTTAACGGTTTCCTGACTAGGTGGCTGGCAGCCAAGAAGAAACACCTCGCGAGCAGCAGCTTCGACGGCTACCGAAAGATCGTCGAGCTCCGCCTGCTCCCTGCCCTTGGCGACCACATGCTGGTCGACCTCAAGCGCAAGATCGTCCGCGACTGGTTGGACACCCTGCTGGTGGGTAACAAGACGTTGAGCAACATCCAGAGCTGCTTGCGCTCGGCGCTGAACGACGCGTGCGAGGAGGAGCTGATAGAGCTCAATCCGCTGGCTGGCTGGACCTACTCCCGTAAAGAGGCGCCCCCGAAGGAAGACGACGTCGACCCATTCGCGCCCGAAGAACAAGCCGCAATTCTGGGTGTCCTCCAAGGTCAGGCCCGTAACCTGGTGCAGTTCGCGCTGTGGACAGGACTGCGCACCAGCGAGCTGGTGGCCCTGGACTGGGGCGACGTGGATTGGCTCCGCGGCGAGGTGATGATCACCAAGGCAATGACCCAGGCATCAGGCGGTATCGCCGAAGTACCCAAGACATCCGCAGGGCGCCGGAGCGTCAAACTGCTGCGCCCTGCCCTTGAGGCACTGAAAGCTCAGAAGGAGCACACGTTCCTCGCCGATCGCGAGATCTTCCAGAACCCGCGCACAGGGGAGCGGTGGACTGGTGATCAGCCGATCAGAAAGACAATGTGGGTACCGGCGATGAAGAAGGCGGGTGTTCGGTATCGGCGGCCTTACCAAACCAGGCATACCTACGCATCCATGATGCTATCCGCTGGCGAGCACCCAATGTGGGTTGCGAAGCAGATGGGGCATACGGATTGGACGATGATCGCCAGAGTGTATGGTCGATGGCTTCCAAATGAGCATTCGACGTCTGGTTCGAAAGCTGAAATTGCTTTCGCAACCGCCGACACTCAGCTAATGAATTGCGTTGTGAGGCCGACAACCTAGATGTAAACTGTAAACCAAGACGTAAACCAGCCCGATTCGAAGGAGCACAACGGTGCCGGACAAATTATCCAATGCCCCGGTCTACTACGCGATAGCGCAAGCGCAATTCAATCCTGTGCCGGCGATGCATAAATATGTAGTCGATATCCAGGACCAGCTTCGACGCGTTGGGTTCACGCTGTTCGAGCCGCAGCAACAGATGCAGCTGCAGATTCCTGAGGCTGGAGCAGCGTTCGCTGAACCGCAGGTTACGCAGACGTCGCTCTGGCTGCTTACAAAGCAGGACCGAAGCTCAGGCTTCATCCTAAACGCGAATTCTCTATCGTTTCATACGACGCATTACGAAACGAGCCAGGAATTTATTCCTACGCTCCTGATGGGGCTCAAAGCCGTGCACGAAGTCGTAGGTCTGGCGCATCTGAGTCGCGTGGGCCTTCGCTACCTAGATGCGGTTCAGCCATCAGAAGGCGAAAGCATTGAGCAATACCTAACACCCGGCCTACACGGATTGGATTTTGACGCACCACGATTACAGTCCATGATGGAATCGGTTTTCCATACAGAATGCGGCCCTCTGGTTCCCACTGGGATGCTGCTGAGCCGTGTCTACAAGGCTCGTGGGGTAGTGGGGTTTCCACCAGATCTCCTACCACATGGTTTAGTCATGATGCCGAAATTCGTGACTCCGGAAATAACTCATGCTGTTATCGATACCGACCATTCCGTCTCGGGGCAAATGCCAATTGATTTCGAAGCGATCGAAATGCAGATGAAAAATCTACACGCCGCAATTAAACAAGTCTTTGCTGCTACCGTTACAGATCATGCCAATCGCGTTTGGGCCTAAATCAGGGGGAAATATGTACGCAAGCCCGACTTCTACTTACCTTTCACCCTCAGCCAGCGGCAGCAAGAGCAAGCTTGTAGTGGCGGTGATGAGTCTTTTGGTTACTGGCACAGGCAGCGCCTATCCGATCACGGCGGCCGATAGCTGGTGGAAATCAGTCAAGCCTCGGGTTTCTTTTACGCTCGCGAAAGAAGATCCGCATAAGCATATAGATGTGCGCTCGCCGGTGGCACACATCGAAAATATTCGAGAAACCCTAAATCCCTCGATGGCGGATCTTTCGGCAGTGTTTGGTGTTTCTAGGCAGGCAATCTACAAATGGATAAGCCGCGACTCCGAGCCAGAGCCTGCAACTCAGGCGAAACTCGCGACGCTAAGCCGCATCGCCGATGAGCTCAAGTCCGCCCAGGTCGAGCGAGTCGGAAACCTGGTAAAAATGAAAGCGTTTAACGGAAGCTCCCTGCTTGACCTAGTGAGGTTGGGTACCAATAGCTCAGAGCATATTTCTGTTCTCATCACTGAGGCGCGGAAAATGGAAACAAATTATGCGAAGTCCGGTCTGCCGCAGTCCAAGGCAAAGCCTTCTGACTCGTGGCAAACCTATGTGTCCATTCCTGGTGCCGTCGAACGAGTGTAGGTAATAAAGATGCTTGGACGTGATACCGAATGGCGGCAAGGGCAAATGCTTAGCGAGGATCACGTTCTCAAGCTGGGCTTGGCTTTAGATGCGGCGGAAAATATCAAGGTTGTCGTGGCGACACACGACTGTGACCTGGCGAACGACCACGAAAATGACATTGAGGTGTTGATTGGTATTGGTCTAGATAAGCCAGAGGGCATCTTGGAGAACGCTAGAAACCCGCGGCGCCTTCATCTTACGTTTTCAACGGATCATGGGCCGATTTACATTGAGGTAGCTCATTCAGGGAGACGGTCGCTCTCCCGAAAGGACTTTATTGCGAGTGCCACAGGCGCCTCCGGGTCACCGCTAGACTCCGAGCAGAAAAGAGCCTTCAAGCAATGGTTAGCCGCACGCTATGGCCGCCCTGCTTTCCCAAATTCGTTTGAGACACGCCTCAGAACGCTGGTCGGAAAGAATCCCGTTGAAAAACAGATAACAAAAATCGTAACGCCTCATGCGAAACATTTGGTCGGGGTATTCTTTGACCTCGGAGAAGAACGTACAGAGGAATTAGGGGAAGAAACCCCCTACTTCCTCTCCATAAGCGTTCTGTACGATGCAAACGACGGAGGTCCAACGGCTCGAGAGGCGGCGGAGGCCGCGGCTGCCGCGTTGGTCGATTTATTTCACAATGCCTATGGGGCCGGTGAAAATCGTGGTGCGATTATTCTGGAGCGCTGCGCGGCAGTAGCGGATACGGTTATGACATTGGCCGATCTGCGCAAAGTGGACCAGTGGCGGCTTGAGTATGTGAGCCTCTCAGAATCCCCACCTGGAGATTTCGTAGGGGCTGGCGAGCTATCGACCTAGAATGACAGCAAAATGACAGCCTTCCGGCTGCACGCCTTATGGAGTGGGTCAGGGACGGGGGTTCAAATCCCCCCGGCCCAACCGAAACAGTAGCACGTGCCAATATGCCTACCCCGCATACAGCTCCCCCCCAAAGCCCACAGGAAAACCTCTGACAGCTCCATAACTCCGGGCAGCAAAACCATAAATCCTGATGCGACTATTTCGCCAGTTGAACCACTGCCATGCGATACGAATTAGCTGTTACGTTTCACAAAGGCGACGGCCTACAAAAATGCCGACCAGCACCAAGGAGACCGGCGGGACCATGCGCTTGCCTCTGCATTTACTCTGCGAACCCTGCAATCTGCCCCAAACGCACCCGTATTTAGTAAGGCCCCTACGCCAGCCTGGTAATAACCTCAACGCCAATCGCAGCATCAATCAAGGCATACCTGTACAATCCCATATTGTCATCCTCCCAGTGCCAACCGCGCCCACGCACGCGATCAGCGCTCACCCCCTGTGCCGGAGCGCCAACTGCATGCCGCAAGAACGACTGGACCTGTTGAAGCTACCCAAGCCTGTCCGTGGACCGATCAACGACCTGGTGCGTGCACTCAATGCAGCGAGCACACGGGAGGACATCGAACGTGAGGGTACGCTGGAGATTGCATTGATCCTTGGCCTCGAAACTGCCAAAAAATTGAAGCCAGCAGATATTGAAGCGCTTTACATGATTTTCGACGACGCGGTGCAGGAACGGTTGCAAAGGCTACCCGCAGAGGAATAGCCCCTCAACGATGGCTGACGCTGAATCCAGTCATTCCCTGCTCCTCTCAATGCCCCTACCTAAAGTCCTGCGCCTTGCAGGGCTTGGGACACCCGCCCGTCGCCCTTCATCCCCGCCCATCCCACCTTGGCCCATTTCTCGCTAACACCCAGCGGGGAACAATTTTCCGGCGCTCCACTCTCCACTCCGCCGGCCGATACCCCCTTGAGAGCAGCAACGCTCCCCGTTCTACCGGTATTCGCCCAAGGCAGAGGTTCCGATGGCCCGACCTTCATTTATCCAGCGCATCCGCACTCGGCTGCGTAATCGTTACTGGCAGTCCGCAGCGGGCATCGCCATCACCCTGATATTGGCCGGCGGCATGTGGCTATCCCACAGTGATTCCCCCGTCTCCGCCAACCCGACCATGGCCGAGCAACTCCAGCACGACGACAGCCCATGGCGCGCTCAACCTGCGCGCTTCTCCAGCTTCGTCGACGACGTGCGTGCCGACAAAGTGGCCGAGGCCATCAGCGGCAACAACCAGTTGTACGTCACCCTCAAGGACGGCAGCCATTACGCCGTGTACGACGGTTCTGGCTTCGTGGCGCGTCAGGCCTACTTGTTCGTGGCCAGCGATGCGACGCCGACCTTCCAGTATTCCGAGCTTAAAGAAAGCGACGCGATCAGTGCCGGCGCTGCCATCGACATGACCATGCGCTTGTTGGTGATCGGTTTGTTGCTGAGCGTCGCGTGGCCGACGGTGTCCGGGCGGGTGATGGGCTATCTGCGCCGCAACAAGCATACGCCGACCACTTTCGACGACGTGGTCGGCTGCGGCGAGGCCAAGCAGGCGTTGCTGGACATCGCCATGGCCCAGCGTTATCCCGAGCGCTTCACCTCTCTGGGCGCGCGACCGCCGCGTGGGGTGCTGCTGACCGGGTCGCCGGGCACCGGCAAGACGCATCTGGCCAAGGCGCTGGCCACCGAATGCGGGGTGAACTTCATCGCCGCTACTGGCAGCGATTTCTCGAGCATGTTCTACGGCGTCGGCATTATGAAGGTCCGCAGTCTGTTCCGGCAGGCGCGGCGCAAGGCGCCCTGCATCATTCTTATCGACGAGATCGACGGCATCGGCCGCCGCGCTGCCGAGCCGCGCATGGGCGAGGCCGAGCAGAATCGCATCGTCAACCAGTTTCTCACCGAGATGGACGGCTTCAGCTCCGCCCATGGCGTGCTGGTGATCGGCGCTACCAACCTGGCGGAATCCCTGGACCCGGCGCTGCGCCGTGAGGGCCGTTTCGACCGTACCATCGCCGTGCCGCTGCCGACGCTGGAGGACCGCAAGGCCTTGCTGCGTCTGTATCTGGGCAAGCTCAAGCAGGTCGGCGAGATGGACATCGACCGTCTGGCCGGCACTTGCATGGGCCTGACTCCGGCGGCGATTGCGGCGCTGGTTAATCAGGCGGCGATCTTCGCTGCCCGGGAAGCGGCCACCAGCATCGAGGAGCATCACCTGGTGAATGCGATCGAGACCCAGCGCATCGGCGAGAAGCCCATGGGTGTCACGCCGTTCACCGAGCAGGAACGTCGTTGTATTGCCGTGCACGAGGCCGGTCACGCGCTCGCGGCCGCGCAGTTGAAAATCGGCAAGGTCGACAAGGTGACTATCCTGCCGCGCGGTCAGGCGCTCGGCGTGACCTTGGTGATCCCGACCGAGGACAAGCGCCTGCATCGCAAGTCTGAACTGCAGAACCGTATCGTCATGTTGTTGGCGGGGCGGGCGGCGGAGAAGCTGTATTTCCATGAGGTGTCGTCGGGGGCGTCGTCCGATTTGCAGGAGGCGACCCGTATTGCCTTGTCGATGGTCAGCGCCTTGGGCATGGGCCCGCACAGTGATCTGGCGACGCTGAGTGTGATGCGCGATGCGGGTATCGAAGTTGACCCGACGCCTACCCTGCTGCAGGTGAATGCGTTATTGCGCGAGCAAGAGGCGATCTGTGATGGGCTGCTGCATGAGCATCGCGTCGCGATGGATACGGTGGTGGCGCGGTTGCTGGAGGCCGAGACCATTGACGGTGCGGAAGTTTATGAGGCGCTGGGGCTGAGTGCTGTGCGTAACTCCGAGCGCGAGCATGCCGCCCTGGAACGAGCGGCTTACAGCGAGGACTCGACGCTGAACTGACCTGCAGGCCGCTCGATCTGCCGCGATCGCCCCGGCGATGTAACTCAATGATGCTAACCGTTAGTCGGCCTTAAGCTACTGATTTTGTACTGGATATTTCTACTAACACTCTTACGGATTTCCGCCTCCAAGATGCTAGAGCCCCTTCTGGAGACCATCGCTAGAGGAAGCTTTCAACCCATAGCTGTTGGTCGAAACTGGCAGCAATGGCTCAATGCCTAGAGCACATCAGCGCACAGCGCTCACTAAGACCCTGGATGTATACAGTCTAACTGTATATATTCAGGTTTCTAGGCATCCAGGCGTCAGGGGTCGTTATGTCGGCAGTGAACAAAGCTATCGTCCGCCGCTTCAATCAAGAGGTTATTGAGAACTGCAACCGGCACGAATTTGAAATGCTCGTAGCGCAAGATTTCATCAACCATTCGGCAGCGGTCGGTCAGGACAAAGGGCGAGAAGGTCTATGGCATACCTTTCACAATGTTCTGCATCCGGGGTTGTCCGGTCTCCAAGTAGAGGTGCTGGATCAGGTTGCTGAAGACGACAAAGTGACGACCCGAAAGCGCATTATCGGCTGCCACTCCGGGGTACTTCTCGGTATATCGGCAACGGGGCGTGCAGTGTCCATTGATGTCATCGACATGGTC
Source organism: Pseudomonas baltica (assembly GCF_031880315.1). Taxonomy (NCBI): domain Bacteria; kingdom Pseudomonadati; phylum Pseudomonadota; class Gammaproteobacteria; order Pseudomonadales; family Pseudomonadaceae; genus Pseudomonas; species Pseudomonas baltica. Next base: position 4,381,674 of record NZ_CP134771.1, on the reverse strand, counting down.
CGCATCCATAATGGCCAATATGTCGAGCACTGGGGGCTCAATTCGTTGCCCACTTTGCTGGCAGCTTTGCGCTCAGACTGATTGACCGTCTGAGGCGGTGGCAATCATTTGCTCCAGAATTCTGACCGCAGCTTCAAGCGTTTGCAGCTGGGATGCTGTGGTTTTTTCCTTGAGCTGGCGAGCCAACCAGTCACTGCGCTGATGACGGCTGTGTTCGAGCGCAGCTCGGCCTTGGTGGGTCAGCTCGAAGAGCTGCTTTCGGGCATCGCTCGGATCAAGACCTCGTGTCACCAGTTGCTGCTGCTCCAACTGGGCGATAACCAGCCGCATGCTTTGATGCTTGACGTGACGACGCGCAGCAATCGCGCTTATGCTCGCAGGCCCATGGCGGTCAAGCAGCCCTAGAGTTTCAGACTGTGCTGAAGACGGCGTGTGCGATCCACTGCGCACTTCCCGGACAAGATTGCCGACCACTCTTCGCAGATCTTCGGCCAACTGTTCAGTTGCCTTCTCAGAGGACACAGAGTAACCGCCGGGAGATTCTGAAGGAGAGGACAATGGGCTTTCTCTTAGTGGTCGCATGGGGCAAGCATACCGCTTGTGGCCAGTTGCTGCCGGTCGAATCAAGGCTGCTAACCATGGGGCCAGATGTTGCATTTACTAACAGTCGACATCACTCAGATGAATGTTCGACATACGGGGTGATCAACCAGCCGTTTATGTCCGAGCTGATCCGGTAGAGCTTTTCGCCGTTGAGCGGGACATCTGCCGGGATCGTCCTGACCTCGGCGCCGCCGCACAGCCCGGAGTCGGTCAATCCGACGCCGACAGTGGCTTTGCCCACAGGCAGATGGAAGGTGGCTCGCTCGCTGATGCCCAGTTTGGCCGCGCGTTTGTCGTTGACGTAGACGACTACATCGCAGGCAGCGCCGTAAACCCCGCCCTCCCGCATCACCGTCACTCGCCCGCTCGGGCCGCTAGGTTTTGCCTGATAGGCATAGACCTCATCTGCGGAGGCGGGCGTGGTCTGTTTGATGGTGATGGCGTTGGATGAACAGCCCGCCAATACTGCGACTGCCAACGCTCCGATGAAAATTCGCATGGAGATCCCTCCTTTGGAGGATTGGACTGCGGAACCGCAAAGGAAGATCCCAGAAATCCTCGAGCTTGAGTCGATATAAAGGAATGACGATGCGAACGGGCGGGGGATTCGAAATGGCCGGCGGAAAAGCAATCAACCCGCGCCTTCCCGCTCAAACCCGAAATGCAAAAAACCCGGCTCAATGCCGGGCTTTTTTAGCTACAAAACACCCTCAGTTCAAATGCGCCTTCAACTCCCCAGCCGCCTGGCGCATGGCTGCCTTCACTTCCGGCACCCCGCTCAACGGGTTCAGCAACCCATAGTCATGCACCATTCCGTTATAGCGAACCGCAGTCACGTCCACCCCGGCCGCATCCAGCTTGCGCGCATACGCCTCACCCTCGTCGCGCAGCACATCCAACCCCGCCGTCTGCACCAGCGCCGGTGGCAAGCCCTTCAACTGCTCGACCGTGGCCCGTAACGGCGAGGCGTGAATCTCTGCCCGCTGCGCCGCATCGGTGGTGTAGTTGTCCCAGAACCAGGTCATCATGTTCTTGGTCAGGAAATGCCCTTCGGCAAATTGCTGGTAAGAGCCTGTGTCGAAGTTGGCATCCGTCACCGGCCACAGCAGCAGCTGAAAACGCAGTTTCGGCGTGCCCTGCTCTTTCGCCATCAATGCGACCACCGCGGCCATGTTGCCGCCGACGCTGTTACCCGCCACTGCCAAGCGGCTGCTGTCGACGTTGAGGGCTTTGCCATGCTCGGCCACCCAACGGGTCGCGGCGTAGGCCTGGTTGATTGCCGTCGGGTAATGCGCTTCTGGCGATGGCGTGTAGTCGACATACACCGCAACCGCGCCGGAGCCTACCACCAGGTCGCGGATCAAGCGGGCGTGAGTCAGGTAGTCGCCCAGCACCCAGCCACCGCCGTGGAAGAACATGAACACCGGCAACTCGCCTTTGACATGGGCCGGGCGGACAATTTTCAGTTTGATGTCCTGGCCGTTGACCGAAATGGTCCGATCACTTACTTCGATACCGGACATGTCCACCTTCACGGACGCCTGGGCACCAGTCAGTACGGCACGGGCGTCTTTCGGGCTGAGTTGCTCGATGGGCTTGCCACCGCCGGCGGCCAGGGCGTTGAGAAAGCCCTGGGTCTGGTGCTCGGGCGTCAGATCATCGGCAGCAAAGGCGGTACCTACGCTCAGGGCGAGAAGGCTGGCGGCGAAGGCTTTTTGAATGATGTTCATGGGTGTTTCCTTACGAGGTAATCAGGGGTCGGCGTTCTATTGGTGCCTAGATTAATAGGTGGCCACGAGGGGATAAATCGGCTGAAAAGCGTTTTACTGTCAACTCAAAAAAGACAATCCGCGCGGGTTGGTTCTTTCGGGGAAAAGCGTCCTTGCTACAGATTCCATGCAAGCGGTGCAGGCCTTTTCGCTGGCAGGGCCCGCTCCCACAATGCACGCCGCGCCTGATTCGTACATGTGTGGGAGCGGCGAAGCGGCCAGCCGCACCCATGCGATGCGTGCAGATATTCGGCTTAGGCCAGGCGAGCACCAAGCGACAGGCTCGCCCACGATGAGCTCAAAACTCTTGATGCGTCGGGCGGATGACGATTTCGTTCACATCCACGTCGTCAGGCTGCTCGATCGCAAACGCAATGGCACGCGCCACCGAAGCCGCCGGAATCGCCTTCTTGTAGAAATCCAGCACCGTGTCCTTGGCTGTGCCGGAGGTGCTGTGCTTGAGGTCGCTGTCCACCGCGCCCGGGGCGATGGAGGTCACGCGCACCTTGTCGCCCACTTCCTGGCGCAGGCCTTCGGAGATGGCGCTGACAGCGAATTTGGTGCCCGAATACACCGTCCCGCCCGGTGCGAAGACTTTCACCCCGGCCACCGAGCTCAGGTTGATGATGTGCCCGCTCGATTGCGCCAGAAAGCGCGGCAGCACTGCGGCGATGCCGTAGAGCGTACCCTTGAGGTTGACGTCGATCATGGCGTCCCATTCGTCGGTGTTGACCTCTGACATCGGGCGGATCGGCATCAGGCCGGCGTTGTTGATCAACACGTCGAGCTTGCCGAAATCAGCCACCACCGCAGCGACGACGGCTTCGACCTGGTGCTTGTCGGTGACATCCAGGGTGTAGGCCTTGGCAGCCCCACCCTGGGTGGTGATTTCGGCCACCACGGCATCCAGTTTGTCAGCGCGGCGTGCGGCCACGGCAACCTTGGCGCCGCGGGCGGCAAGCAGGCGGGCAACTTCGGCGCCGATGCCGGTACTGCCACCGGTGATCAGCACCACTTTGCCTTCGATACCTTGACTCATGACACTACCTCCAATTCAGCGGCGACATACCGTGGGTAATCGGTAAAACCTTGCTCGGTCCCGCCATACAGGCCGGTGGCGTTCAGCGGGTTGAGTGGCCAGCCGTTGGCGATGCGCCGAGGCAGGTCGGGGTTGGCGATAAACGGCCGACCGAAAGCGATGAAGTCCGCCAGGCCAGCCTCGATCAGGCGTGCGCCGCGCTCAGCGGTGTACAGCCCGGCGTAGATGATCCGGCCAGTGAAGGTGCTTCTCACCTCGCGGCGGAAATCTTCCGGCAGGTCGGGGGCGTTGGCCCAGTCGGCTTCGGCGATCGACAGGTAGGCGATGCCCTCTTGCTCGAGCACCTTGATGGCTTCGATATAGGTCTCGTGCGGATTTTCCTCTACGAAGCCGATGTACACGCGGTCCTCATCGGTGCTGGTGAACAGTGGCGCGAAGCGCACGCCGACGCGGTCCGGCCCGACCACGGCGCTGACGGCCTGCACCACTTCACGCAAGAAGCGCAGGCGGTTGTGTAGCGAGCCGCCGTATTCATCGGTGCGCTGGTTGGCGTGCGCCGAAATGAACTGGTTGACCAGGTAGCCGTTGGCGCAGTGCAGCTCGACGCCATCGAAGCCGGCGCTCAGGGCGTTGCGCGCGGCTTGGGCGTAGAGCTCGACCAGTGCGTGGATATCATCGACGCTCGATTCACGCGGCATCGAGGGCTCGATCAGGGTGCCGGTGCCTGGGCCGGTTTCGATAAAGGCTTTGACGTTCTTCGCCTGGATTGCCGAGGGTGCGATCGGCGCACCGTCGTCGGGTTGCAGGGCGTTGTGGGATACGCGACCGACGTGCCACAGCTGGGCGAAGATCACCCCGCCTTCAGCGTGCACGGCATCGGTGACGGTGCGCCAGCCATCGATCTGCGCCTGGCTGTAGATGCCCGGCGTCCAGGCGTAGCCCTTGCCGCGGGGTTCGATCTGCGTGCCTTCGCTGACGATGAAGGCGGCGCTGGCGCGTTGCTGGTAATAGGTGGCCATCAGGGCCGTGGGCACGTCGCCAGGCTGGGCGCTGCGCTGGCGGGTGAGCGGCGGCATGACAATGCGGTTTTTCAGGGTCAGCGGGCCCAGCGTGGTGGGTTCGAACAGTGCGGGATATTTCATGAGTCAGTTTCCTTGAAGCGTGAGTCACTCGGCGGGCGAGCCCCGAGGCTGAGAAATTTGTGGGTGCCGCAGGTCTAGCCTGCGCCGCCGCTGCTGATGTCCGTGACGCCGTGATGGGCACGTCAGAAAATCAGGGCGCAATCCGCCGCCCCATGCCGATGGCGTGAAGTGCGGATACAGGGGGTTCAATTCAGGCGAGAGACGCGGCTGCGTCCCCCGCCGAGCGCCGGATCAGCCGTTGTTGAGCAGGTCGATCAGCACGGTCGCGGCTTCGCTGGACGAGCCCGGGTTCTGACCCGTGATCAGCAGGCCGTCACGGACCACGTAGGAAGACCAGTCCGCGCCTTTGGAATACAGGCCGCCGTTGGCCTTGAGCATGTCCTCGACCAGGAAGGGCACGACATTGGTCAGGCCGACCGCCTCTTCTTCGCTGTTGGTGAAGCCAGCGACTTTTTTGCCTTGCACCAGCGGGGTGCCGTCAGGCTTTTTCACGTGGCGCAGTACGCCGGGCGCATGGCACACCAGGGCAGCGGGCTTGCCGGCAGCCAGGAAGGCCTCGATCAACTGGATCGACACCGGGCTTTCGGCCAGATCCCACAGGGGGCCGTGGCCGCCTGGGTAGAACACCGCATCAAAATCGGCTGCTGAGACGCTGTCCAGGCGCACGGTATTGGCCAACTGCGCGGTCGCTGCGGCGTCGGTTTCGAAGCGACGGGTCAGGTCAGTCTGGAAGGACGGCTCGTTGCTCTTCGGATCCAGCGGCGGCTGGCCGCCGGCTGGCGAGGCCAGGACGATTTCGGCCTTGGCATCCTGAAAGGCGTAGTACGGCGCGGCAAGCTCTTCGAGCCAGAAGCCGGTTTTGCGGCCAGTGTTGCCGAGGGTGTCGTGTGAGGTCAGTACCATGAGAATTTTCATTTCAGTGCTTCCTGTCTGAGTTTTGGATAAAGCGTTATTGATTAGACTGGTCGTCTATAAAATAGCTAAAACTGGATTACTTTGCTGCCTGAATGATCAGATCCGCCACTTGCTGGGGGTAAGCCAGCATCGCTACGTGGCTGGACGGCACCTGCACTGAAACGGCGTGCATGCGCTTGACCTGATCACGCTGTTGTTGCGGGGAGATGATCGCGTCGTTGCCGGCGACCACAGCAAAGGAAGGAACGTTGTGCCAGGCCGCATGCTTGACCGGCTCAGCCAGGGCGCGGCTATTCAAGGCGCCTTGTGTGGCAGCCAACAGGGCTTGTTCGGGACGCGGCAGATCCGCCGCGAAATACTTGGCGACACCTTCGTCGCTGACTTTGACGTAACCGGCCTGGTCCTTCACGAAGGAGGACTGGCCTTCGCTACGCGGATAGCCCTTGACGGTGTCGAGTACGGACTGGCCTTGATCCGGCGCGTAGGCCGCTACGTAGACGAGCGAGTGGACCTTGTCGTTGGCGCCAGCGTCAGTGATCACCGCCCCGCCCCAGGAATGCCCTACCAATACGACGGGGCCTTCGGCATCAGCGATAGCACGGTTGGTGAAGGCCACATCGCCGGCCAGGGAGTCGAGCGGGTTCTGCACCGCGACGACTTTCAACCCAACCTGTTGCAGCAGCGCAATGACCTTGTTCCAGGACGAACCATCTGCAAAGGCACCGTGCACGAGCACTACCGTCTTGGCAGGAGCACTTGCAGATACGTCCTGCGCAGCGGCGAAACCGACATGCGCGGCGAATGCCAGCGTGGATATGAATGCGGCCAACTTGGTACGAGTCTTCATCACTGTGCTCCCTGTGGATGCGGTTAATGTGTGACTACGTTAACTACAATTAGACCAGTCGTCTACAGTTTTTTGAATTCTTTTTGTCGATGCTGATTGCGCCTCACCCGCGCAGGCGAAGGCGAGGCGCAAAAGAGCTCGCTAGAGGGCTGAGCGCGTGGATCCGCTGGCCATGGGCGGCTATTGGGCGTGGTGGTCAGGACGGAGCGCGCACCAGGCAGCGCCTTACGGGCGCTACCTTGCTGCGGCCATGAATCAGGACAGGTTGAGGAGCTGACGAGTCGTGGATACCGCCGTTTCAAACGGCTGAATGCTCTTGGTGATTTTCACCATCACGCTGGCGCCGACCCACAATTGATACAGGCTCTGAGCAACGGCGTAAGGGTCGCCACTGGCCTGAAGGGAACCCTCGGCGACCCCTAGTTCGATTGCCTGTGCAAGGCGATCGGTGATCCCCGCCGTGCCGCGCTTGAGCACCGCGCGCATCGCTTCGGATAGGTCGGCGACTTCCACACCAAGCTTCACCGCCAGACATTTGCCCTGGCAATCCTCGAACGACTGGGTGTGCTGCCAGGTTTCCCAATACTTGAGCAGCCGCTGGGCCATCGTCAGACCAGGCAGGGCGAGGATCTGATCGAGTTCGGCCAGATAGGTGGAAAAATAGCTCTCCAACAGCGCCTCGCCAAAGGCGTCCTTCGACCCGAAGTAATGGTAGAAGGACCCTTTGGGCACACCCGCCGTGGCCAGGATTTCATTCAGGCCCACGGCGGAATAACCCTTGGCGGCCATGATTCGTTGGCCTACATCAAGGATTCCCTGGCGGACGTCGGTGGTTTCGCGTGTCTTTGGAGTGCTCATGGCGGGCATGTTAAACCTTACTAGCCGATCGGTCTACTATCCCGCCAGGAACGACTGTTACCCGGTTACGCTGTCATGGGCGACGCCGAGCAAGGTCAGCTCGGCACTCCCCTCCCCGGCGAATACGAAACTCGATGGCTTGATCGCTGCCGCGAGATCCCCGGCCAGGCCGATCTCGAACCGGTGGCCGCTGGCGTTGACGTCGAGATCTTTGACATAGGTACGCCCAGTGTCCGCGCTGTAGTCCACCAAAAGGGTGCCATCGTGGCCATTGCCCAACCCCGTGTAGCCGAGCGCGGCCACGTCGATCTGGTCCTTGAGCGGATTGAAGTCGGTAATCAGATCATTGGCGCCGTGGTAGCTGTCGTCGGACTGGGTGTAGCGAAAGGTATCCGAGCCGCTGCCGCCGGTCAGTACATCGCGGCCCAGGCCACCGATGAACACCGTGTCGCCGACACCGGCGGTGAGGGTGTCATCGCCGCCGTGGCCGTCGACCGTAGCGCCACCCCCGACCGTCAAGATGTCCTTGCCTTCGGTGGTCGTCCAATAGGGCAGATAGTACTTCGAGGGCTCAATGCTCGGCGCGAAGATGAACGCCTTGGCCGCATCGCTGGTCGCCAGCCCGAGGCTGTTGGCGAGGGTAAAGCTCAACGAAAAGCGATTGCCGTCGGCATCGGCGTCCAGTGATTGCACGCGCCAGACGTGGTCGGTGAGATCCAGCGCCAGCGTGCCGTTGTGGCCATCGCCCAGGCCAGTGAACCCGAGGTCGGAGACGTCGATGGCGTCACCGAGGTCGAGGCTGTAGTCGGTGATCAGGTCGGTGGACGTCACGCCGGTGCGGTCGTTGACGAAGCTGTCGCTGATCTGGTGGTAGCTGAAGACATCGGCGCCACCGCCGCCGGTGAGGATATCGGCGCCCGCGCCGCCGTCCAGATGCCCATCGCCGTGACCGCCCTTGAGCACGTCGTTACCGGCGCCACCGTAGATAGCGCTGGCATCCGGGGTGCCGAGCCACGACAGCGTGTCGTCACCGGCGGTGCCTTGGTGCAGCACGGTGAACTGGCTGTCGGTGAGCCGAGTGCGGTAGTCGCCGTCCAGGGCCAGGCGGAAGTCTTCGCGGCCGTTGTCGGCCAGATGCGTGAGGTAGCTGCGATGCTCGGCGGCGACATAGGTGAGCGCGACGGTGTCGTTGTAGCCGTTGCCCAGGCGGTCGATGCCCAGCGCGGTGAGGTCGAGCTTGTCCCGCGTCTGCGAGAAATCAGTAATCACGTCGAGATGGATGCGGGTGCTGTCAGCCAAATGGCTGTACACGAAGGTGTCATTGCCACCGCCGCCGGTGAGAGTGTCAGCGCTCAGGCCGCCTTCGAGCCGGTCGTTGCGGTGGCCGCCGATCAGTACATCGTCGCCACCGCCGCCGTACAGATCGCTGCTGGCCGCGCTGCCGATCAGAGTGTCGGGGCCTGCGGTGCCGTATAAACGGTTGGGCGCCAGCTGCGCAGCGTTCAGGTTGCCGGCCACGTCGATACCATCGGGCAGGCCCTGCACGATGTTGCCGAGAATGTGATGGTACTGCGGGGTGCTGGTGTCGGTGTCGAGCACGGCGGTGGTGCTGTGGTTGCCTTCGCCGCTTACGCTCAGGGTGTTGTAGCTGATCGTCAGGCTGTTATCTGCCGGCACCACCTGGCCGTCGGCGAGGGTGTTGCCGGTGGCGACGATCTGCGCGTCGCCGTTGGCGCGGCCATTGTTATAGATGGAAGAGACGGTAACCACGGCGTGATCGGTACCTTCAAGGCGCACGCCCGCCTCGTTGTTGTCATAAACGCTCACCCCGTCGACGCGCCCTGTGAAGCCACGTATGACGAGGCCCGCACCGGCGTTTTCGTAAACGGCGCCGCCGGAGATCCAGCCGCCGAGGGAGGCTGAGCCTTGGCTGCTGGGCACTTCCTCAAGGACGATGCCATCGCCGGTGCTGCCGTTGGCGACGTTGTTGTAGAGGAGCGTTTTGCCGCCCCAATAGTGCAGATCGAAACCATCACCGCCGCTGGCAGAGGCGGTGTTGTCGTAAAACTTGGCAGTGCTCTGGTCGTCGAAGCGGGTGACGAAACCACTGCCCTGATTGTTCAGGGCCAGGCTGTCGCTGACGACCAGATCGGTAACGTGTGCATTGGCCTGCAGGGCGTTACCGGTGAAGCCGGTCAAGGTCACCTGGCTGACGGTAATGTTGCTGGCATGGGCGCTCGAGCCCGCCGCGGCGCCGGTCACAAAGCCGTTCACCGTACCGCTGGTGTAGGCTGAGGTGCCCAGCAGCGTCAGGTCCTTGATGCCGGCATCATGGGTGTTGCTGGTGCTGGAGGTGCGTACCAGTCCATCGATGTCGTAGCTGGTGCCACGCGCCAGCTGCAGGGTGGTGATGTCCTGGCCGGCGCCTGTCAGGGTGACGTTGGATTTGAGCGTCAGGCTGCCGCCGTCGGCGTTGGTACCACTGACGATGAAAGTGCCTGGCGGCACGTACACCTCCCCGCCTCCCGCCTTGAACGCCGCGTTGATGGCCAGCTGAATGGCGTGGGTGTCATCGGTGACACCGTCGCCTTTGGCGCCGAAATCAAGAACGTTATATCGAGTAGTCATGAGCGGGTCCGTGCTAGCGGGAAAGGGGCTGAATCCCGGTTGAGGCAAGGATCGAGGCAGTTGGTTCCGAGATATCGCCCTTGATTCAGACGGAGGGCACTGAAACTTTCATCTAACAGCTTGTGACAAATTTGTGAAAAGCCTGTCAAATAATAGTGCAAGCCGCTAACACCTCCGCCCTCCATTCCCCGCGCCCCGGAGCCCGCCCGTTTTGAAATCCGATCTGCAAACCCTTCGCCACGCCACCTTGGGCGTGTGTCTCAAAATCGTCCTGAGCCTGTTCGGCCTTGGCATGATCTGGCTCGATGTCGCCGTCTTCAACACGCAAATACTGGAAACCTCATTCACCGAAGTCACTCAGGAAATCATGCTGTTCATCTGCGCCCTTTTGTTTTGGCGCAATGCTCGCTTGCCCCATCAAAAAGGCTTCAGCGTGCTGGCAGGGGGCTTTTTTGCTTGTCTGTTGATGCGCGAACTCGATGGGCTGTTCGACCCCATCAGTCACAGCGCCTGGTGCTGGCCTTTCTGTGCGATCGCGGCGGTGTGCCTGGCCATCGGCTGGAGCAAGGAAAACCGTGCGGACACCCTGCAGGCACTGGCCGCCTTCACTCGCACCCCCGCCTTCGGCTCGATTGCCACGGGCCTGGGCATCCTGGTGTTTTCCCGAGTGTTCGGCATGGGCGATCTTTGGCACCTGATCCTCAAGGATGGCTATGCGCGCCTGGCCAAGACCATGGCCGAAGAGGGCATCGAGTTGCTGACCTATTCGATGTGGCTGGCCGCGACCCTGGACCATGTCTGGGCCATGAAGCGCTTGCATGGCAAGGCGTCAGCACCCGCCACGGCCACGGAGAGCATGGCGCGCAACGATGCGCGCTCAGGGCCGCAACAACGCCCCTCACGCTGATCCGCACTCGCTGCACTGCGCAAGGGTATTGGCGTAGTGCGGTTGTTTCCCGCCGAACCCGCCACCTTGCCCCCAGTGCCAGACGATCCCAGCCGATGCGTAAATTACTGCGGCAGGCCGTCGATGTGGCCGAGGATTCGCAGATAAAGCTTCACGTGGGTGCCTGCGCCTGGGGCGGTTTCAAGCCGTACACAGCCGCCGGCGCTCTGGGCGAACTCGCGCACTTGCGCCAGCCCCAGGCCGGTGCCCTGGCCTGATTGCTTGGTGGTGAAGAAGGGTTCGAACACCTGAGCCGCCAGCGCTTTGGTCATCCCCGGGCCGTTGTCGCTGACACTGAGCACCAGGTAGTCCCCTTGCGCCAGTTGCAGGTCGTCTTCCACCGCTTGCAAGCGGGTGGCCACGGTGACCCGCCCTGGCCCCGCCAAGGCATCTCGAGCATTGGCCAGCAGGTTCATCACCACGGCATGCAGTTGCACCTCGACACACATCACGCCCCAGCCGTGAGCGGCGAGGTCGAACGTCAGCTCGATATCCCGGCTCAGCGAGCGTTGCATCAATTCCTGCGCCACGGCGATGCGCTCGCTGACATCGATACAGATCAGCTCCGGGCCATCACGGCGGACACTGCTGAGCAGATGATTGACCAGTTGCCGACCCTGCTCCACCGCTTGCAGCCCGGTGTCGCTGAAGCGCTCGACGTCGAGCGGCCGCCGCGCGCGCAGGCGGATCATCTGCAGACTGGCGCTGAACGACTGCAGCAAATTGTTGAAGTCGTGGGCGATGCTGGCGGTGAGCATGCCCAGCGACGACACCCGGCGCGAATGATTCAGGGATTGCTCGGCGGCCAGGCTGTGCGCCTGCGCGGCCTCCAGTTGCAGCGTCAGCTCGGCCTCGTGCTGCTCGCGCTGCCGATCGAGCAGGCGCAGCTGCAATAACGCCCCTGTTTGCCGGGCCAAGGCCTGCAAGGCGAGCGATTGAGCGGCGCTGAGGGTGCGCGGCCGGGTGTCGATCACGCACACGGTGCCCAGGGCGTGGCCGGCGTGGGTGCGGATCGGCGCCCCGGCGTAGAAGCGAATATAGGGCGGCCCTAGCACCAGCGGGCTTTCTTCGAAACGCGGGTCGAGGGTGGCATCTTCGACGATCAGCACCTCGCAGGGATCCAGGATCGCATGGGCGCAGAAAGCCAGGTCACGGTGGGTTTCCTGCACATCCAGGCCGATGCAGGCCTTGAACCACTGGCGCTCGCGGTCCACCAGCGACACCAGCGCGATGGGTACATTGCACAGGGTGGTCGCCAACAGCACCACGTCGTCGAAACCCTGCTCGGCGGCACTGTCCAGCACGCGCAGGTGTTCGAGCGACAGAGCGCGCTCTTCCTCGTTGGCAGGAAATGGGGCTGGACGGTGGGTCATGGACGCAGTGCCATAGGGAGGTCGCGTGAAGGAAAATTCTGGCGGCTATCATGCCCTCCGGCGAGGGTGGCGGGCAAGCCTGCGTGAGGCGTGACGGGCCTGCCTCATCTCAGGCAACCCAAAGCACTCGTTGGTTCGAAACGAAATAAGAGATGACCACGTAAAATTGAGGCCCGTAGCCGTTACTCTTGCTCTTCGCAAACCGTATACGGCTATGGCGCCATTAGCTCGGACATGCGGATCAGGGAGCCAGAGTCTGCAGCATGTGCTGCCGAACCAGAGCGCGAAACCCGTCCATATCGAAACTGGGATCGATCTTGCGCCCCGCCGGCAAGGCGAATTCCTTATGCCCGACGCAGTAGTGCGTGTCCGCTTCAAGATGATTGAGGATCGCCGCGACGCCCGCGACATAAGCGTCGTACTGCGCCTGCGGCCAAGGGTCTTCGGCTTCCCCCGAGTGCTCGGCTTCGATGCCGATAAAGCGGCTGTTGCCCGCTGAGCTGCCACGGAACGCCCCGACCCCGGCGTGGTTGCAACGCCCGGCAGCCACCACGTAATAGGTGCCATCGCGGCCCAGCCCCAACTGTGACAGAGGGCCCGGCAGGTCCTTGTGCCCGAGGACCAAGGTGTCGAGTGTCGGCATATTGCCGGATCGGCGGTTAGCGGTGTGATGGCACATAACCCCTTCGACCGTGCCCATTTCAGCGCGCCCACGGGTGGCCCAGCCATCGACGAGTACCACCTTGAGCCCAGAGGCCCGCAGTACGTCCGGCAACCATACGAGTGAGTAAGTCATGATGTGTTCCCTTTGCTGTTCGACCTCCCCGAGGCCAGTGTGCAAAGGGTGACCGCTGCCAGACAGGCAGCGGCCTTGTATATCTACCACCTGCCCTCACCCCGCACCTTGCGCGCGGGGTGAGCCGGTTGTTACACCAGGTTGGCGATCACTACATGCGGCTCGACATCAGCGTCGTAGTCCACGCCTTCGACTTCAAAGCCGAACAGGCGCAGGAACTCGGTCTTGTAACCGGCGAAGTCCGTCAGCGCGTCGATGTTGTCGTTGTCGACCTTTTCCCACAGCGCAGAAACTTCGGCCTGAACGTCGGCTTCCAGCTCTTTGTAGTCGGCGCGCAGGCGGCCTTCTTCGTCGAGGATCGGCTTGGGGTTGTACAGGCTGTCCTTGTACAGGCCATAGACCTGCTCGATGCAGCCTTCGTGGGTGCCCTTTTCCTTCATCACCTTGAACAGCAACGACAGGTACAGCGGCATCACCGGGATGGCCGAGCTGGCCTGGGTGACCACGGCCTTGAGCACCGAGACGCGGGCATCGCCACCGTGGGCCGCGAGTTTTTCACGGATGCTGATGACCTTGGTGTCGAGGTCCTTCTTGGCGGCACCGATGGAACCGTTCCAATAGATGTCGTGGGTGATCTTCTCGCCCAGGTAGGTGAAGGCAGTGGTCTTGGCGCCGTCGGCCAGTACACCGGCTTCGTCCAGGGCGTCGATCCACATCTGCCAGTCTTCACCGCCCATCACGGCCACGGTACCGGCGATTTCTTCTTCGCTGGCGGCTTCGAGGGTGAAGTCCTTGACGACCACTTTGTCGGTGTCCAGGCCACGCTGGGTGAAGGCCTTGCCGATCGGTTTCAGGGTGGAACTGAATACTTCACCGGTCTTGGGGTGCGTGCGGCGCGGCGCGGCCAGGCTGTAGACCACCAGGTCGATCTTGCCCAGGTCCTGCTTGATCACGTCGATGGTCTTGCGCTTGATCTCGTCCGAGAAGGCGTCGCCGTTGATGCTCTTGGCGTACAGGCCTTCGGCCTCGGCGAACTTGTGGAACGCAGCGCTGTTATGGAAGCCCGCAGTACCGGTCTTGCCCTCGGCGCTTTCACGCTCGAAGAACACGCCCAAGGTACTCGCGCCGCAGCCGAAGGCCGCAGTGATACGCGCTGCCAGGCCGTAGCCGGTGGAGGCACCGATCACCAGAACGTTCTTCGGGCCATCGGCGATGGCGCCTTCGCGCTTGACGTAGTCGATCTGGTGTTTGACGTTGACTTCACAGCCGACGGGGTGTGTCGTCACGCAGACGAAGCCGCGAACGCGCGGTTTGATGATCATGGGAGCCCTTCCTCTTTACAGTATGCCGAGAGCCACAGGTGGCTTGAACATTACAATTTGAACACGGGTATAGACGCTTGGGAAACCGGCGGGTCACGGCGACGCTTGCAGATACGCAGGGAGACGCTTCACCACGGGGATCTCGAAGGCTATCTGAATACCCTGTAGCCAGGGGGCTTGCCTGCGATTGCCGTGCCCGATACAGCCGACAGACTACAAACGGCGCTGAGCAGATTCGCCGCTCGCCGCCGTTTGACTCAACAGTAAGTTACGGTTTGTGTAACTTTCTGTTGAGTCATTTCAAAACGGGAGGCGGCAAACACCTCAATCCTCGGCAAAGCGCCGCAGCCCCTCGCCTTCCATCCGATAGCGCACCCACTCGTCCTGCGCCACGGCGCCGATGGATTTGTAGAACTGGATGGCCGGTTCGTTCCAGTCAAGCACGCTCCACTCCAGGCGACCGCAGTCCTTGGCCACGGCTTCGCGGGCGAGCTGTTTGAGCAATGCCTTGCCAGCGCCGCTGCCACGGGATTCGGGGCTTACGTAGAGGTCTTCCAAATAGACGCCGTTGCGGCCAAGCCAGGTGGAATAGCTGAAAAAGTACACGGCGAAACCGATGGGCTGATCGTCCTGCAGGCAGATCAGACCATGGGTGGTTGCGCCTTCGCCGAACAGCGAGCGTTCAATGTCTGCGACGCTGGCGACCACTTCGTGGCGGGCGCGCTCGTAGTCGGCCAGTTCGGTGATGAAGGCGAGAATCTGCGGCGCGTCACTGGGTTGCGCCGGGCGGATGTGGAGGGTCAAGGGGCAGTCATCCGGTTGGGAATAGAGAGTCAATGCTAGCGGGCGGCGGGAGATCCTGCACGTTGTGTTGCCAGAGCGAAGGGCACGCATCCGTACACCTGTGGGAGATTCTATGGTTCTAGGCAAGTAGTGCCGGCCTCTTCGCGGGCAAGCCTTGCACTCACAGGTGCTCGACTCTGGAACTGCTGGCATTGTGGGAGCAAGGCTCGCCCGCGAAAGGGCCGGCAGATTCATACACCCATCAGGATGCTCCAGCACGGTGTAACGGTTGATGCAATGCTCCTTGGCAGGCAAGTCATTGGCCAGCCCTATAGGGTGCTCAACCGAGATCTACCGCAGCAGTACCACGCGCACCCTTAAGCATTTTGAAGCACCCCACCCCCTTGAAAGTGCCCCAACGAAAACCCATCCACAGCCGCCACTTTGCCGCGCCACAACATCCCGTCCGGCGACACCGGCCCTTGATGCCCGGTATACACCCGTGCATCGCGCACATGGATGTACTGCGCGGCCGGGTCTTCCTCTTTACCCGTCGATTCATCAAACCCACGTACCAGCGCGCGGATGCTCTCGGCATCGCTGCTGCCGGCATCGGCGAAGGGTTTGGCGAACTGTTCGGCCAGCAGATGGAAATAGGCCTGGGGCGATATCAACAAACCGGACACTAGATGCCCGCGCACCGACAAGGTGATGCCCACTTCCAGATTGGCCTGGCTGGCCACGCGCACGAACCATTGCAGCAACCAGTCGACCTGGCGGCCTTCCCATTCCATCTTGCTGAACGCGGGGTCGGCGAGGGGCTCGGCAGCTGGCTGCGCAGTGGCGAGCTTGGCGTTGATCTTGGACATGATGGAGCTCCGTTCCATAGATTGACTTCCCTTCTATAGAACACCCGAGGGCAGAGGGCAATGCATCAATCGACGGGCGGGGTGTTGGCGCATCGGATCTGTTCGCCGCCGAGCGCGCAAGCCCGCTGCCCCATATTAAGGGTCAGCGCCCGCCGGTCTCGATCATGCTGCCCAGCTCTTCGATGGTGAACGGCTTGCGCAGCACCGCCACACCGGGGCCGACGGCCGCTTCGAGCTGTTCGGAGTCGGAAAATCCACTGACGAAGATGATCGGCAGATGTCGATGTTTCTGCCGCACGGCGGTGGCCACTTCGGCGCCGTTGAGGTGCGGCATGGCGAAGTCCAACAGCAACACGTCGGGCAGTATCTGCTCCAGGCGCTGCAAGCCGTCGTAGCCGTTGTCGGACTCGTGCACCTCATGGCCCAGCACTTCGAGCATGTCGATGATCACCCGGCGCACCTCGTGATCATCGTCGATCAACAGGATCCTTTTGCCTGGCACCGCATAACCGTCATGGGTCCGCGCTGCGGGCTCGGCCTTGACTGCGCGCAACTGGGTGCACGGCAGCGTCAGGTACACGCGGGTACCTTCGCCCAGCACCGACTCGATATGTACCCGGCCGTGGGACTGCTCGACGATGCTCTGCACCTGCGCCAGCCCCAGGCCTGTGCCCGCGCCGATGTCCTTGGTGGTGAAGAATGGGTTGAAGGCGTTCAGGCGCACTTCGTCGCTCATGCCGCTGCCGGTGTCGGCGATGCAGACCTGCATGGCCTCCGGCACCAGCGCCGTGCCGGGCATGTAGTGAGTGCTGATCGACAGCTCGCCGCCCGCCGGCATGGCATCCCGGGCGTTGATGCCGAGGTTGAGGATCGCCAGTTCGAGCTGGGTCGGGTCGCTGAGCACATAGTGCTGCGCCGGCTCCAGATCGAGGCGGATGCGAATCCCGGCGCCGAGGGTGCGCACCAGCAAATCGGTCATGTCGCCGATCACTTCATTGATCACCAGCGGTTTGAGCTCGAGCTTCTGCGATCGGGAAAACGCCAGCAGCTGCGCGGTCAACTTGGCGCCGCGATCGGCGGCCTTGAGCCCGGCTTCAGCCCAGTGGCCGACCCGAGGCGAATCGCTGCGACGCAGGATCAAGTCGAGGCTGCCCTTGATGCCCTGCAGCAGGTTGTTGAAGTCATGGGCCAGGCCGCCGGTGAGCTGGCCCACGGCTTCCATTTTCTGCGCTTGGCTGAGGCGCGCTTCCATGGCCCGTTGCTCGGTGAGGTCGGTGACCACCCCGCAGATGATCGGCGTACCGGGGAAATCCTGATTCAAGCCGCGGAACGACAGGTAGACCGGCACCGCCACGCCCGCCGGGGTGATCAGATTGAATTCGGCGCGCATGGCGTCGCTGGAACTGGCCAGCAAGAAAGCCTCGAAGCGCGGCCGGTCGCCGGCGATCACGCCGTCGGCAAATGCTTGGCCGACAACCTGTTCCAGCGGCCGCTGCAAAATCTGCCCCAAGCGGTCGTTGCCGTACAGCACCACCCCTTCGGGCGACATCGACACGGCGCCTTCCTGCATTTGCTCGACCAGCGTGCGATAGGGCCGATCGGCGCTTTCAAGGGTGTAGACGCTGACGCCCTCGCCATCATCGATACACAGTGCATCCACCGCACCGATGCGAATGGCCTCCAGCGTGTCATCGGCTTCGCGCAGTTTTTCAGCGAGCTGCTCGATGTACTGCGCATCGCTCAGCCCCGGCGCACGCTCGATCATGCTTCACCCTCCTCGGCGATCTCCAGGGCCTGACGCAACTTGACGCTGTCCGACAGATCTCCGATCAGCAATCGCCGCGGTGCCGGCAACAGCTTGATCAGGGTCGGTACCGCGATGATCTGGGCATCCTTGGCGGCTGAAGGGTTGTGATAAATATCGATGACTTCAAGGCTGTAGCGATCGCGCAGGTAGCGATCGCACACCAGCCGCAGGTTGTGGATCGCCCGGGTCGAGCGCGGGCTATTGCCGGATACATACAGCCGCAAGACGCAGAATGCCTCGTCGCCATCGGGCGCCGTCAGAGGGGCATTCGCGAAGTCGCTCACGCTGTGGGCTCTTTGCGGATATCCAGCCCCACCAGTACCTTGTCGGTATTGGAGAGGTCGCCGATGATTTTCACCAAGGGAGTGGGCAGGTGCCGTACCAGCGTCGGCAAGGCGAGGATCTGGTCCCCGGCCGCCAATTGGGGAGTCACCAGCAGATCGATGATTTCAATGGTGTAGGCGCCCGCCAGGTATTCCTCGCAGATGCGCTTGAGGTTGCGCAGGGCCGTTACCGACTTCGGTGTCTGGCCGGCGACGTAGAGGCGCAGCGAGTAATGGCCATCGATCCCGACGCCATTGGGGTCGATCGGTTGCACGGTGGTTTCGCTCATTCCGCCGCCCCCCGGGCCAACACCAGACGCTGGCGCACATCGTCGTCGGTGATCAATTGGCGCGACTCGTCATCCAGCAGCAGGTTTTCTTCCAGCTCCTCGGCCTCCAGCGCCTCGCGCATTTCGGCGATCTTGCGCTCCAACTGGGTGCGGTTCTTTTCCTTTTCGCGCCGGCGCTGCTCGACCAGCTGTTTGCGCACGTCCGCCTCGCGGTGCTCACGGGCTTCCTGATTGAGCCGCGCTGAGCCGGTGAGCACGCCATGGGGGCCGATATACGGGCGCACCAGGGTAATGCCGTTACTGTCGATATGGTATTCGCGCACCTGGTTGGAGTGGCCCATACCGCGCGCCTTGAGCACGTACAGCAGGCGGTTGTGCTCGCCATCGGCCTCGACCATGCCGAGCGACAGCCAAACGTCCATCAACGAGGAGACCTCGCGATCGAGGCCTTGAGCCCGCGCCTTGGCCTCGGACAGGCTGGTGAAGATAGCCGTGATGTTGTGCTCCTTGAGCAAGTCGACCAGGCGCAACAAGGTGGCGTGCACTTCTGACTCCGGTCCGCGGAACGCCGAGATCGGATCGATCACCACAGCATGGGGTTTGAACTCGAGAATCTCCCGGTACATCCGCGCCAGGTGCACTTCCAGACCATACAGGCTGGGGCGTGCCGACTCGACCCGCAGCAGGCCACTGTCGATATAGGGCTTGAGGTTCAGGCCGACCGATTCGAGGTTGCGCACCAGCTGGCTTTGCGATTCTTCGAAGGAAAACAGCAAGCAACGCTCTTCGCGCTTGCAGCAGGCATCCACGAAGCTTGCGCCGAAGGTGGTCTTGCCGGTACCGGCGAGCCCCGACACCAGCACGCTGGAGCCCCGGTAGAAGCCGCCGCGGCCCAGCATGCGGTCGAGTCCTTCGATACCGCTGGGCACTATCTGCACCGATGCCGAGTGATTGAGCCCGGCCGCTGTGACCGGTAGCACGGTGATGCCGTATTCGTCGATGAAGAACGGGTATTCGTTGGTGCCATGGGACGAGCCGCGGTACTTGATGACCCGCAGGCGACGGGTGGTGATCTGCTCGGCCACACGGTTGTCGAGCAGGATCACGCAGTCGGAGACGTATTCTTCAATGCCGTAACGGGTCAGCTGGCCGTTGCCACGCTCGCCAGTG
The DNA here is from genome assembly GCF_031880315.1 of Pseudomonas baltica. Classification (NCBI taxonomy): domain Bacteria; kingdom Pseudomonadati; phylum Pseudomonadota; class Gammaproteobacteria; order Pseudomonadales; family Pseudomonadaceae; genus Pseudomonas; species Pseudomonas baltica. The sequence continues at coordinate 4,362,194 of NZ_CP134771.1, read as the reverse complement.
ATGACGGCGGTAACGCCACGCTCCTTGAGCCAGTAGAACAACCGGCGCAGCTCCGCGCGCAGGACCGCCGTATCGGTGAAGCTGGCAAACAGCGCCTCGATGGTGTCCAGCACCACACGCTTGGCACCGATGGTGTCGATGGCGTAACCGAGCCGTACGAACAGGCCCTCGAGGTCGTACTCGCCGGTTTCTTCAATTTCGCTGCGGTCGATGTGCACGTGATCGATGGCGATCTTTTTCTGATCGATCAGGCCTTGCAGGTCGTAGCCCAGCGAAGCGACATTGTCGACCAGGTCGCGGGGGCGTTCCTCGAAACTCATGAACACACCCGGCTCGTCGTGATCGACGGCGCCGCGCACCAGGAACGTCACCCCGAACAGCGTCTTGCCACAGCCTGCGGCACCACAGATCAGCGACGGTCGGCCGGCCGGCAAGCCGCCAAGGGTGATGTCATCGAAGCCGACGATGCCAGTGGCCACCTTGTGCAAAGACGATGGGACGGGGTTCAGAACTACGGGGTCAACGGTCAAGGGCTATCACCTGGAATAGTCGGCTCGAATAAGTTGCCAATGCGTGCGAGTCGCACATCGGCTCACAGCATCCGACCGTGGGGCGGAGTAATAAATCCGTGGGAATATCTAATAATGATGGCAATCAGCTACGCACCGTCACCTGATTGCGCCCGGCTTTTTTAGACGCATACAGCGCCTGGTCGGCCCATTCGATCAGCTCTTTGTGATCGTTGGCCGATGGCGCGAGGTCGGCCACGCCGAGGCTGATGGTAAAGCGGATCACCTGGCCTTCGTGCACCACATTCACCTCTTCTATGGCCTGGCGCAAGCGCTCGGCCAGAATGAGTGCCCCGGCCTTGTTGGTATCGGGCAGCAGAATGGCAAACTCCTCGCCGCCATAACGCCCGCACACGTCAACATCGCGGATGTGGTCGCGCACGATATCGGCCACGCACTGGATGACCTTGTCGCCGCCCGGATGGCCGTAGGTGTCGTTGACGCGTTTGAAGTGGTCGATGTCGAACATGATCAACGCCGCGTTATGCCCATACCGCAGATGCCGGGCAAACTCCAGCTTGAGCATCTCTTCCCAGTGCCCACGGTTGTAGAGATTGGTCAGGCGGTCTGTGCTGGAGAGCTTTTGCAGTTGGTCGTTGACCGACAACAATTGGCGACGGTTGGTAGCCACATCGGTGACGTCATAGATCACCAGGCACAGGTGCTCGACCTTGTTGTTGGTCGAGCGCAGGGGCAGCAGGGTGGTGTTCTGGTACATGAACGCCTCCTGCCCGGTGATCGGCTGGTAGTTATCGAAGTGCACCAGGTACGGCCGCTGCTCCCAGATGGTGAACGACGGCGTGCCGAGGGTGGCGACGTTGTCGGCCTTCTTGCTGAACCACTCGCGATCGACCTCGGGAAACAACTCGAAAAAAGAGCGATCGACGGCGTCCTTGGGCTGCACGCCCGAGCGGTTTTCCATGAAGGTGTTCCACACCTTGACCTGATGATCGCGGTCGAACACCACCACGCCCACATCGATACTTTGGGTGATGGTCAGCAGCCAGTGCAGTTCAGTCAGTTCGATGGAGGTGTTCATCGGGCTCAATTCATCAGGTAGTCGAGCTTGCCTTCAAGGCGCTCGAGGGAGTCTTCGGTGAACAGCAGCAGCAAGTCGAAGTGGATATCGTGGCCCTCGAGGCTGTAGCTGATCTCAACGGCAAGGGTCTTCTTCCAGCGCGTCTGGTTGACCTTGATCAGGTCGTCGATGACCTTGTGCTGGCCGAGGATCTGCGGGTGGCTTTGCGAGAACACCACGTCGATCTGTTCGGCGATGCCGCTCAGGCAGGCGCCGATCAGGATCGACGACAGATCCAGCAGCATCTCCATATTGCAGTCGTCACGACAGGGCCGTTGCATCAGCCGCGCCATGTCGCCCAGATCGCTGTTGTGGAACATCAACAGTGCCTCGCCGGCAATACCGGCGCCGATGTAGCCTTGGCAGATGGCCGTGAGGCGGTCGCCGCTCTGGGCATCAGCGAGAGCCATGTGCAGCTCGCCCACTTCGAGAATATTGACGTTGGGCACTGGCAGCTGCACGAACACCCCCAGCACCCGCGCCAGCAGGGCAGCGGCGCGGCCCATGGCGACGTTGACGGTTTCGCGAAAGGCGTCTTGAAAACTGATGCGGCCGTCGCTGGCCGGGCGCGCCGGCACCCTTTGCTGCGTCGCGACGGCGTCGGTTTGCTTGCTCAGCAGGCCGCAGCGGTCGAGGACTTTTTTCAGCTCGGCCGGATCGGCAGGCTTTTTCAGGAAGGCGGTGGCGCCCAACGCCAGCACGCGGCGCACGGCCTCGTCCTGAACGTCACCGGAGACCACGATCACACGCGCGCGCAAGCCTTCGGCGCGCATGGCGGCGAGGACTTCGTAGCCGTCCATCTCGGGCATGGTCAGGTCGAGGAGTACCACCTGGCCCAAACCACGGCGGATCGCCTCCAGACCCTGCAGACCGTTGTGGGCCTGAGTGACCGAAACAGCCCATTGCTCGGGCAAGGCCCGCAGCAACTGCTTACGCGCCATGTTCGAGTCGTCGCAAATGAGCAGCGGCACGGCGGTAGAGGTAATGGCATTCATGACTGGATCGTCTCGGCTTGGCCGCCCTGGGGCGCAGGCTCTAGCTGAGCCTGTGTCTGATTGTCCGACTTTACCTAAAAGGCGTGGCACTTTGCCAGTTGATTGACGCTCTCAGGTATGAAACCGCGCAAATGTCCAAATACCGACAGACTGTTCGCGTGGCGGTTCAACAGGGGCGGTTGCCCGGGTCTACAATCCTTGCGCTGCCGTTTACCCTTGTGAGGCGGTTTTTCAGGTTGTATGATGTCAGTCAACATTGCTTTTCCCAAGCAGTGGAACTCGACAAGGTCGATCCACTCCACTTGAGGTCTTGATCCGGTAAGCTCCGGATCACCCCCCGCTAACAGGACAAGGAGACAACAATGCCTGACGTTCTCGGTCAAAACTTCATCGCCGGCACTCGTAGCGCCAGCGGCGAACCTAAACTCAAAAGCATAGATGCTTCGACCGGCGAGCCACTGCCGTTCAGCTTTTATCAGGCCACCGAAGCCGAAGTCGACACTGCCGCCAAGGCCGCAGAAGCTGTATTCCCCGAATTCCGTCAGCTGAGCCCGACCCGTCGCGCTGAGTTTCTGGACGCCATCGCTGACGAACTCGACGCATTGGGCGACGACTTCGTGGCCATCGTCTGCCAGGAAACCGCCCTGCCCGCCGGTCGTATCCAGGGTGAGCGCGGCCGTACCAGTGGCCAGATGCGCCTGTTCGCCAAGATCCTGCGTCGCGGCGACTTCCTCGGTGCCCGCATCGACCTGCCGCTGCCTGAGCGCAAGCCACTGCCACGCGTCGACCTGCGTCAGGCGCGCATTGGCGTGGGCCCGGTCGCCGTGTTCGGCGCCAGTAACTTCCCGCTGGCCTTCTCCACCGCAGGTGGCGATACCGCCTCGGCACTGGCAGCAGGCTGCCCGGTGATCGTCAAGGCCCACAGCGGCCACATGGCGACGGCCGACCAGGTGGCCAGCGCCATCATCCGCGCCGCCGAAAAGACCGGCATGCCTAAAGGCGTGTTCAGCATGATCTTCGGCAACGGCGTGGGCGAGACTCTGGTCAAGCACCCGTCGATCCAGGCCGTGGGCTTCACCGGCTCGCTGGGCGGCGGTACCGCGCTGTGCAAAATGGCCGCCGAGCGCCCGACCCCGATCCCGGTTTTCGCCGAGATGTCGAGCATCAACCCGGTGGTCATCCTGCCTCAGGCGCTCAAAGTGCGCAGCGAAACCATCGCCACCGAACTGGCCGCCTCGGTCGTCCTGGGTGCGGGTCAGTTCTGCACCAACCCAGGTGTGGTCATCGGTATCAGCTCGCCTGAATTCAGCCAGTTCCTCGAGCAGCTGCAAGGCCAGTTCGGCAACCAGAACCCACAGACCATGCTCAACGCGGGTGGCCTGCGCAGCTACGAAAAAGGCGTGCAGCACCTGCTCTCGCATCCAGGTGTGACCCACCTGGCCGGCAAGCCGCAAGAAGGCAAGCAGGCTCAGGCGCAGCTGTTCAAGGCTGACGTGAGCGTTTTGCTCAGCGGTGATCCGTTGCTGCAGGAAGAAGTTTTCGGCCCGACCACCCTGGTGATCGAAGTCGCTGACGACGCGCAACTCAAGGCTGCCCTGCTGGCCCTGCGTGGCCAACTGACCGCGACCCTGATCGGCGAGCTCGAAGACCTGCAAACCTACAACTGGCTGGTGCCGGTACTGGAGCAGAAAGTCGGCCGCATCCTGGTCAACGGCTACCCGACGGGTGTTGAAGTGTCGGATGCCATGGTTCACGGCGGCCCGTTCCCGGCGACCTCCGATTCGCGGGGTACCTCGGTCGGTACTCTGGCGATCGATCGCTACCTGCGCCCGGTCTGCTACCAGAACTACCCGGATGCGCTATTGCCGCCGGCCCTGCAAAACGCCAACCCACTGGGCCTGCAACGCCTGGTCAATGGTGAGTGGAGCTCGCTGCCGATCGCCTGATAGAGGCGCGGTAATGTGATCCGCACGACGGCGCAGCTCACCCTGCGCCGTTTTTTTTGTGCCCGTATTTCGGCCGCTGTTGTTTAGCGTCACTTATTTCGCGAAATATTCATCCATATGTTTCAGCTCTGACGAAAGCCGCCGATAAGTCTGGTTCAGACTGCTCGCCTGGTACACAAACACAAGAACCCCTCCAGCGAACGATCACATGGATTATTTGTTCCTGGAGAAACACCATGAGTCACTGGTTCGGCAACATCAGCGTGCGCGCCAAATTGAGCCTGGGCTTCGGCCTGGTGCTACTGCTCACCGTCATACTTGGCCTGATCGGCTGGAACAGCCTGAGCCAGGCGATTTTCCGTGGCGATCGCATGAGCGACATCTCGGCGCTGGGCAACCACCTCACTGCCGCGCGCATCAACCGCTACAACTACATGATGAGCGGCGCCGGTGGTGAAGACACCGCACTGGGCGCCACGGTGCAGAACCAGATCGACGCGCTGGGCGCTGAGGTACAAGGTCTGCTGAAAACCTTCGTCACCCCGAAAAACGTCGAGTTGCTCAAGGACCAGGCCAGCAGTCTGGCGCAATACAGCCAGCAGATGCACCAGTTGCGCGACGGCTACGATGCCACCACCAACGCCCGCCAGGCGATGACTACCGCCGCCAAGAGCGCTATCGACGTTACCACCCAGATCACCGCCGATGCGGCGGCCAGTGGCGACGCTCAACAGATCGCCGCGGCCAACGCCATCAAAGAGCAACTGATCCTGGTGCGCTACGAGGCCCGCGGTTACACCGGCACCACCAACGAAAAATCCGAGCAAGCCGCGTTCAAGCAACTGGCCAACGCGGTCACTGTCATTGGCGGGATCACCTCGCAACTGCCTGAGCAGGCCGCACGCATCAATCAGCTGCTGGCGGCATTGAAGAGCTACAACCAGGCGCTCGAAAGCTTCCGCAGCGCCTTTGCCACCGTCACCCAAGCGCGGGCGGACATGGCCAAGAGCGGCGCGCAGGTCGTCAAGACCAACGACGAAATGGTCCAGCTGCAAACCACTCGCCGCAATGAAGAGAGCAGCACCTCGCAGATACTGCAGATTTCCTCCGGCATCGCCGCTTTGCTGGTCGGCCTGCTGGCCGCCTGGCTGATTACCCGCCAGATCACCAAGCCGCTGCAGGAAACCCTGGTGGCCGTCGAACGCATCGCTGCCGGCGATCTGACCCACTCCGCTACCGTCACCCGCCGCGACGAGCTGGGCGTGATGCAGCAAGGCATCCAGCACATGGGCGAAACCCTGCGCAACCTGATCGCCGGCATCCGGGACGGGGTGACCCAGATCGCCAGTGCCGCCGAGGAGCTGTCCGCAGTCACCGAGCAGACCAGCGCCGGAGTCAACAGCCAGAAGGTCGAGACCGATCAGGTCGCCACGGCCATGCACGAAATGACCGCCACCGTGCAGGACGTCGCTCGCAACGCCCAGCTAGCCTCCGAGGCCGCTACCCAGGCCGACGGCGAAGCCCGCGCCGGCGACAAGGTGGTCGGTGAAGCCATCGCCAAGATCGAGGGCCTGGCGACCGAAATGCGTCGTTCACTCGATGCCATGAACGTGCTGCAGAAAGAAAGCGACAAGATCGGCAGCGTGATGGACGTGATCAAGACCGTCGCCGAGCAGACCAACCTGCTGGCCCTCAACGCCGCCATCGAAGCCGCTCGCGCGGGTGAGGCCGGGCGAGGTTTTGCGGTGGTCGCCGACGAGGTTCGCGGTTTGGCACAGCGCACGCAGAAATCCACCGAAGAGATCGAAGGTCTGGTGGCCGGTCTGCAGGCGGGCACCCAGCAGGTGGCTGCGGTCATGCAAAACAGCCAGGCCCTGACTGACAGCAGCGTCGAGCTGACTCGCCGGGCGGGCACCTCGCTGGGCAACATCACCCGCACGGTGTCGAACATCCAGTCGATGAACCAGCAGATCGCTGCTGCAGCGGAACAGCAAACGGCCGTGGCGGACGAGATCAGCCGCAGCGTGGTCAACGTGCGTGACGTCTCCGACCAGACCGCCAGCGCCAGCGAAGAAACCGCCGCCTCCAGCGTCGAGCTGGCGCGGTTGGGCAATCAATTGCAGATGATGGTCAGCCATTTCCGGGTTTAATCAGTGGCATCTAACCGCTTGCACACCACTCAGCGGGTGTAACGCTCCAGCTTCTCCTGCATGAAATCCAGAAAACACTGGATCCTCAGCGCCAGCTGTGAATTGCGGTAGTACACCGCATGGATCGGCTGGCGATAGCCGCTGGTGGCATCCGCCAGCACCTCCACCAAGCGCCCGGCGCTGACATCCTCATGGGTCATGAAGTGCGACAGACAGGTGATCCCGTGACCGGCGATCGCCAACTGGCGCAGCGTCTCGCCACTGGACGCCGTCAGCGTCGGCTGGATCAGCCAGCGATCCCCGCCCCCGTGCCGCAGCGGCCAATGATTAAGCGTTTCGGTCTGGGTGAAGCCCAGCAACGAATGGCCGGCCAGGTCCTCGACACGCTGCGGCGCGCCATGCTCGGCCAGGTACTGTGGACTGGCCAGAATGCTCAACGCGCTGCTGCCCAACGAGCGCGCATGCAGGGTCGAATCGGCGAGCGCGCCGATGCGAATGGCAATGTCGGTGCTCTGCTCGAGCAGGTCGATGATCAGATCGTTGGTGTTCAGCTCCAGCATGATGTCCGGATAACGCGCGCGGAACTCGGCCATGTACGGCACCATCGCATGCCACATGAACGGCGCGGCCGCGTTGACTCGCAAGCGCCCGGAAGGCGTCTGATGACGCAACGCCAAACGCTCTTCCAGCGTCTCCATCTGTTGGAGAATCTGCTTGGCGTGCTCATAGAAATACCGCCCCTCCTCCGTCAGCACCATGCGCCGCGTGGTGCGGTTGATGAGCGTGGTGTCGAGTTTGCTTTCAAGGCGCGACAGCGTGCGACTGATGGCCGAGGGCGTCTGCCCTGACTGCTCGGCCGCGGCGGAGATCGAGCCGCAGTCGATCACCGCGATAAACACCTGAAGTTCGTCGGATCGGGCTTTCACGTGAAGTCCACTGAAGGGGATACGCGACGACCTTAGAGCTTCAGGCTCGGTTGGGCAACCTGGCTCAGCCCAGGACCTTGTCCAGATGCGCCAGGTAGCGCGCCACATCGGCCTCGATATTCGGCGCTTTCATCACGTCGACGCTGAGGAAGGTCGGCAGCGCACTCAGGCCAAGGAACTCGTTGGCCTTGTGGAACGGGAAGTACACGGCGTCCACGCCCTTGCCTTCGAAGAAGTCGCTCGGGTCGTCAAAGGCCGTCTGCGGGGCGTTCCAGGTGGCGGCGATCATGTACTGCCGGCCATGGATCATGCCACCGCTGCCGTATTTCTTCGAGGCGTCGGTGCGGCTGCGGCCATCGTTGGCATACAGGCTGGAGTGGCCTTCGGTGAAGACTTCGTCGATGTACTTTTTCACGGTCCAGGGCGCGCCCATCCACCAGCCGGGCATCTGATAGATGATCACGTCGGCCCACAGATACTTCTGCACCTCGGCGCCGATGTCATAGCCGCCGTCGATGAAGGTGGTCTGGATATCGAAGCCCTTGCTGTCCAGATGAGCCACTGCGGCGTCATGCAGGGTGGCGTTGTAGCGGCCGGCGGAGTGGGCGAATTGCTTGCCGCCGTTGAGCAACAGAATCTTTTTCATGGGAGCCTCGTGAGCTGAGTGAGGGCCGATCTGAGCGGCCTGTCGAATTGAATGAGCCCAGCTTATCGAGTCAGCTGCGGGGGATTAACCGAGGGTGAAACAAATTACATTTGCCCTGAAAGCACGAATACACAGCAATTATTGCCATAGACTGCGCTTTCACTGTTCATTGGAGGCCGCTATGAGCGAGCACTACGGATTCATCGTCAAAGCCAAGACCCGCCCGGAAAAATCCGACGCCTTCGAGGCGCTATTCGCCGCCTTCGTCGAGCCCAGCCGCCAGGAGCCGGGCTGCATTGAGTACCACATGCTGCGCGACAAACAGGACCCGAGCCTGTTCATGTTCTACGAGATCTGGGCCAGCAAGGCGCATCTGGACGTGCACTCGGCGTTGCCACACATGGTCGAGTTCGCTGAACACCGGATGGAGTATCTGGAGAAAGATTTCGATTTCCAGTTGATCGAGATGCTGAGTGCTTCGTCGGCGCAACGCTGAGGGGCAATCAGGAAGCATTTTGATGTGTTCACCGGCCCTTCGCGTCCGCACGCGGCGGCGAAGAGGCCCGCACAAACGCAGCAAAATCACCGCCGAGTCGAAGACAGCGTCTCGCGCATCTCGGCGATCATCTCCAGCAGGATGGTCTTGACCGCCTGGCCCGGCACCGACAGCGGCAAATGCCCGGACAGGCACAGGGCCAGGGGCGCTTCGATTTCCGGCTCGACGATACAGCTGAGGTGCACCTTCTGATGTTGCTGCATCGCCCGCGCGGCGGACTCCGGCAGCACGGTCGACCCGAACTGCTCGGCCACCGCGATCTCCAGGGTCGAGGCGGATTCCACCTCGGCGATCACCCGCGCACTCAGGTTGATCTTCATGAAGGCGTCGTCCACCAGCCGGCGCATGATGTTATAGGTACGCGGCAGCAACAAGTCGAGCTCGGCCAACTCCGCCAAGGCGATGGTCGGGCGTTCAGCGAACTGCGGATCGGCGCTCACCAGGTACAACTGCTCGCGCAACAAAGGCGTGAAGCTCAGACCATGGATCTCGCGGCCGCCATAGAGCACCGCCATGTCCATGCGGCCGTTCATGATCAGCTCGCTCAGCGTGGTACCGAAGTTTTCGTTGAGATACAGCAGAATGCCCGGGTGGCGTTCACGTACACGGCGCAACAGCGGCACCGACAAGGCCGAGGCCGCCGTGCCCGGCGCCAGCCCCACCGACACCTGCCCGGACAGCTCCAGGCCGGACGCGTTGACATCGCTCTGGGCCTGCTCGCACTGGCGCAAGATCAACTGTGCATGCCCGTAGAGCACCTTGCCCGCCTCGGTCGGCGTGACACCGCGCTTGGTGCGGATCACTAATTGCTGCTGCATCTCGGTCTCCAGCGTCACCAGTTGCTGGCTCAATGCAGGCTGGGCGATGTGCAGCACATTGGCGGCCTGGGTCATGCTGCCGATATCGACGATCTTGACGAAATACTTCAAGCGACGGAAATTCACGAAGTCATACTCTAGCGAGGTTCATGACGGGAGCAGAGCAAGAGCCGCGCCAGCCGCAACCGCTAGGGGGCAAAACGCCGGTCATAAGGCTTTCCTATGGCAGAGCGACCGACTACTGGCCCCCGCGCCGACCACAAGACCTCAGCCCAAGAGCACCAAAACGGTGCAAAGGCGCACACAAAGTGCGTCATAAGGCGCCCTTATCCGTACAGAACGAAGCCGTCTTTTTGCTCTGGCGCCGCAGCTCTTAAATTAGGTTACCGAAACCCAAGGACCGCCCCATGCCCGCCCGCCGTTCTCCCTGCCACCGAGCCGCGTCATGACCGTTGCCGCGCACCCCGCGCTGACGTTTCGCCAGGCGCTGCTGGCCATGCTGGGCGTGTCGCTGGTGCTGATGCTCTCGGCGCTGGACCAGACGGTAATCGGCAACGCGCTGCCGGCCATCGTCGCCGAGCTGAACGGCTTCGAGCTCTACGCCTGGGTGGCCACGGGTTACCTGCTGGCCTCGATCGTCACCATCCCGATCTTCGGGCGCCTGGGGGATTACTACGGCCGCAAACCGTTCGTCATCGCCGCCACGCTGATCTTCATGGCAGCCTCGCTGATGTGCGCGCTGTCCGATGGCATGGTGACGCTGGTGATTGGGCGCGCCTTGCAGGGCATCGGCGGCGGCATGCTGGTCGGCACCGCCTTCGCCTGCGTGCCGGAACTGTTCCCCGACACCCGCCAGCGGTTGCGCTGGCAGATCCTGCTCAGTGCCCTGTTCAGCGTGGTCAACGCCATCGGGCCGGGCCTGGGCGGCTTCATGACCGCGCATCTGGGCTGGCGCTCGGTGTTCTGGCTCAACCTGCCGCTGGGCGGGCTGGCGCTGTTCTTCGCCTGGCGGCATTTGCCCTGGTACCGCCCGAAAACCGGCAAGGTAATCCGCATGGATTGGCTCGGCGCCGGCCTGATCGCGGTGGCGCTGGGCGCGTTGCAGTTGTTCGTCGAATGGCTCGGGCATTCCAGCGCGCTGGTCTGCACAGCCCTGGGATTGCTCAGCCTGGTCGCCTTTATCGCCCTGTGGTTTCAGGAGCGGCGCAGCCCGGCCGCGCTGTTGCCCAGAGCGCTATTGGCCGAGCACAGCATGCGCGTACTGTTCGCCTTGGCCCTGCTGGCGGGCGCGGTGATGTTCACGCTGCTGTTCTATCTGCCGTTGCTGCTGCAAGGCGGCTATGGCTACTCACCGCAACAGGCCGGGGTGCTGATCACCCCGCTGGCGTTGAGCATCACCTTGGGGGCGATCGTCAACAGCCGGGTGATGACGCGCATGAGCAACCCCAATCGGTTACCCCTGGGCGGCTTCATCGCGCTGGGTTGCGCGTGCCTCGGCCTGGCACTGGTCGGCACCAGCGCGGGGTTCAATACCCTGCTGGGCTTGATCCTGTTGGCTGGCCTGGGCTTGGGGTTCATCTTTCTCAACCTGTCGGTATTCACTCAGACGCTGGTCGAACGCCAGTACCTGGGCATCGCCACCGCGCTGCAGCAATCGTTGCGCCTGGTGGGGGGCTTGCTCGGCACCGCGTGCATGGGCGCGCTTGTCAACGTGCTGTATGCCTGGCGCTTGGCCCAGCAGCTGGCACGGGCCGGCCAGAGCCAGGCCCTGGCGCTGCTGGCCGACCCGCAGGTGCTGAGCCATGGCTCCAGCGAGCTGACCCCGCTGCTGCTGACCCTGGGCCGCCATGCGCTGATCCAGGCGATGTCCATCGGGCTGGGGCTGTGCGCGCTGCTGGCGGTCATTGCCGTGCTGGTGCTGCGCCGCTTGCCAGTGGTGCAATTGATGCCCGCCCCCCTTGCGCCGCAGAGCGCCAAACCATGAATTTCCCCCGCAGCGGCCTGGACGGCGTACCGAAGTTTCCATCTCCCGAGCTACAGGAATCCCACCATGAATAGCAGTTCGCAGCCGCTCGAGGCCCCTGTCGCCCCGGCGCTGCTCCTGAATAGTCAGGCCGCCAAGGTTTCGATGATCGGCAGCCGCGCGTTTCTGATCGATGCCCCCGGCGACTTCGACCTGCCCGCCCAGCGACGTATCTGGGCATTGAGCAAGGCCCTGCACGGCCACACGCTGGTCGAAGAGCTGGTGCCGGGGATGACCAATCTGTTGGTCGTACTGCAGCGCACCCCGGCCGACCCGCAGGCGGTCATCGATGAACTGCAGCAGGCCTGGCGCCAGGCGCAAGAGCTCGATCGCCCCGGCCGCCTGATCGAGATCCCGACCTGCTATGGCGGCGAGCACGCCATCGACCTGGCCGCCATCTGCGACTTTTCCGGCTTGCCCGCTGCGGAAGTGATCCGTCGTCATTACCGCGCGACCTACACCGTGTTCGCCATCGCCAGCGCCCCCGGCTTCGGCTACCTGGGCGGCCTTGACCCGACCCTCTATATGCCCCGCAAGAAGGTGCCGTCGCTGAACATGCTCAAGGGCATGGTCACCATCGGCGGCATGCAGTCGGGCCTCTCGGTGCTCGACGGCCCCAACGGCTGGAACGCCTTGGGCTTCGCCGACATGCCGATGTTCGACCCCTATGCCGACGTCCCCGCCACCCTCGCGCCGGGCGACACCGTGCGCTTCTTGCCCGAAAGGATCGAACTGTGATCGAGATCATCGCCAGCGGCCCCCTCAATACCGTTCAGGACCTCGGGCGCCGCGGTCATCGCAACATCGGCGTGGCCTCGGCCGGGGCCATGGACAGCGTCGCCTTGCGGGTCGGCAATCTGCTGCTCGGCAACGACGCCGACAGCGCCGCCATCGAGGTGCAGACCTTCCCCTTCAAGGTGCGTTTCACCCGCCCCTTGGCCATCGCCCTCACTGGCGCCGACTGCAAGGCGCGCCTGGACGGCAAGCCGCTGCTGCCTTGGTGGGCGATCACCGTACAGGCCGGCCAGGAGCTGGAACTCAACTTTCCCAAGGGCGCCGCGCGGGGCTATCTGTGCGTCAACGGCGGGATCGACGTGCCGTTGCTGATGGGTTCGCGCAGCACCTCGTTGCGTGGCAATTTTGGTGGGCTAGAGGGCCGCAGCTTGGTGGTCGGCGACAGCCTCGCGACGCTCGACGCAGCGCTGCCGCAACTGCCCGTCGGCGGCATTGGCGTGACCCCACCGAGTGCGGCAATGCCCGAGCACTTCCCGGTGGCGGACGACGGCACCCTGTTGCTACGCGCCATCCCGGCTGGCGAGTATGAGCTGTTCGCGGCCGACGCCGAGCGCTTCTGGACGCAAAGCTGGAAGATCTCGGCGCAGAGCAACCGCACTGGCTACCGACTCTCGGGCCCGGCCATCCAGCCGGAGACCGTGGTCGAGATGCGCTCCTACGGCCTGGTCCCCGGCATCATTCAAGTGCCACCGGCCGGCGAGCCGATCATTCAGATGAGCGACGCCAATACCGCTGGCGGCTACCCGAAGATCGCCGGGGTGATCGAAGTCGATCTGTGGCGCCTGGGCCAGGCGGCCATCGGCAGCAAGATCCGGCTTGTCAAAGCCGATACCGCCGACGCCCTGTCAGCCGAGCAAGCGCTGGATGGTTACTTCGCCGACATCGGGCGGCTGATCGGGGCGTTGGTGCAGCACTGATCGCGGGCTGCGAAACCACGGTCCAGAAAGGCCAACACCCTGCGCTGGCCTCAGTCTGCCTGGGGCCGTCAAGGCTCCAATGCCATTTCGACGACTCCAGGCCCGCTCGATGGCGGATATCGCCGGGCCGCCATGCAGCGTTCCTAGCCAGAGCATCCCTGCCGTCCTGCCAAGAACGCCCGCAATTCCTCGCTCGCCGGGCACGTCGCCGGCCCGTGCCGAGTGACCGCCACCGCCGCGGCGGCATTGGCCTGCCGGGCCGCATCGACTTCGTTCGATCCGCTCGCCAACGCCGCGAGCATCACGCCCGTATGGGCATCGCCCGCACCATTGCTGTCGATAGCCTGCACCGCGAAGCCCGCCACCTGTTCACACCAGGCGCCGCGTGCCAGCCAACAACCCGCAGCACCATCGCGCACCACCACCAGCGCCCCGCTGGGCAAACGTTCTACCAACATCTGCAGGGCCTGCTCGAGGCTGGCAGCCGCCGTGAAGCGCAAGGCTTCGTCACGGTTGCTGCTCCACAGCGTTACCCAGGGCAACAGACGCCCCATCATCGGCGCATCCGGTGCACTGACCAAAGGCCCCGGGTCGAAGGCCAAGAAACAACGGCCGGCCTGGAGCGCCAGCCAGTCCAACAAGCCTTGAGCTTTGCCGGGATGCAGCAGGCTGTAGCCGCTGACCATGATCCAGTCGTCAGCGGCGGGCACCAACCCGACGAGGTCGGCGGCTGCCAATCCGCCTTCCGCGCCCACTTGGGAAATGAACGAGCGCTCGGCACTGGCATCGGTCAGCGCCACGGACAAACCGGTGTCTTGTTCGCTGCTGGCCGAGAGGAAGACCTCGATCCCCTCCTCGGCCATGGCCTGGCGCGCCAGTTCGCCGAAACGGCCACTGCCATGGCGCCCGAGGTAGCAGGTCGCCAGGCCATTGCGCGCAGCAGCGGCCATCACGTTGAAACCGCCGCCAGCCTCGAAGCTGGCGCTGCGGGCCAGCACGTCCTGGCCGGCGGTGGGCAGGGCGTCCACCGCCATCACCAGATCGATGACTACCTGGCCGGTATAGAGCAATCTAGCGGGCATGGACACGCTCTTGCAGGTGGGTGGCGACATGACGGTCACGGCAACCGCCGAGCAAGCCATAGAGCCCGCCAGCAATCACAAACGTGACGATCCAGCCCAGACCGTTCTGGCCGAACCAGGAGTCCGCCAGCCAGCCATGAAACAGCACATTGGTGGCAGTGGTCTTGACCGTGGTGAAACTGAAGCCCAGGACAATGGCCACGGCCCAGGCACCCAGCGCACGCCACTCCACACCGCCCTGATACCAGTAGGCGCTGCTGGGGCCAACGTTCATCAGGTCGGCGGGCACGTAGCGGTGACGATGCAGCAGATCGACCAGAAAGATGCCCACCCACGCCGTGATCGGCACCGCCAGCAGGGAAATGAAGGTGATGAAGGGCCCATAGAAGCTGTCAGCGAACAGCATGAAGTAGATGGAGCCGGCAAAGATGGCGATGACGTCCACTACTACCGCGTGCACGCGTTTGACCTTCAGGCCGAGGGTCAGGGTGGTGAGGCCTGCCGAGTAGACCGACAGGTTGTTGGACAACAGCAGGCCACCGAAGGCGGTGATCAGGTACGGCACCGCCATCCAGGCCGGCAACAATTCGCGAATCGCCACGATCGGGTCGGCGGCCGAGGCCAGGTGGTCGTTACCGACGGAAATCAAGCCGCCCAAGGTGATCAACAGCACCAGCGGGATCCCCGCGCCAAAGGCTGCCGAGGCGACCAAGGCACCGGCTTTCACGGTTTTATGCTGATAGCGCGACATGTCGGCGCCAGCGTTGGCCCAGCCGATACCGGTGCCTGCGGCCATGGTACCGACGCCGATCAGCACGGCCGATAAAGGCGCCGGGCTTGCGGCCCACACGGCGGTCCAATCGATATGCAACGCCAGGAAACCGCCGACGATCAGGTTCAAGGCACCAAACACCCAGGTCGCCCATTTCTGGATCACCAGCAAGGTGGCATGCCCCAGCCCCGAGACGCACAAAGTCAGCAGCACGAACACGGCGATGAACAACAGCGTCAGCAGCGGTGCGGATTTGGCTTCCATCGGGCTGCCCTGGATGATCGACACCAGCGACAACAGCACAAAGGCCGCCGTGGTGGTGTTAACGGTTTCCCAGCCCAGGCGCGAGCCCAGCGAAACCAGAGTGGGGCCGATATTGCCACGCACTCCGAAAATCGCCCGCGACAGCGTCAGGCTCGGCGCACGTCCGCGCCGTCCGGCGATGGACAGCAGTCCGACCACCGCGAACGAACCGCCTGCACCTAGTACTGCAACGATGAATGCCTGCCCGATCGACAAGCCCTGAAACGCCACCAGCGTGGCCCCCAGCGGCAAGCCGAGGATGCTGATGTTGGCGGCGAACCACACCCAGAACAGCTGCAGCGGATGGCCGTTGCACTCCTGCTCGGGTACCGGTTCAATGCCGCGGGTTTCCAATTGCCCAGCGTGGTTGGACGTGCTCATTGCATGACTCCTGCGATAACTTGTTGTGGTTGGGGGCAGGTCGAAAATGAATCGGGCAGAGGGTTCTTATAGGGGCTGCGGCCGGGCTCCCGCGCTGCGCAGGGCCAGCAGTTGTTCGGTGAGCAATTCGAGGTCAAGACTGTTCACGCTTTTGATTCGTGCCACCGCCTCCAAGGGCCAGGCCTCCAGGCCGTGGGTCGCACCGAGCATGGCCCCGAGCATGGCGGCGATGGTATCGGTATCGCCGCCCAGGCTCGCCGCCATGCACAGCGCCGGGAACACGTGCAGCTGGCCTTCGGCGACTGCCTGAGCCAACGCGAAGGCGGCCACTACGGACTCCTGAGAGGCCACCGAGGTGCCAATCACGTCGTAGATCACATCGGGCAGGCTGGCGGTATCGCAACCGGCGCACACCTGCCGCGACCAGAGGATGCGCGCGGCGATATTGCCACCCGCTACCCAGTGGCCTCGGCGATGACCCCAGCGTGCCGCCTCGATGCCGAATTCAAGTGCAGTCTTGAGATCCGCGCCCTGCACGCCTGCCGACACCACCGCCGCCACTGCGGCGGCGCTGGCGATGCCGAGGCCGGTGTTGTGAGTCACCTGGCAGGCTTGCACGACCTGATCCATGAAATATTCGGGGTCGCTGATGTCGGCAGCGATGCCCACCGGCGCGATGCGCATGGCCGCGCCGTTGGTGGTGCCGAATCGCCCCGCTTCTTCGGGGCTGGCACCGGCCAGGATCATTTCAATAGCGCGTTTGGTGGACGGCCCAAGCAGGTCCTGGGAGCCTTTGGCGCGCATGGCCGCTTCCCAGTCGATCAGGTCCTGGGCCAGGGCCGCAGGCTCGATGCGCCCCTTTCCGGCAACCAACCGGTGGGCGACCAGAATGGCTTGCTCGGTATCGTCGGTAATGGCGCCGGCCGGCATGTTCGGCGCGATGGGTTGTTCGTTGTCAGCCGCCTGCAACGTGGTGATGCGGCCATAGCGGGCACGTACCTGCTCCCGGGACAGGGACTGCGTGGGCATGCCAAGGGCATCGCCCAGGGCCAGGCCATAGAAGGCGCCAAGGGCGCGAGTGCGGGTCTGTTCGAGGCTGATCATTGCAGGCTTCCGAAACTTAAATGAAGTTGAAAGTGGGCTGGGTCGAGCAGGCTTTCCACCTGTTCCATGAAGCGCCCCTGGGTATCGAAGGTTTCTCGCATTGTCTTGAGAAACACCGTGCCCGACGGGCGCTGCAGGCGTTCGGCGGCCACCGTGTCGAGGGCTTCGGCACCGATCCACTGCTTGCCGAGCTGGCCTTCATAACCGTGGGCGGCGAGTGTGGCGGTGAGCGAACCGTCGACCAGCCCCGTTTCGGGCAGCGCCTCCAGGCCATCGCGCGCGGGAATCAATGCCCGCTCCAGTGACACCACGCTGCCATCAGCCGCACGCCGCCGGCGCTCCACAAGGACGAACTCGTCGCTCCCCGCCAACAGCGCCAATGTCGGACGCTGCACGCGGGTGATGCCCAACAGCTCGGTATTCATCTGTACAGCGCCGGCCGCCAGGGCACGGGCCCAACCGCCGCTTTGGTCGAGCGGCACGCCATCGTAGGTGACGATGGAGCCGACGCCGGTCTGGGTGGCGATGTAGTTGCGTCGCTTGAGCTCGGACAGCGCCTCGCGCAACGTGCCGCGGCTGACGTCGAACTCGGCGGCCAGTTCATGCTCGCCAGGCAGACGCGCGCCGGAACCCAGTTCGCCGCGCTCGATGCGTTCGGCAAGGGCTTGGACGACGCGAAATTTCTTGTCAAATCGAACCTGTCTAGTCATGTACAATTTGATACCTCGGCAAGGGGCCGATTGGCAAGTGCTATTTGCATGTCACCTCTGAATCGCGACCGCCGGAGCCCATGGGACGGCCACAGAAAATCGCCCCGGGCATTTCGGCCCAGGGCGTTCGTCAGTCAACTAAAGCGGCTGTGCACCAGCCTGTTCAGCCCATCCGGCTACTTGAGCCCGGCACAGAACGCCGCGATGCGATCACAGCCTTCGCTCAGCACGTCCAGGCTGGTGGCGTAGGACAAGCGGAAGTACGGGCTCATGCCATAGGCCGCGCCTTGGACGGTGGTGACGTGGTGCTCTTCCATCAAGGCCATGACGAAGTCCGTGTCGTTGCTGATCAGGCGCCCGCCACGGGAGGTCTTGCCGATGAGTTCGGCAATGTTGGGGAACAGATAGAACGCGCCCTCCGGCTTGTGGCAGTGCAGGCCTTCGATATCGGCCAAACGCCCGAGCACGAAGTCACGACGTTGCTGGTAGATGGCCGCACGCTCCTTGAGCAGGTCCTGCGGGCCGTCCAGCACGGCAATCGCGGCTGCTTGAGTGAGGGTGCAGATGCCGCCGCTGTTCTGCGTATTGACGTTGCTCATGGCCTTGATCAAGTCACTCGGGCCACCGCAGAAACCCATGCGCCAGCCGGTCATTGCATAGGCCTTGGAGATGCCGTTGACGGTCAGCACGCGGTCAAGCAATCGCGGCTCGACATCACCAATGGTGCAGAACTCGAAGTCGTCGTAAATCAGATGCTCGTACATGTCGTCGGTCATGATCCACACATGTGGGTGGCGCAGCATCACTTCGGCGATGGCGGCCATCTCGGCGCGCGAGCAGGCAGAACCAGTGGGGTTGCTCGGGTAGTTGAGCAGCAGCCATTTGGTCTTGGGCGTGATCGCCGCTTCCAGGTCTTCGGGGCGCAGCTTGAAGTGGTTGGCCTGCGAACACTTCACCGGCACCGGCGTGGCACCGGCGAACTTGGCGATGTCGGCGTAGCTGATCCAGGCCGGGGTCGGGATCAGTACTTCGTCGCCGGCGTTGATGGTGGCGAGCATCGCGTTGAAGATGATCTGTTTGCCGCCGCCTGCGGTGATGATCTGCGATACCTCGTAGTCGAGGTTGTTGTCGCGTTTGAACTTGCGCTGGATGGCCGCGCGCAGGGCCGGCGTGCCATCGGTGGGCGGGTACTTGGTGTCGCCAGCGCAGGCCGCAGCATAGGCGGCTTCGATGGCGTGCTGCGGGGTCGGGAAATCCGGCTCGCCCGTCGACAGGCCGATGACCTTGATGCCTTGGGCTGCCAGGTCGCGGGCTTTCTGGGTCATGGCCACAGAGGCGGAAACGGTTACGTTGTTCAAGCGATCAGCAATAGCAGGCATTGGCGTCAGTCTTCGTGGTGGCGAGATCGGGGTTGCGCGCTCGGGAGCTGGGAAAAAGCATAAAAGCAAACAGCGCACGCCCTCCAATAGAGCTTTGCTGTGGAGACATAACAGAAATGGATGGACCTGTTTGGCGGCCGGCAACAAGCATCGTGCGCCATCTTTTTGGACTGGGCGATTGGGCGATTGGGCGATTGGGCGATTGGGCGATTGGGCGATTGGGCGATTGGGCGATTGGGCGATTGGGGTGTGGCCCTTTGCTGCGGGCCTGTGCGGATCGCCCTGTCCATTGGCCCTTCGCCTAGGCTCAGGGTACCCGCGTGCAGACACCTGAAGAGAGGGCACGGCGCAATGGGCCATCCATGGCCCAACGCGCCTGACCCGGCATCCTGCCGGGATCTCCCTCTCTTCAGGCGCCTGCACGCGGCCTGCTGGAGGGGCGCGCCGCACAGGCCCGCAGCAAAGGACCAGCCGAGATTTGGGGAGCGTCCTAAAGCTTTTTTGAAGCAACGGCACTGATGTCACTGTTCTGCTTTCGAATCGGCCTTGGGGTCGCGGCCCCCTTCCAGCAGGCCGCGTTTCGACGCACTGACGAGGGGATAGCCGGCATGGATGCCGGCTAAGCCCCGTTGGGCCACGGAAGGCCCATCGGGGCGTGCCCCTCGTCAGTGCGTCGAAGCGCGGGAACCCCGAGCGTCAGCGAGGGGCCAATGGCGGGGGCCGCGACCCCAAGGCCGATTCGAAAGCAGAACCACCCCAATCAACGCCCCCCCCCACCGACCAATAAAGCCACCCAGCAACACTCAGCCTTATTGCGTAGCCGAACTACCGCCATTCTGCTTGATCAACGTCAACGCCTTCTGACCACTACGAGCGCAGTTGTCCAAATCACCTTTGGCCTTGTACCCCTTGGCCTCAGCGATCAACTTGTTGACCTCCGAAGACGACCCAGTGGTAGACGCCGGCTTGGCAACCGTCGCCTCATCAGTGAGTTTTTGCAGCTGCAGAGAACACATGTCCTCGGCCGCCATCGCGTTACCTGCAACCAACAAGGCCGCAACCGCCATCAACGTTTTCATATTCGACGCTCCGTGGACTTTGATAAACCGATCGTTCAACTGAGCCGCTGATCACTCCAGCGGTTCGAACTTGAGTGCGCTGAGTTTCTGCACCTTCTCTTCGCGAACCATCTTGTACTCGGTGTTCGGGCCGATCCACTTGGCCCAGATCTGATCGATCTCGCCAGCGTTTTCCATCGCCATCAACGCGTCATTGACCTTCGCCAGCATGGCCGGCTCGTCAAGGCGCATGCCCACGCTCACAGGCTCCAGCGCCATCGGCTCCTTGACGATGCCCAGCTCGACACCACCGGCGGCGGCCTGGCTCACCAGCTTGGTTGCCGACATCGCGTTGGTCACCACGCCCAGCACCTTGTTCTGCTGCACGGCCAGGTACGCCGAACCGGTGTCCTGGAAGGTCACAGGGGTAGCCTTGGCCATGCGAATCGACTGTTCGGATGTCGAGCCCTTGGTGGCGCTGATGCGCTTGCCTTCGAAGTACGAACGCGGTTCGTCAGCCAGTGGCTTTTTCACCACGAGCATTTCCTTGGCCACGTAGTAGGGGTCGCTGAACTGGATCTGCTGGGCGCGGGTCTTGGTGTACGCCAGGTTGGCGATGACCACGTCTACGCGCCCCATCTTCACTTCCGGAACTCGAGCTTCACCCGACAGCGGTTTGAGCTCGACCTTCACGCCAAGGTGCTTGGCCAGGGCGTTGCACAGGTCCACATCCATGCCTTCGAGCGCACGGGTGGTGGGGCTGGGCGAAGAGAACGGGGGGACGTCGGAATATACGCCGCAGCTCAAGGTCTGCTTGGCCTGCACATCGGCCCACTGATCAGCGTGCGCAGTCATGGCCATTACGGGGGTGAACATCAGGGCCAGACAGGCCGATTTGATACGCATGCATCCTTCCTCAAAAAGTGTGTAGTTGGGGCGGCAGGCTGAGTACGCGCGGAGGCCCGCGCAAAATTCGAGGGCGGCTCTGACGGCGCCTCAATGAGAGCGTAAATCGCTGATGAAACGCTGCGCGCGCGGGTGCGCCGGCTGGCTGAAGAACACCTCGGGCGTGGCCTTTTCGAGGATCTGCCCGGCATCCATGAACCAGATCGTGTCGGCTACTTCGCGGGCGAAATTCATCTCGTGGGTGACGCACATCATGGTCATGCCCTCCTTGGCCAAGCCGCGCATCACACTGAGTACTTCGCCGACCATTTCTGGGTCCAGCGCACTGGTGGGCTCGTCGAAGAGCATCACCGGCGGCTCCATGGCCAAGGCCCGGGCGATCGCCACGCGCTGCTGCTGACCACCGGACAGCTGCCCCGGATAGGCCCCGGCCTTGTGCGCCATGCCAACGCGGTCGAGCAGCTCCATCGCCTGCTTCTTGGCCGCGGAACCCTTGATGCCCTTGACCTTGGTGGGCGACAGAATCACGTTGTCGAGCACCGACAGATGGGGGAATAGATTGAAGCTCTGAAACACGAAACCGATACGGCTGCGCAGGCGATTGACGTTGGCATCGGTACCATGGATATCGTGCCCCTCGAACAGAATCTGCCCGCCCTGAATGCCCTCAAGGCGATTGACCGTGCGGATCAGCGTGGACTTGCCCGAGCCCGAAGGCCCGCAGACAACCACCACTTCACCCTTGGTGATCTCGGCGTTGATAGTGGTGAGGGCGCGGTACGCGCCGTACCACTTGTCGATATTGGCGAATGTGATCATCGGTTGCATGGCGATTACCTGGAGAGATCGGTGGAGACGAGTTCGGGAATGACCTTGGCTGCCGGAGCGCTGCCGTTGTCACCCTTGCGCTTGCGCTCGATGCGCTTTTCCACGGCGCCGGCCACTCGCGTCAGGCTGTAGCAGATGCAGAAGTAGCTCGCCGCCAGAATGAAATAAACCTGGAACGGCTTGGTCAGCAGCTGGTTGTTGACCTGATTGGCCGAGAACGTCAGCTCCTGCAGATTGATGATGTAGCCCAGCGTTGTCTCCTTGATGATCGACACGAACTGGCTGATCAGGCTCGGCAAGGCGTTGTACAGCGCCTGCGGCAGGATCACCCAGGTCATCGCCCGCCAATAGCCCATACCCAGTGCCCGCGACGCTTCGTACTGACCGTTGGGCAAGGCCTGAATGCCCCCGCGCACGATCTCGCTGAGGTAGGCGCTCTGATAGATCACCAGCGTGCAGAGCATGGTCGTGAAGGCGCTGATGTTGCGGCCGATCAGCACTGGCACCAGAAAGTAGGTCCAGAACACCACCAGCAACAACGGAATACCACGCAGCACGTACACCCACACGAAGGCCGGGTAACGCAGCGCGCGGAATGGCGAAATGCGCGCCATGGCCAGCAGGATGCTCAGCGGGAAGGCAATTACCAGCGCCAGCGCGGAAAGGATCAGCGTGCTGACCAACCCGCCCAGTGGACCGTTCGGGTACTGGCCGATCAGCAGCAATTCCCAGTTGTTGTGGACGATAGCGAACACATCGAACATGACTGATTACCTCGCTCTGGCCAGATCGAAACGGCGAGCGATAAGCGCCCCGATGCCCATCAGCAACAACGAGACCACCAGATAGCCGACGGTGGCGACCAGGTACGACTCGAACGTGCGGAAGGTGTAGTTTTCAACTTCACGGGTGGCGTAGGTCAGCTCCACCACGCCGATGGCCATGGCCAGACTGGTGTTCTTGAACAGCAGCACGGTGTGGTTGATCAGCGACGGCAGCGAATTGCGGATGCCCTGCGGCAGGATCACGTAGCGCATCGAACGCATGTAGCCCATGCCCAGCGCCCGCGCCGCTTCGGTCTGCCCATCGGGGATGGCACGCAGGCCGGCACGCAGGTCCTCGGAAAAGTACGCCGCTTGGCACAGGCCCAGCGCGATCACCGCGAAAATGAATTCGGTGCTGTAGTTGGCCAGCCACAACTGCGCGCTATCGGGCAGCAAGGTCGGTACGCCGAAATACCAGAGCATCAATTGCACCAGCGTCGGCACGTTGCGGTGATAGGCCACATAGCCCGCCACCAGAGCCACGGCCAGCTTGTTGTGGGTCAGGCGTACGACCACCAGCAAAAAGGCCAGGCTCATGGCCAGCAGCCACGCGCAGAGCATCAGCTTGAGGGTCAACTCCGCGCCCTGCAGCATCAGCGCGGCGTACTCGCCCGTCAAAATCGGCCCCAGGTCGAAACCTTTAATCATGGGAATCACCTTCGGATATCTGTAGCGGCAGCATGAAATGAAAACCGGAGCCCGCAGGCGTGACGGGTGAGATCCCGTTCTGGTCCGGCTGCTGCCTCAACTCTCCTGAGGGCGCGTCGTCTGCAGGCCGCCCGGCACCTGCAGGGTCGGAGTGATTTCCATATGGCCGACATTCATGGACACCGGGGCTGCGATGGCAAAGGCAATGGCGTCAGCAATGTCGCTGGCCACCGGCAGTTCGAAACCTTCGATGTACTTCTTGTGGCTCTCTTCAGGGTTGCCATGCACGTGGGCGAAGATGTCCGTGGCCACGCGGCCCGGGCAGATTTCAGTGACACGCACGCGCTTGCCGAACACATCGATACGCAGATTGCGCGAGAGCATGCTCACCGCCGCCTTGGTGGCGTGATACGTGGAATTGCCACCGAAGTTGTAGGCCGCAGCGATGGAACTGATATTGATCACATGGCCGCGATCGCGCGCTACCATGCCAGGCACGAACAGCCGCGTGAGATGTAGCACCGCGCGCAGGTTGACGTCGATCAGCGCATCGATGCCCTCGGCGTCTGCGTTGAGGATCGAACCCGGACGATCGACTCCGGCATTGTTGACCAGGATGTCGATTTCCAGACCTTCGGCCAAAGCGGTCATGCCTTTGAGATCGGCGACGTCCAGAGCGTGAGGAATGCAGCCAGTGCGCTTGGCCAGCGCTGCCAGGTTCTCGGCATTGCGCGCCACCGCATGCACCGTGATGCCTTCGCGGCACAGACGCTCGACGGTCGCGGCACCGATGCCCGAAGAAGCCCCGGTGACCAGCGCGGTTTTGTAGTCAGAAAATGGCATGTCGCATTCCTCATCAAAGCGTTCGACGACCCGCATGGCAGGTCTTGGTATCGACTGTACTGGGCGGCGATTGTGGGCGCCAAGACGTAATCGCTGTGTGGCGATAAGCCCGCCTTATGGCCCCGCAAGGCCCCGTAAAATCAGGGGATCAGGTGTGAAACAGGGACTATTTCGCCGCCGCCCTGCTCGATTTCCCGGCGAATGCCGCGGGCCAGCTCCACGGAGCCTGCGGTATCACCGTGGAGCAGAATGGAGCAGGCATCGATCTTGATGCGCTCGCCGGTGTAGCAAGTCACGGTGCCTTCATCGAGCAACTGGCGCACGCGATCGCGCACCTTGAGCGGGTCCTTGATGACCGAGTCGGGCAACTGGCGTGGCACCAACAGGCCGCTCTTATCGTACGCACGATCGGCCAGGAAAGTGGTGGCCACCCGCAAGCCGTGACGTTCGGCCGCAGCTTCAATGGCGCGGCTGGTGGACGAACTGATGATCAGCTTCGAGTCGAACGCGGCCACCGCGGCGATCAACGGATCGGCGAGGTCGGCATCGGCGGCGGCCATGTTGCCCAGCGCACCGTGGAAACTCATGTGGGTCATGCGGTGCCCGATAGCGGCGGCGAAACCGGCCAGCGCGCCCAGTTGATAGATGACGTAGGTGGCCAGCTCGCGCGTTTCGATCTGCATCTTGCGGCGGCCGAACCCGAGCAAGTCGGGGAAACCCACGTGCGCACCCAGATCGATCCCGCCCGCCAGTGCCAAGCGCACGGTGCTGTCCATGATCAGCGGGTCGCCGGCATGAAAGCCGCAGGCGACGTTGGCCGACGAGATGATCTGCATCAACGCCTCGTCCTCGCCCATTCGGTAAGCGCCGAAGCCTTCGCCGAGGTCCGCATTCAAATCGATTTTCATGTGCTGCTCCTCAAGCTGGCTCGGCCAGCGATACCAGCGGTGTGCCGTAGCCCACCAGTTGTTGGTCGGCGACCATGAAGGCGCCCAGGGTGCCGCTGGCGGTGGCCGTGACCGGCAACAGCAACTTGCCCACCGCGATCAGGCCGACCAGAGTGCCAGGCTCCAGGGCATCGCCGGGGCGCACCTCGGGTTCATCGCGCGAGGGATGCCGCGACAGGAAGCGGCCGCACACGGTAGCCATGGCGGCGATCTTCAGCGCCGGTGTCTCGATGGCCGGTGCCTCGGTGATGGACGCCTGGCGCGGCGTGCTGGCGGGAGTTTTGGCCGGCCGAGTCAAGCGGATGCTGAACTCGCTGCTGTGCAGTTCGAACTGCGCCAGGTTGGCGCTGCTGACCCATTCGACGATCTGGCGAATCTTGCTGATGTGCATCGTGATTACTCCGCTTCCCGACGGGCCTTGAGCCAACGTTCCAGGTGATGAATGTCCACCGAACCTGCACAGAAGTCCGGGTCCTGGAGAATGTCGCGGTGCAGCGCGACGTTGCTTGAGATGCCCTCGATACGCAACTGCGCCAACGCCGTACGCATCCGCGCCAAGGCTTCATCGCGGGTCGCGCCGTGGGTGATGACCTTGGCGATCATCGAGTCGTAATAGGGCGGCACCTGATAGCCGGCGCTCACGTGAGAATCGACCCGCACGCCCATGCCGCCCGGTACTTCCCAGCGGGTGACGCGGCCGGGGGTGGGGATGAAGGTCTGCGGGTCCTCGGCGTTGATGCGACACTCCAGCGAGTGGCCGTGGGTGCGCACATCGCTTTGCTGGAGCGTCAGCGACTCACCCAAGGCCATGCGTAATTGCTGCTGGACGATGTCGATGCCAGTGGTCAATTCGGTGACCGGATGCTCGACCTGCAGGCGGGTGTTCATCTCGATGAAATAGAACTCGCCGTCTTCGAACAGGAACTCGAACGTACCAACGCCCCGATAACCGATCTGCTGACAAGCCAGCACACAGCGCTCGCCCACTGCCGCGATCAACGCCTCGTCGATACCAGGAGCCGGCGCCTCTTCGAGGACTTTTTGATGGCGGCGCTGTTGCGAGCAGTCACGGCTGCCGAGCCACACACCTTTGCCATGATTATCGCAGAGCACCTGGATTTCCACGTGCCGCGGGTGGCCAAGAAACTTTTCGATATAGAGCTCGGGGTTGCCGAAGGCGCGCCGCGCTTCTTCGCGGGTGACGCTGACGGCTGGCAACAGATCTTCGCCGCGCTCGACCATGCGCATGCCGCGCCCGCCGCCTCCGCCCGCCGCCTTGACGATGACCGGGTAGCCGATCTCGTCACCGATGCGCTGGATGCTGGCCGGATCATCCGGCAGTGAGCCTTCCGGGCCCGGCACGCAGGGCACACCGGCCTTGCGCATGGCGCGCTTGGCGGCGACCTTGTCACCCATCTGCCGGATGCACTCGGCGGTGGGGCCGATAAAGGTCATGCCAGCGGCTTCGACACGCTTGCTGAAGTCCGCGTTCTCGGAGAGAAAGCCGTAGCCTGGATGGATCGCCTGGGCGCCGGTGGCCTGGGCGGCATACAGGATCGCTTGCTGATTCAGGTAGCTCTGGCCGGGGGCGGCCGGGCCGATACACAGCGCCTCGTCAGCGTATTGCAGGTAGGACGCCTGGGCATCCGCCTCGGAATAGACCATCACCGTCTTCAGACCCAGGCCGTGGCAGGCGCGCTGAATCCGCAGGGCGATTTCACCGCGGTTGGCGATCAGTACTTTATCGAACATGGGGGCAACCTGTGGGTGAGCTAGACAATGCTGAACAGCGGCTGGCCGGATTCCACCTCTTCGCCGGGCTGGGCGAGGATGGCGTCGATGCGCCCGGCCTTATTGGCCCTGACCTGATGGAACATCTTCATCGCCTCGACGATACACAGGGTCTGCCCGACCGCCACGGTGGCGCCGATCGTGGTGAAAGGCGGCTCATCGGGTGATGGCGTCAGGTGCAGTACGCCGTACAGCGGGGAGCAGATCTGGCTGGCGGCAGGTGCATTGATCGGGGCTGCTGGCGGGGCGACCTCGGCTACCGCAGACGGCGCCGCTTCAGGGCTCTGGGGCATTGCTGCCGATGCAGTGGAATGGCGGCTCAGCGTCACCGTGGTGCCGCCTTCGCTGAGGGTCATTTCACTCAGGTCCGACTCGGCCAGCAGGTCGATCAGCTGTTTGATGCGTTGTTGATCCATGTTGATTATCTGCCCCTTGCTCATTCGGCTGGCACGGTATTGCCCTTGGTCTGCGGCCAATGTACCGAGCCTGGGCGTCAGCGCGCCAAGAGCGTTTACCGCTGGGGCGATAAGTGCGACTTATGACCCGGCGCGGGGTGATGTTTATTATTGAACTGACGTCGATCACATTTACCGATGCCGCCATAGGCAGCGGCAATGTCGCGCGCACCATTATTGTGATGGCCGCCCTTAATAGTTGCACTTGTGTGAGTCATAAGCGTTCCCTATCCAGCCAGAGCAAAGTTGTCTTAACCCCAAGAAGAAACTTTTGCGTAGGTTTGCGGTGTGCCGAGTACTGCGCCTGACGTGACACAGATCACCGGGGATAGCGCCAATCTTGAAGTAACCGCCTTTTAGCAAGCGATGTATCGCTGTCGCTTTGCTTAAAACCCTGCGCACTCGCACCACTGCCAATAAAGCACGCTATTTCACACATCATGCAAAGGCATTAGGTAGCATCATGACCTTGATTAAATACTCCGCGGGGATTCTCGGACTCTTGGTAGTTCAGAATGGTATGGCAGCAGGTTTCGTTGATGACAGTCATGCGACTTTATTGGCGCGCAACTTTTACAGTAACTCCGATAACCGCGATGGGGCCGCAGCGCCTAATTACACTCAAGAGTGGGGCCAGGGCTTCGTCCTCAACTTTACTTCCGGTTTCACCCAAGGGCCGGTCGGCTTTGGCGTGGATGCCGTAGGCATGTTGGGTATCAAGCTGGATTCCGGTAAAGGCGTGCATTACAACCCCACCGGTAGCTCGCGCAACGGCAACATCTTCCCCACCGACGGGGATGGTCGCGCGGTAGACGAATTCGCCAGTGTCGGCGCGACGCTGAAGGCGCTGGTGTCGAAAACCGAGTTCCGTTACGGCACCTTGCAACCCAACCTGCCGATCCTGGTGGCCAGTGACCGCCTGGTGTTCCAGACCTTCAACGGCGTTCAAGTGCAGTCTCGGGAAATCGACAATCTGACCCTGACCGCCGGGCGTATCGACAAGGTCAAAGAGCGCGGTTCGACCGACGAAGAAGGCTTGTCGATCGCCGGTTCCAACGCCAAGCTCGACCCGACCAATCCGGGTATCAACACCACTACCAGCACCTACTCTCACGAATTCTGGTATGGCGGCGGCACTTATAAAGCCACACCTAACCTGACGCTGCAGTATTACTACGCCAACCTGACCAACTTCTATAAACAGCACTTTGTTGGCGCGTTGTATGGTATCAACTTGGGCCCGGGTCGCCTGACCTCGGACTTCCGTCATTGGGACAACAGTTCCGATGGCAAGAACGGCCATGACTCCGATTACTTCAGCACCGGCTATTACGGCAACGGCGTGACCCGCGGCAAGGTCGACAGCCGTTTGACCAGCGGTTTGTTCACTTACACCCTGGGTGCCCACGCGGTGTCCGCCGGTTATCAGCAAGTCAACGGCAGCAGCGATGCGGTGTGGCTCAACGAAGGCGCCGGGACCACCAGCTACTTCATGACCGAAACCATGTCCGGAAAATTCCAGCGTGCTGGCGAACGTGCCTGGCAACTGCGCTATGTCTATGACTTCGCCGGGCTGGGTTATCCGGGTTGGACGATCAAAACCGTTTACACCAATGGCGACCACATCAAGACCGCCGGCGCCGATGGCAAGGAATGGACCCGCGATACCACCCTCGCCTACACCGTGCAGTCAGGGCCGGCCAAGGGCCTGAGCACCGCATTGCGCCAAGGGGTGTTCCGCACCGACATGCAGCGTGACACCGATGAATATCGCGTGATCATCGACTATCCGATCTCGCTGTTCTGATCCCCACCCCTGTAGCGAAGGGGCTGGCCCCCGATTGCTGTGCGTCAGTCAGCAAGCAATCGGGGCAAGCACCCTCGCTACAGATTTCGGTCAACGTTGATAGGCTTTGACGATCGCCGAAAAATCCAGCCCGCCATCACCGCGCAGGCTCATCGCCTGATACAGCTGCTGCGCCACCGCGCCCAGCACCACCGGCTGGCGCGCCTGCTTGGCCGCCTCGGTCGCCAGGCCCAGGTCCTTGAGCATCAGCTCCGCCCCGAACCCGCCGCTGTAGCCACGTGACGCTGGCGCCGTCTCGACAATGCCCGGCCACGGGTTGTAGGTGTCCGAACTCCAGCAACGCCCCGTCGAACTGTTGATGATCCCCGCCAGCACGCCGGTATCGATCCCCAGCGCATCGCCCAGCGCCATGGCCTCGGCCACGCCGATCATGGAAATCCCCAGCAGCAGGTTGTTGCAGATCTTGGCGATCTGCCCGGTGCCCACTTCGCCGCAATGGACGATGTTGCGGCCCATCTGCTCCAGCACCGGCCTGAGCGTCGCGAACAACGCCGGGGTGGCGCCGACCATGAAGGTCAAGGTCCCGGCCTGAGCACCGCCGGTGCCTCCGGAGACGGGTGCATCGCCCAGGTCGATTCCCTGCTTGGCGGCGGCGGCGCTGATCTCACGCGCCGTCTGCGGATCGATGGTGCTGCAATCCACGGCGGGCGTACCGGCGCGAATCCCGGCCAGCACGCCGTCTTCATTGAGATAGACGCTGCGCACATGAGCAGCCGCCGGCAGCATGGTGATCACCAGATCACCCTGGGCGGCCGCGTCGCGCGGTGACAGGGCAATCTGCCCGCCGAGTTCGGCCAGCTCCGCGAGCACTGTGGTATTGAGGTCGAACAGATGCAGCTCGTGACCGGCCTTGAGCAGGTTGCGCGCCATCGGCGCGCCCATGTTGCCCAGCCCTACGAATGCAATACGCATGGCATGAACTCCTAACGCAGGTTGATGGTGGTGTTGACGCCGTCATTGACGCTGTCATCGTCGAACCACCGGGCAGTGACCGTCTTGGTCTGGGTGTAGAACTGCACCACCTGCTTGCCGTACGGGCCGAGGTCCCCAAGCTTGGAGCCACGCGAACCGGTGAAGCTGAAGAACGGCACCGGCACCGGGATCGGGATGTTGATGCCCACCTGGCCGACGTCGATTTCGCTCTGGAACTTGCGCGCCGCCGCGCCGCTTTGGGTGAACAGGCCCGTGCCGTTGCCGAAGGGGTTGCGGTTGACCAACGCGATGGCCTCGTCGAAGGTATCGACGGTGAGCACCACCAGCACCGGGCCGAAGATTTCTTCGGTGTAGATGCGCATGTCGGTGGTCACCCCGGAAAACAGCGTCGGGCCGACGAAGTTGCCTTCTTCATAACCTGGCACCACCACGTCGCGGCCGTCCAGCTCGAGGGTTGCGCCCTGCTCCACGCCACTGGCGATCAGGCTCAGTACGCGTTCCTTGGCGCGCTTGGAAATCACCGGGCCCACGTCGGTGCCCGCCTCGCTGCCGGCATTGACCTTGAGTTTCTGCGCCAGCGCCTTGAGTTCGGGGATCCATTCCTTGGTGGACCCCACCAGCACCGCTACCGAGGTCGCCATGCAGCGCTGGCCCGCCGCACCGAACGCTGCGCCAGCCAGGGCGTTGAGGGTTTGCGCACGATTGGCGTCGGGCAACACCACGGCGTGGTTCTTGGCGCCCATCATCGACTGCACGCGCTTGCCGTGACGACCGGCCAGGTCG
This sequence comes from Pseudomonas baltica, assembly GCF_031880315.1. Classification (NCBI taxonomy): domain Bacteria; kingdom Pseudomonadati; phylum Pseudomonadota; class Gammaproteobacteria; order Pseudomonadales; family Pseudomonadaceae; genus Pseudomonas; species Pseudomonas baltica. The sequence goes on along the minus strand of NZ_CP134771.1, from coordinate 4,331,161 downwards.
TACACGTGGGTGCCTACCGCCGTGGAACCGACGAAAGACACCGCCTTGATATCCGGGTGGGTGCAGATGGCATCCACCACTTCCTTACCGCCATGCACCACGTTGAGCACACCCGGTGGCACCCCGGCTTCCAGCGCCAGCTCCACCAGCATTAGGGTCGACAGCGGGTCCTGCTCGGACGGCTTGAGCACGAAGGTGTTGCCGCAGACGATGGCCATCGGGAACATCCACAGCGGGATCATCGCCGGGAAGTTGAACGGGGTGATGCCCGCGCACACACCGATCGGCTGGCGCAGCGTGTAGGTGTCGACGCCACCGGCGACATTCTCGGCGAATTCGCCCATCTGCAGGGTGCCGATGGAGCAGGCATGCTCGACCACTTCGAGGCCGCGGAAGATATCGCCCTCGGCATCGGCGACGGTCTTGCCTTGTTCGGCGCTAAGGGTCAGGGCAATGCGCTTGGAGTGCTCACGCACCAGCGCCTGCAGCTTGAGCATGATGCGCATGCGCGCGCCCAGCGGCGTGTGCCGCCAGGTCTTGAAGGCTTCATGGGCGGCGGCCACGGCGGCATTCACTTCGTCGGGGGTGGCGAAGGGCACGTGGGCGAGGACTTGCTGGGTAGCGGGGTTGACGATATCGCGCCATTCGCTGGTCTGCGATTCGACCCACTGGCCGTTGATCAGCAGCTTGGCGGACTGCACGGCAGTCTGGCCGGGTGTGAGGGAAGCATTCATTGAAATCTCCGACTTGTTTTTATTGTGCGGATGTCTGATCGAGCTCAGATGGCCGATCAGGAAGACGAGCCATCAACCTTTGGTATGGCTTGGAAAATGGGGTCGTACAGGAGTATAGATGTGCAAACTTCCAATAAAAATGCAGAATAAAGCCGGTCCAACATGCAAAAAAACATCACCTCGTTAAACGCGCTGAACTGGGACGACCTCAAGTTTTTCCTGGAGGTGGCACGCACGCGCAAGGCCAGCAATGCCGCTAAACGTCTGGGCGTGGATTACACCACCGTGTCGCGGCGCATCTCCTCGCTGGAAACTGCACTCGGCACCTTGCTGTTCGAAAAGTCGCGTACCAACGGCTTCGTGCTCACTGCCGAGGGCCAGCGCCTGCTCAGCTATGCCGAGACCATCGAGAGCACGCTGCACATGGCCTGCGAGCAGGTCTCCGGCTCCGGCGTGGCATTGTCCGGGCATATCCGCATGGGCTGCACCGAGGGCTTCGGCAGTTTTTTCATCACCCCACAGTTGAGCCATTTCGTCGATGCCTACCCTGCGATTTCCGTCGACATCCTGCCGCTGCCGCACTTCATCAGCCTGTCCAAGCGCGAGGCCGATATCGTCATCGCCCTGGAGCGCCCCGAGCATGGGCCCTATGTATGCTGCAAACTGACCGACTACACACTGCGGTTGTATGCCACCCAGGATTACCTGGATGCCCACGGACCGATCCGGCAACCGAGCGACCTCAATAGCCATCCGTTCGTCAGTTATGTGGATGATCTGGCCTTCAGTTCCGAGCTCCTGTACCTGGCCAACTTGTTGCCCGGCGCCAGCGCCAATCTGCGCAGTACCAGCGTGATAGCGCAGTATGTGGCGGCATTGCAGGGGCGGTCGCTGGCGATATTGCCGTGTTTTCTGGCGGCGCAGGATCCACGGATGATTGCAGTGCTGCCGGAGGAGGTGGAGATTACTCGGCAATTCTGGATGTACTGTCGAGAGGACCTGCGCAAGCTCAAGCGGATTACCCTGTTGTGGGACTACATCCGCGAGGTCACCGAGATGAACCACGCCTTCCTCATGGGCGAGCCGGCGCCGCTGAGGTTCCGGCAGCCCATCGCTGCAGAACGATAGTTCAGATTTTCCTGAACTATCGATTTCACCGCGCCTATTCTTTCCCCTCCTCTGCCCTGCCTAAGATCGCCCCATCGAGACCGCTGACACAGAGCAGCGGCTCCAGCGGTCCCCCTTTTGCTACTGCCCATGACAACGCGCACGCACGGCCTGGCCGATGCGTTGCCACGCAGTAGCCAAGAGGAGCACCGTGATGCAACTGGAGATTTTTCGTACCCTCTGGGGCTATACCGCCAGCAAGGCCCAGGCGCTTGAGGAATTGCTGGACGCAGGCTTCGACGGCATGGAAGCACGCATGCCGCTGGACGCCGCCGAACGCGCCGAATTCGCGGCCTTTTTGCGCGCCAATGCGCTGGGCTATATCGCCACTCTGTTCACTGCCTACGATGTGTTGCCCGTGCAATCGGCTCTGCCTGCCGAGCACCTGACCGATCTCGACCGCAAGCTCGGCTGGGTCGGCGAACTGGCGCCGCGCTTCGTCAACGTGCTGGCCGGCAATGATCGCTGGGGCATGGGCGAGCAAGTGGAGTTTTTCGGCGCGGCGATGGCGCTCGCGCACAAGCACGGCCAGACCTGCGTGTTCGAGACTCATCGCTCCCGTTCGCTGTACAGCCCCTGGGTGACGCTCGAACTGATTCGGCAACTGCCCGACCTGCGCTTTACCAGTGACATCAGCCACTGGATCGTCACTTGCGAGCGGCTGCTGGACGACCCCGCCGACGACCTCACGCCCTTTATCGAACGCGTTCACCATATTCAGGCCCGTGTCGGCTACGACCAGGGCCCGCAGGTGCCGCACCCCGGCGCCCCGGAATACGCCCGCGAACTGGCGTTCCATCAACAGCACTGGGAAGCCATCTGGCGCTCGCAGCAGCGCCGCGGCTTCAGCGTCAGCACCCTGACCCCGGAGTTCGGCGCCGACGGCTACCTGCATCACCTGCCCTTCACCAACGTCCCCGTCGCCGATCTGTGGTCGCTCAATCAGTGGATGGGCCGCACCGAGCGCGCGCACTTCGAACGCTTCAGTCAATCGCCGCACCTTCCAGGAGCCCACTCATGAGTGACCAGCCTGTCGCCAACTTCAAAAGCATCCCGGTGGTGAACATCGCCGGGCTGTTCAGCGTCGAACTCGAACATCGCCTGGCCGTGGCCGAGCAACTGGGCCGCGCCGCCAGCGATGTGGGCTTCCTCTACATCACCGGCCACGGCATCGCGCCGCAATTGATCGCCGGGCTGCAGCAGGCGGCCAAGGATTATTTCGCCCAGCCGTTGGACGTCAAGATGCGTCACTACATCGGCACCTCGGCCACCCACAAGGGCTTCGTGCCGGAGGGCGAAGAGGTGTATGCCAAGGGCAAGCCCGATCACAAGGAAGCCTTCGACGTCGGCTTCGAAGTACCCGCCGATGACCCGCTGGTACTGGCCAATACGCCGCTGCTGGGGCCTAACAACTGGCCGACGCTGCCGGGATTCAAGCCGTCGGTGCAGGCCTACTACGCGGCGATTTTCGCCCTGGGTCGCAAACTGTTCGGCGGCTTCGCGCTGGCACTGGGCCTGCCTGAAGATTACTTCGATGCCATGGTCACCCGCCCGCCGTCCAAACTGCGGCTGATCCACTACCCCTTCGACGCGCACGCTGAGGATGCCCCTGGGATCGGCGCCCACACCGATTACGAGTGCTTCACCATCCTGCATTCCGAGCAGCCGGGCCTGGAGGTGATGAACGACCTCGGCCAGTGGATCGACGCGCCGCCGGTGGCGGATGCCTTTGTGGTGAATATCGGCGACATGCTCGAAGTGATGACCGCCGGCACCTTTGTCGCCACCGCCCACCGGGTGCGCAAAGTCGGCGAGGAGCGCTATTCATTCCCGCTGTTCTATGCCTGCGACTTTCATACCCAGATCAAACCCCTGCCCAGCTTTGCCAAGGAAGGTCAGGAATACGAAGAAATCGCCATCGGCGAGCACATGTACGGGCAGGCGCTGCAGACCTACCAGTACCTGCGCAAGCGTGTGGAAAACGGTGAAGCGCAGTTGCCCGCCAAAGCGCGCAAGCCGTCGAGCTTCGGCCATTTGAAAAACCAGTCGCAAGCGTCCTGAAACCCCCACCTCTCCTTGGAGCACCGCCTATGTCGAACCTTCACGTTACGCGCTTGACCCTCTTGGCTGCCGGGCTGCTGGCCGCCGGCGCTGCCCTCGCTGCGCCAACCGCCACACCGGGCGAATTGAAAGTGGGGATGGAAATCACCTACCCGCCGTTCGAATCCTACGATGCCAACAAGAACGTGGTCGGCTCCGATCCCGAGCTGTCCCATGCCCTGGCCAAAGAGATGGGCGTCAAGGCCAGCTTCGTCGACACCAAGTTCCCCAACCTGATTCTGGGCCTGAACGCCGGGCACTACGACGCGATCATCTCGGGCATGTACATCACTGCCGAACGCCAGACCCAAGCGCTGACCATCCCCTACGCCAAGACCGGCGCGGCGATCATGACGCCCAAGGACAGCGACCTGAAACCGCAAAAGCCTGAAGACCTGTGCGGCCTCAAAGTCGGCCTCGAACAGGGCACGACCTGGGTGGCGGCCTTCAACAAGTTGTCGACCGAGTACTGCCTGCCGAACAACAAGGGCGCGATTACCATCAGCGAATACCCGTCCGCGCCGGAAGTCACTCAGGCGCTGCTGTCAAAGAACATCCAGGCCCAGGTCGAGATCGCCGGCGCCGCGCACATGATCGCCGATCGTACCAATGGCCGCGTGGTGGTGACTTCCCATGACCTGGTCTATCCGCAGACCCTGGGCATCTATGTGAAGAAGGGCAATGACGAGACCTACCAGGCGCTGCTCAAGGCGGTCGATGCCAGCAAGAAGGACGGCTCCTACGCGGCCATCCTGAAAAAATACGATCTGGAAGCAGCTGACTGATTGCATTTGCGCCTTGCATCCTCTGTGGGAGCGGGTTGTGTCCGCGAAGATTTTTAAGCCTGAAGGCTTCGCGCGCAGAGCCTGCTCCCACAGGTAACGCAAGGCAGCTGTGGTCTAGCGGTTTGGGTGAGGTATCTATGCAATTCGATTGGTCTTATTTTGTTTCGCTGTTTTCGATGCCGGCCTTCTGGGAGGCGACGCTGACGGTCATCGAGCTAAGCGCCCTGGCGTGGCTGATCGGCATGCTGCTGGGGTTCTTGCTGGCCTCGGCCAAGCTCTCGACCTCGGCGTGGCTGCGGGTACCGGCGTCGATTTATATCTGGTTCTTTCGCAGCATCCCGCTGTTGGTGCTGGTGGTGTTCGTCTACAACCTGCCGCAGCTGTTCCCCTCGACCGGCGGAGTACTGTCGGTGCCGTTCTATTCCGGCCTGTTGGCGCTGGTGGTGACCGAGGCCGCGTACATGGCCGAGATCCATCGCGGCGGGCTGATCTCGGTGCTCAAGGGGCAGAAGGAAGCCGGGCGCGCGCTGGGCATCGGCCTGCTCGGCCTGCAACGCTTGATCGTGATTCCCCAGGCCTTTCGGATCTCGTTGCCGACGCTGATCAACGAGTACATCACGGTGGTGAAACTGACCTCGCTGATCTCGGTGATTTCCCTGACCGAACTGCTCACCGTCGGCCAGCGCCTGTATGCGCAAAACTTTTTGGTGATGGAAACCCTGGCGGCGGTCGGCGTGTATTACGTGCTGATCGTGACCGTGTTCGGCTGGCTGTTGCAGTGCCTGGAACGGTATCTGGATTTGAGCCTGCGCAAGCCGCAGACCCTCACTGACGAGGGGATCACGCGGTTTCGCCAACAGCTCGCCCCTACAGCGCTGGCCGCGACCGCGCTTAAAACCATGGATGCCACGCCGGCGCTGCAACTGCGTACTGTGCACAAGCGCTACGGCCACCACGAGGTGCTCAAGGGCATCGACCTGAACATCGCCTCCGGCCAGGTGATCTCCATCATCGGCCCGTCCGGGTCGGGCAAGACCTCGCTGATTCGTACCATCAACGGCCTGGAGACCATCGACAAGGGCGAGATCGTGCTGTTTGGCGAGAGCTACATCCACGCCAATGACGCGCCCAACAATTCCCAGGTGCGCAAGGGCGTGCGGCAGATCGGCATGGTGTTCCAGAACTTCAATCTGTTCCCGCACCGCACCATCCTTGACAACGTTACCCTGGCGCCGCGTTATCACGGCGTGTCCAAGGCCGAAGCCGAGCAGCGAGCGTGGCGTTTGCTCGACAAGGTGGGGTTGCTGGCCCATGCGGCCAAGTATCCCCATCAGCTGTCCGGTGGCCAGCAGCAGCGCGTGGCGATTGCCCGGGCGCTGGCCATGGAGCCGCAGATCATGCTGTTCGACGAGCCGACGTCGGCGCTCGACCCGGAGTTGGTGGGCGAAGTGTTGAAGGTGATCGCCCAACTGGCGCGCGAGGGCATGACCTTGGTGATCGTGACGCACGAGATGGATTTCGCGATGTCGATTTCCGATCGCGTGCTGTTCATGGAGAACGGCAATATCCAGCTCGATGCCGCGCCGTTGGCGATCCGTACTCAGCCCGAGGGTGAACGGGTACGGCGGTTCATGGGGATCGAGGTGGAGCAGAGTCTGGCGGTGGGGTGATAGGGTGGGTCTATGGCGGCGAAGAGGCCATAAGCCCCACCCTATCATCAGGCATTACAAGCTTTCGAGCATCAACCCGCTCAAGCGTTTGACCTTGCGCTTGACTGCCGCTTCGAACACGCCCCTGCGCGGCTCGATCAGGGTGAACCAGTTTTTTGCCCGGGTAATGCCGGTGTAGATCAGCTCCTTGGTCAACACCGGATTCAGCGCATCCGGCAGGATCAGCGCGGTGTGGGCGAATTCCGAGCCCTGGGACTTGTGCACGGTCATGGCGTACACCGTCTCGACGTCATTGAGCCGGCTCGGCAACACGAAGCGCACGCCGCCTTCGCCATCGTTGCGTGCGAAGGCGACCCGCAGTACCAAATGCTGCGAGCCGGGTGCCTCGGGCAGGCGCAGGGCGATGCCGATGTCACCGTTCATCAAGCCCAGGCCATAGTCGTTGCGCGTCATCAGTACCGGCCGGCCTTCGTACCAGTGCTGATCGCTCTCGATCAAGCCTGCAGCGAACAACGCCTGGGTCGCGCGCTGGTTGAGGCGCTCCACACCCCAAGGGCCCTTGCGCACCGCACACAGCAACTGGAACTCGTCGAATGCACTCAGCACCGCTCGCGCCCACAGCGCCCACTGCGGTGCTTGCAGATCCAGCGTCGGAGCCGGGCGTTGGCTGTGGATAAGCCCGAGGTAATGGCGATAGCCCTTGGGGCCTGTCGCCGCCTGGCCGTTGAGCAGCAGTTTTTCCAGGGCCCGGTCCTGTTCGCCCTTGAGCTGCAGCGAGTAGATATCCTTGAACTCGCCCTTTTGCAGTAGCGCCCGCGCCTGCTCCGGCGCCTGGCGATTGACCTGCCGCGCCAGTTGGCCGATGCCGCTGCCTTCGCCGAAGCGCCGCGAATAACGCAGCATCACCACTTGCTGGGCCAAGGGGTGTTCGCTGGCGGTGCCCGCCAGCAGTTCGCTGCCATCCAAGCGCTCATGCCCTACCTGTTCCAGCCAGGCACGGGTCTCGGGGCTGTAGCGGCCGGCCTCGGCGTCGCGGCACAGGTCGCCCAGCACCGCCCCCGCCTCTACCGACGCCAACTGGTCCTTGTCGCCGAGCAGCACCAGCCGCGCGTGGGCTGGCAAGGCGTCGAGCAGATTGGCCATCATCTCGAGGTCGATCATCGAGGCTTCATCGACCACCAGCACATCCAGCGGCAGCAAGTTGCCGGCGTGGTGACGAAAATGCCGCGTGCCGGGGCGGCTGCCGAGCAGGCGGTGCACCGTGGTCACTTCCACGGGGATGCGTGCGCGCACGGCCGGGTCGACGTCGAGCGTGGCGACCTGGGCGCTGATCGATTCAGTCAAGCGTGCTGCTGCCTTGCCGGTCGGCGCCGCGAGGCGGATACGCAGGGGTTTGTCCGCTTGCACCGCGGGCGCCTGCAGCAACGCCAGCAGGCGCACTACGGTGGTGGTCTTGCCGGTGCCGGGGCCGCCAGTGACGATACTGAACGCGCTGCGGGTGGCCAGGGCGCAGGCAAGTTTCTGCCAGTCCACTGGCACTTCGCTTTGCGCTGGGAACAATTGCTCGAGGCGTTCGGCGAGGTCCGCTGGAGCACTGGAGGTTTGTGCCAGGCGCTGGCGCAGGGCGCGATCGATACGGCGCTCGTAACCCCAGTAGCGGCGCAGGTACAGGCGGTGGCCGGCGAGTACCAGTGGGCGTTGATTGGCGGTGGTCGAGTGGCCCGGGGTAGGCGATGCGCGCTCGACCAGCGCGCTGGCCGCCAGCGTCTCGCGCCACGCCTCCAGGCTCAGGTGTTCGAGCAATTGCGAGGGCAGCAGCAACGGCCCGGTCAGCGCATCGCCCTCGGGCGGCAGCGACAGGGCGAAGTCCGGTTCGGCCAGGGTGGCACCCAGGTCGAGGCAAACATGGCCGTGACCGAGTTGGTGGCTGGTCAGCGCCGCCGCCAATAACACCAGCGGATCGCCCTGAGGGTCGAGCTCGGCGAGGAAGGCCACAAAGGCCTTGTCCAGCGCCCGCAGCCAACCGCGCTCGACCCAGCGTTCGAGCAACGTCAGCAGATCGCCACCCGCAGTGAGCGGCTGCAAACGCGCCAGGCTCTCGGCATCCAGGGGCGTCGGTAACAGGTCATCGAACGTGCGGCTCATGCGCCGGCTCCTTGAAACAGATCGCCTTGTTGGGCGGCGGGCGGGCGCGGTGCGGCCTCACCGCGGAATTGCGCATCGAGCTGCTCGATGAGGGCCTTGTCCGGGCGGGCGAAATAGCAGCCTTGGCTCGGCGCATGCACGCCGCGCAGGAAGATGAACAGCGCGCCGCCGACATGCAGGTCGTAGTCGTAGTCCGGCAGCCGCGCCTTGAGCTGGCGGTGCAAGGCCAGCAGATAGAGCACGTATTGCAGGTCGTAGCGATGATCAAGGATCGCCTGGTCCATGGCTTCCCAGGTGTAGGCCTGTTCGTCCGGGCCGAGCCAGTTGGACTTGTAATCGACCACGTAATAGCGGCCCTGATATTCGAAGGTCAAGTCAATGAAACCCTTGAACATGCCGTTCAACAAGGCGCCCTGAGCCGGCGCGCGCAAGGCACCGTTATGGGTGTGCTCGCGAACCAGCGCGTCTAGGCGGCTGACATCGACGCGGTGACTGGCGAACCAGAACTCCATCTCGATCTGGTATTCGGTGAGGTCCTTGAGGGCGCACCCCGGTTGCCCTTCGGCCAGTGGCAAGGGCTGAGCGATCAGGGCCTGCAGCCAGTCCACCAGGGTCGTGATCCAGCCGCTCCAGTCTCGACGGTTGCAGCGCCGGGCGACGCTGTCCTGGATGGCGTCTTGATCGACCTGGCCGAAGCCTTCGGTACCGGCCCACTCCAGCAGGCCGTGGAGGAAGGTGCCGGGGTTGGGCCCGCGCGGGAAGCGATGGATATCGCCGCTGCTGGCCTGTACTTCGCGAGGTGCCAGGGGATCGAGGCGTTCATCGTCGTAGAGTTTTTGCGCCTGGGCACTGTCAGGTGCGGCGAGCGGGTCGTCGCTGATACGCAGTGCGCTGTAGGAGGCGATCCACCAGTTCTCGGCGGCCTTGCGAGTGGGCGTGAGCTCGGCACGCAAGGGGGCGTCATCGACTGGCGCGATAAAGTGCAGGTCATCGGCTTCGGGCAGGCTCGGGTAGGCGATGCTGGCGCAGCCCTGTTGCAAGTCGCGCAGCCAACTGCTGAGAGCCGTGGATTGCGCCAGCGGCTGGCCACCTCCGAGCAGATAGCCCAGCGCGGCGCGGTGCAGCACCGAGTCCTTGTGATTGCCGCGCTTGAGGTCGGCGATGCCCAGCCAGCAGGCGTATTGCGCGCGGGTCAAGGCGACGTACAGCAGGCGCAGGTCTTCAGCCAGGCGCTCGTCGTCGGCCAGGGCGATCTGCTCGGGCGTCGGGCTGAGGGTCACGTGGGCCAGGCCGTGCTCGTCGTGATAAGCCAGCGGCAGACGCTTGCCATCCACCGGTTTGGCCGAGCAGATAAAGGGCAGGAAGACCAGCGGGTATTCCAGGCCCTTGGATTTGTGGATGGTCACCACCTTGACCAGTTGCTCGTCGCTTTCGAGGCGCAGGATCTGCTCTTCGCCGGCCTGCCCGGACAGCGCCAGGTGCTCGGCCAGATGACGGATCAACGCTTGCTCGCCATCCAGTTCGCCGGCGGCCTGTTGCAGCAGCTCGCTGAGGTGCAGCAGGTTGGTCAGTACGCGCTCGCCGTCACTGCGCAGCATCAGGGTCTGCGGCAAAGCGAAGTCGTGCAGCAGGCGCCGCAGCATCGGCAGTACGCCCTGGGTGCGCCAAAGCGTACGGTATTCGCGGAACTGCATGACCCGCGCCTCCCAGGCCAGTTCGTCCTGGTTGAACTGTTCGAGTTCGGTCAGCGGCAGGTTGAGGGTGATGCAGGCCAGGGCGGCGCGCAACGGGCGCTCGGCATCCGGCTCGGCGCAGGCCTTGAGCCAGGCCAGCAGGTCGTGGGCCTCTTGGGCGGCGAACACTGAGTCCTTGTCGGACAGATACACGCTGCGCACCCCGCGCGCTGCCAGTTGCCCACGCACGGCCTGGGCTTCCTTGCCGTCGCGCACCAGGATAGCAATGTCGGCCGGGCGGATGCCGCGCAGCGCGCCGTCGGTAGCGACGAAACCGCCGCTCTGGTGCTGGCCGGCCATCAACAGGCGGACGATTTCACTGGCGCAGACGGCGGCCATTTGCGTGCGATATACCTCGCCAGAGAGCGGCGCCTCGCTTTGCAATTGCCAGAGCGTCACGGCCGGCACGGCGACGTTTTCGATCCGTAGCGTCTCTTTGCGACCTTGGGCGTCCACCGGCAGAAACGGCACCGGGTTCTGCGCGCCGTCCTTGAACAGGAAGGCTCCGCGCCCCGGCTCGCGCTGCTCGGCAGCGGCGAATACATGGTTGGCTGCCGCGACCATCTCGGCGCTGGAACGGAAGTTCTTGCCCAGCGTGTGCAACCGCCCGGTGGTGGCCTGGCGTGCGCGCAGGTAGGTGTGGATGTCGGCGCCGCGAAAGGCGTAGATCGCCTGCTTGGGATCGCCGATCAGGAACAGGCCAGTGGCCGGGTCGTTAGCCTCGATGTGGTAGATGCGCTCGAAGATGCGGTACTGCACCGGATCGGTGTCCTGGAATTCGTCGATCAGCGCCACCGGAAACTGCTCGCGAATCAGGCTCGCCAGGCGCTCGCCGGACGAGCCACCCAGGGCTGCGTCGAGGCGCAGCAGCATGTCGTCGAAACCCATTTCGGCGCGTCGGCGCTTCTCCGCTTCGAAGCGCTCGCCGATCCAATGTGCGGCATGCTGCAGCACGGCGGCATCGGGGCTGGGCAGGCCGTCGAGCTGGCTGGGCAGATCGAGCATCGCGTCGAGCGCCGGGTGGTCGGGCGGGTCGGTCTTCCAGGCTTCACTCACGCCTTCGCGCGTCAGGCGAGTGAAGCCGGTACCGATATCAAGGTGGTGTTGATCTTCGTTGGTCGCCCAAGCGGTGATCTTTTCGAACCAGGGCTCGAAGAAGCGCGCCTGGATGTATTTGCCGTGCACAGATTTGGAGGAGACGCCGGTGTGGAACAAGGCGAGGAGCTCTTGGGCCCATTGCGTCCAAGGCTGCTTGAGCGTGACCAGGGCGGCGCGGCGTTGCTGCAGGCTGGTGTCGATGATCTCCCCAGGTTCGCGGCCGTCATTGTTGGCGCTGTGGGTGCCGAACAGTGCGCGTACCCGTGGCAGCAGCGCCGCCGGGTTGTTCCAGTGCGTGCGCACCCAGGTCAGAGTGTCGCCTTCGAGGCTGTAGCAAAAGCGCCGCCAGTAATCACGCACTACTTCGCCGAGCAGTTCGCTGTGGTCGGTCTCGAGCGTCTGGGTAAACAGGCTGCCGCTGTCGAAGGCGTGCTCACGCAGCATGCGCTGGCACCAACTATGGATGGTCGAGACGGCGGCTTCGTCCATCCATTGCGCGGCGATGTCGAGCTTGTTGGCGCAGGCCGCCCAGTGCTCGGGCGGATAGTCGTCGCGCAATTGCTCGATCAGCGCATCGGGGCTGGGGATTTCGTCACGAAAGTACCGTGCGGCATCGGCCAGGCGGGTGCGGATACGGTCGCGAAGCTCCTTGGTGGCGGCATCGGTGAAGGTCACCACAAGGATTTGCGGCGGCAGCAGTTCGCGGCCGAAACCGCTGGGCTCGCCACCGTGCCCCAGCACCAGGCGCAGGTACAACGCCGAGATGGTAAAGGTTTTGCCGGTGCCGGCGCTGGCTTCGATGAGTTGGCTGCCGCGCAGGGGGAACGTCAGGGCCAGGGGGGCGGATCGAGTCATGCCTGTGCCTCCTGGGCGTCGACGGATTGCCAAGGGGCTTCGAACAGTGGGCGATACAGGGTGTCGCACCAGCCGCTGAAGGTTTCGTCAGCGAGCATGGCGGCGAAGTCGGGGAATTGCCGTGCCAGGGCAACGCTTTCGCGGCGCTCGCCATCGAAGGTGATGCCGTCGCCTTCGTAAGCTTTGCCCGCTGCCGCGTGGGCCTTGGCGGGGTCGCTTTGGCCGAGCCAGGCGAAAGCGGTCTTTACCGCGACCGGCAGTGGCGCGGACATACCGACGAGCCAGGCGCTGAGCAGGTCGCGCAAGCGTTCGGCGGCAGCGTCCTCGCTCAGTGGCTCGAGCAACAGGGTGTCATCGCTGGCGACCAGCGCCGTGGTCAATGGCAGGCCGACCGCGCAGGCGCTCAGGTGCTCGACCCAGCAGCGGATCATGCGGTGCCATTTGCGCGTGCGCGTGCCACCGATGGCATTGGCAATGGTGGTAACGCTGAGCAAGCCACCGTCGGCGCGCTGTTGCAGGCCACCGATCCAGCCTTCCAGCGTTACACCTTGATGGCTGAAGGTGATTGGCAGAGCGCTCTCCAGGGTGATCGGCCAGAGCACACGCAAATCGCGATAGCGGGCGAGCAGATCGGGCAAGGGCTCGATCAGTTCGGCTTGCAGACAGGCACCAAAACCAGCCATCGGCAGCAGGCCGCTGCCTTGCAGGCGTCGGGCCTGGGACTGCAGGGCCAGGTCGACGCTGTCGACGTTGGCCATGCCCGCGGCCAGCAGGCTTTCGCTGAGGGTGTAGCGCTGCAAGGCGTCGAGGCTGAAGGGCTCTTCGTCCGGCGACGGAGCTTGGGCCGCTTCGAAGAAGACCTTCAGACGTTGGCTGTAGAAGTGCCGGACCGGATGACGCAGAAAGTCCTGTAGTTGGGCGATGCTCAGGGCTGCGCTGGGGGTGTAGGCGCCAAGGGCAGTGGCGGTTGCGCCCGGTGGTAAGGCGTTGTGCAGTTGCTGCCATTCGCGGGCGTAGCTGAACAGCTGCTGATTGCCTTCGTGAAAGTAGCGAGCACTGAAGGGTTGCAGCGGGTGCTCGAGGGTCAAGGCGTGCAGCAAAGCGTCAGGGTCGTTTTGTTCGGACTCGGCCAGTCGCCAGCCGCTGGCGAGGTGGTCGCGCAGTTGGCCGATGAGCACCGAGGCCGGACGCTCGCTGTTGTCGCGGATGCTGCGGCCGACCCAGCTGATGTACAGCTGGTCGCGGGCGGAGAGGAGTGCTTCGAGCAACAGGTAGCGATCGTCTTCACGGCGCGAACGGTCGCCGGGGCGATAGTCGCTGCCCATCAGGTCGAAATCCAGCGGCGGCTGGGCGCGCGGGTAGTCGCCGTCGTTCATGCCCAGCAGGCACACCACCTTGAATGGAATGGCGCGCATCGGCATGAGCGTGCAGAAATTTACCGAACCGGCCAAAAAGCGCTGGGACAGGCGGCCTTCATCGAGACCGGCCAGCCAGGCTTCGCGGACCACAGTCAGGGGCAGCGCTTCTTCGAGGCTGACGCTGTCGCAGGTCTGCAGCCAGGCTTCGCGCAGGTCTTCGAGCTGCACCAGCAGGTATTCATCGTGTTCGCTGGTGGCCTGGAAGAACACTTGCAGCAGGCCATGCAGGCGCTCGCCCCATTGGCTCGGCAATGCCGGCTGCGAGAGTTGCTGGTGAGCGACGGCAAGCGCGTCGAGCAGCGCCACCAGAGGGCCGATCAGGGCCGCGTCGAGGCCGCCAATCTCGTCGTAGGGTTCGATGCCGTCGCAGCCTTCACCTGCACCGACGGCATAGCCCAGCAACATGCGCCGCAGGCCGAAGTGCCAGCTGTTCTGCTCCAGGCCGTGGGGCAGACCGAGGCCGGCGCGCTGGTGGGCGTCGAGGCCCCAGCGGATGCCGGCGCCTTCGATCCAGCGGTGCAGCGTGGGCAAGTCACGCTCTGCGATGCCGAAGCGGGCGCGCAGGGCCGGCACGTCGAGCAGGTCGAGGATCTCACTTACGGCGAAGCGGCTGTCGGGCAGTTTCAGCAAATGCTCGAGGGCGATCAGCAACGGATCGCGACCGCGCTGGCCCTGGTCGGTGAGGGTGAAGGGGATGAAGCGTTGATCGTCGCGGGGCAGTTGACCGAACACGGCGCGGATATGCGGGGCGTAGCTGTCGATGTCCGGGACCATGACGATGATGTCGCGTGGGCGCAGCGTCGGATCGGCGCTGAAGCGAGCCAGCAACTGGTCGTGCAGGATCTCGACTTCACGCTGGGCGCTGTGGGCGACATGGAAGCGTATGGACCGGTCCTGGGTGATGTCCACTGCGGGCCAAGTGCTGCGGGTTTCGGCCAGCGGGCGCAGTTCGAGGATGTCATCCTGCAACTGGTTGAGCAGTGTGTGCGTGGTCGATTCGCTGAACAGGTCGATGCGACCTTCGCGAAAGGCTGCGCGGTAGCTGTCAGGCTGGTCGTAACTGTCGAGCAGGTTGATGTAGTCGCGGCCCTGTTTGCCCCAGGCCGCTAGCAGCGGGTGGGCGTGTTGATGCATGGCGCCGGCGTCGATGCTCAGGGGTGTGCCTTGCTTGCGGCTTTGGCGACGGTATTGATGGCGCAGCAGGTCTTTGTCGGCAACGATGTCGGCCCAATGGTGGCGGCATGGGTTGTGTACGCACAGCAGTACTTGGCTGAACCGTGCCAAACCGGCGAGCGCTTCCAGCGCCTGGGCCGGCAACGAGGAAATACCGAAGACGATGACTCGCGACGGCAAGCCGGCTGGGGCTTGCTCAAGAGCGTCGATGCGTTCGATAAAGCGTTGATGCACGCCAGCGCGGCTTTGCGCCATGCCTTCGGCCCCGACGTCATGCAGCAGGGCCCGCCAAAGTTCGGCCTGCCAGCAGTTGGCAGCGGCCAAGGGCTTGGCTTCGCCGCGGACACTGCGTAATTGGTGGCGGCCGGCCGCCCAGTCTTCCAACCAATCGGCGCGGTAGACCTGGTACTGGTCAAACAGGTCAGAGAGCCGCTCGGCCAGTTGGTAGCGCTTGCGCAGGTCGGTGTCGTCGGTGAGGAAACGTTGCAGCGGTTCGAAGTGGGGTTGGTCGATAAGCTGTGGCAGCAGGCGCATCAGGCGCCAGGTGAGGGGCGCCTTGTCGAGTAGCGACGTAGCGGGGATTTCCTCTTTGCCGAGGACTTTTCGGTACAGCTGCCACATGAAACTGCCGGGCAGTTGTACTTCTATTGCCGCAGCGATACCGCAGCCGCCCAGATCGTCGTCTGCCGGGTCTTCGGCCAAGGCAAGCTTCAACCACTGGGCAATGCCGTTGCTTTGTACCAGCGCGATTTCGCTTTCCAGCGGACGCAGGGGATAGCGTCGCATCCAGCTCACCACCAGACCGCGCAGTTCATCCAGACGGTTGCCGTGGACGATCATGAAGCCAGGAGTGATGGGGGTGGCAGACGACATTCAGGCTTCCTTGGCGGTGAGCAGGGCTAAGGACGAACTTTATCATGCTGGTGCCACAGAACGGGCCGTGGGAAGGCAGCTTTGCTCCCACGGTATGCACGGCATACAACTGTGGGAGCAAGGCTTGCCCGCGAAGCTCTTGATCTTGACTTTGCCAAGCACCACAAAGACAAAACCCCCACCTGCCTTCGCAGATGGGGGTTTCGGAATTCAATCTTGACGATGACCTACTCTCACATGGGGAAACCCCACACTACCATCGGCGATGCATCGTTTCACTGCTGAGTTCGGGATGGGATCAGGTGGTTCCAATGCTCTATGGTCGTCAAGAAATTCTGTTTGCCAGCAGACCGTTTGGGCGGTCTTCCAGCGAATCGGGTATGTGATAATTTGTGGGTGTCGCTTCAGAGTCGACGAACTTTCGGTTCGTGTCATCTCCACAGTCACCGCAATCTGATGCTCTTTCGAGTCGCAAATTGCTTGGGTGTTATATGGTCAAGCCTCACGGGCAATTAGTATTGGTTAGCTCAACGCCTCACAGCGCTTACACACCCAACCTATCAACGTCGTAGTCTTCGACGGCCCTTTAGGGAACTCAAGGTTCCAGTGAGATCTCATCTTGAGGCAAGTTTCCCGCTTAGATGCTTTCAGCGGTTATCTTTCCCGAACATAGCTACCCGGCAATGCCACTGGCGTGACAACCGGAACACCAGAGGTTCGTCCACTCCGGTCCTCTCGTACTAGGAGCAGCCCCTCTCAAATCTCAAACGTCCACGGCAGATAGGGACCGAACTGTCTCACGACGTTCTAAACCCAGCTCGCGTACCACTTTAAATGGCGAACAGCCATACCCTTGGGACCGGCTTCAGCCCCAGGATGTGATGAGCCGACATCGAGGTGCCAAACACCGCCGTCGATATGAACTCTTGGGCGGTATCAGCCTGTTATCCCCGGAGTACCTTTTATCCGTTGAGCGATGGCCCTTCCATACAGAACCACCGGATCACTAAGACCTACTTTCGTACCTGCTCGACGTGTCTGTCTCGCAGTCAAGCGCGCTTTTGCCTTTATACTCTACGACCGATTTCCGACCGGTCTGAGCGCACCTTCGTACTCCTCCGTTACTCTTTAGGAGGAGACCGCCCCAGTCAAACTACCCACCATACACTGTCCTCGATCCGGATAACGGACCTGAGTTAGAACCTCAAAGTTGCCAGGGTGGTATTTCAAGGTTGGCTCCACAAGAACTGGCGTCCTCGCTTCAAAGCCTCCCACCTATCCTACACAAGCAAATTCAAAGTCCAGTGCAAAGCTATAGTAAAGGTTCACGGGGTCTTTCCGTCTAGCCGCGGATACACTGCATCTTCACAGCGATTTCAATTTCACTGAGTCTCGGGTGGAGACAGCGCCGCCATCGTTACGCCATTCGTGCAGGTCGGAACTTACCCGACAAGGAATTTCGCTACCTTAGGACCGTTATAGTTACGGCCGCCGTTTACCGGGGCTTCGATCAAGAGCTTCGCGTGAGCTAACCCCATCAATTAACCTTCCGGCACCGGGCAGGCGTCACACCCTATACGTCCACTTTCGTGTTTGCAGAGTGCTGTGTTTTTAATAAACAGTCGCAGCGGCCTGGTATCTTCGACCGGCATGAGCTTACGGAGCAAGTCCTTCACCCTCACCGGCGCACCTTCTCCCGAAGTTACGGTGCCATTTTGCCTAGTTCCTTCACCCGAGTTCTCTCAAGCGCCTTGGTATTCTCTACCCAACCACCTGTGTCGGTTTGGGGTACGGTTCCTGGTTACCTGAAGCTTAGAAGCTTTTCTTGGAAGCATGGCATCAACCACTTCGCGCTCTAATGAGCACTCGTCATCAGCTCTCGGCCTTAAGATCCCGGATTTACCTAAGATCTCAGCCTACCACCTTAAACTTGGACAACCAACGCCAAGCTGGCCTAGCCTTCTCCGTCCCTCCATCGCAGTAACCAGAAGTACAGGAATATTAACCTGTTTTCCATCGACTACGCTTTTCAGCCTCGCCTTAGGGACCGACTAACCCTGCGTCGATTAACGTTGCGCAGGAAACCTTGGTCTTTCGGCGTGGGTGTTTTTCACACCCATTGTCGTTACTCATGTCAGCATTCGCACTTCTGATACCTCCAGCAAGCTTCTCAACTCACCTTCACAGGCTTACAGAACGCTCCTCTACCGCATCACCAGAAGGTGATACCCGTAGCTTCGGTACCTGGTTTGAGCCCCGTTACATCTTCCGCGCAGGCCGACTCGACTAGTGAGCTATTACGCTTTCTTTAAAGGGTGGCTGCTTCTAAGCCAACCTCCTAGCTGTCTAAGCCTTCCCACATCGTTTCCCACTTAACCAGGATTTTGGGACCTTAGCTGACGGTCTGGGTTGTTTCCCTTTTCACGACGGACGTTAGCACCCGCCGTGTGTCTCCCATGCTCGGCACTTGTAGGTATTCGGAGTTTGCATCGGTTTGGTAAGTCGGGATGACCCCCTAGCCGAAACAGTGCTCTACCCCCTACAGTGATACATGAGGCGCTACCTAAATAGCTTTCGAGGAGAACCAGCTATCTCCGAGCTTGATTAGCCTTTCACTCCGATCCACAGGTCATCCGCTAACTTTTCAACGGTAGTCGGTTCGGTCCTCCAGTTAGTGTTACCCAACCTTCAACCTGCCCATGGATAGATCGCCCGGTTTCGGGTCTATTCCCAGCGACTAAACGCGCTATTAACACTCGCTTTCGCTACGCCTCCCCTATTCGGTTAAGCTCGCCACTGAAAATAAGTCGCTGACCCATTATACAAAAGGTACGCAGTCACAGAACAAGTCTGCTCCCACTGCTTGTACGCATACGGTTTCAGGATCTATTTCACTCCCCTCTCCGGGGT
>NZ_CP134771.1:3210000-3310000 GCF_031880315.1 Pseudomonas baltica | reverse complement strand
GGTTGCACCAGAAGTAGCTAGTCTAACCTTCGGGAGGACGGTTACCACGGTGTGATTCATGACTGGGGTGAAGTCGTAACAAGGTAGCCGTAGGGGAACCTGCGGCTGGATCACCTCCTTAATCGACGACATCAGCTGTCTCATGAGCTCCCACACGAATTGCTTGATTCATGCGTTTGTAAAAGCGCAGAGCTAAATATTCGCTTTGAATATTTAGCTCTGATCTTTTTCAGAACCGTTCTTTAAAAATTTGGGTATGTGATAGAAAGATAGACTGGATGACACTTTCACTGGTGTTCATTCAGGCTAAGGTAAAATTTGTGAGTGACTCTTAAGAGTTTTGCGAATTTTCGGCGAATGTCGTCTTCACAGTATAACCAGATTGCTTGGGGTTATATGGTCAAGTGAAGAAGCGCATACGGTGGATGCCTTGGCAGTCAGAGGCGATGAAAGACGTGGTAGCCTGCGAAAAGCTTCGGGGAGTCGGCAAACAGACTGTGATCCGGAGATGTCTGAATGGGGGAACCCAGCCATCATAAGATGGTTATCCTGCACTGAATACATAGGTGCTGGAAGCGAACCAGGGGAACTGAAACATCTAAGTACCCTGAGGAAAAGAAATCAACCGAGATTCCCTTAGTAGTGGCGAGCGAACGGGGACCAGCCCTTAAGTGGCTTTGAGATTAGCGGAACGCTCTGGAAAGTGCGGCCATAGTGGGTGATAGCCCTGTACGCGAAAATCTCTTGGTCATGAAATCGAGTAGGACGGGGCACGAGAAACCTTGTCTGAATATGGGGGGACCATCCTCCAAGGCTAAATACTACTGACTGACCGATAGTGAACTAGTACCGTGAGGGAAAGGCGAAAAGAACCCCGGAGAGGGGAGTGAAATAGATCCTGAAACCGTATGCGTACAAGCAGTGGGAGCAGACTTGTTCTGTGACTGCGTACCTTTTGTATAATGGGTCAGCGACTTATTTTCAGTGGCGAGCTTAACCGAATAGGGGAGGCGTAGCGAAAGCGAGTGTTAATAGCGCGTTTAGTCGCTGGGAATAGACCCGAAACCGGGCGATCTATCCATGGGCAGGTTGAAGGTTGGGTAACACTAACTGGAGGACCGAACCGACTACCGTTGAAAAGTTAGCGGATGACCTGTGGATCGGAGTGAAAGGCTAATCAAGCTCGGAGATAGCTGGTTCTCCTCGAAAGCTATTTAGGTAGCGCCTCATGTATCACTGTAGGGGGTAGAGCACTGTTTCGGCTAGGGGGTCATCCCGACTTACCAAACCGATGCAAACTCCGAATACCTACAAGTGCCGAGCATGGGAGACACACGGCGGGTGCTAACGTCCGTCGTGAAAAGGGAAACAACCCAGACCGTCAGCTAAGGTCCCAAAATCCTGGTTAAGTGGGAAACGATGTGGGAAGGCTTAGACAGCTAGGAGGTTGGCTTAGAAGCAGCCACCCTTTAAAGAAAGCGTAATAGCTCACTAGTCGAGTCGGCCTGCGCGGAAGATGTAACGGGGCTCAAACCAGGTACCGAAGCTACGGGTATCACCTTCTGGTGATGCGGTAGAGGAGCGTTCTGTAAGCCTGTGAAGGTGAGTTGAGAAGCTTGCTGGAGGTATCAGAAGTGCGAATGCTGACATGAGTAACGACAATGGGTGTGAAAAACACCCACGCCGAAAGACCAAGGTTTCCTGCGCAACGTTAATCGACGCAGGGTTAGTCGGTCCCTAAGGCGAGGCTGAAAAGCGTAGTCGATGGAAAACAGGTTAATATTCCTGTACTTCTGGTTACTGCGATGGAGGGACGGAGAAGGCTAGGCCAGCTTGGCGTTGGTTGTCCAAGTTTAAGGTGGTAGGCTGAGATCTTAGGTAAATCCGGGATCTTAAGGCCGAGAGCTGATGACGAGTGCTCATTAGAGCGCGAAGTGGTTGATGCCATGCTTCCAAGAAAAGCTTCTAAGCTTCAGGTAACCAGGAACCGTACCCCAAACCGACACAGGTGGTTGGGTAGAGAATACCAAGGCGCTTGAGAGAACTCGGGTGAAGGAACTAGGCAAAATGGCACCGTAACTTCGGGAGAAGGTGCGCCGGTGAGGGTGAAGGACTTGCTCCGTAAGCTCATGCCGGTCGAAGATACCAGGCCGCTGCGACTGTTTATTAAAAACACAGCACTCTGCAAACACGAAAGTGGACGTATAGGGTGTGACGCCTGCCCGGTGCCGGAAGGTTAATTGATGGGGTTAGCTCACGCGAAGCTCTTGATCGAAGCCCCGGTAAACGGCGGCCGTAACTATAACGGTCCTAAGGTAGCGAAATTCCTTGTCGGGTAAGTTCCGACCTGCACGAATGGCGTAACGATGGCGGCGCTGTCTCCACCCGAGACTCAGTGAAATTGAAATCGCTGTGAAGATGCAGTGTATCCGCGGCTAGACGGAAAGACCCCGTGAACCTTTACTATAGCTTTGCACTGGACTTTGAATTTGCTTGTGTAGGATAGGTGGGAGGCTTTGAAGCGAGGACGCCAGTTCTTGTGGAGCCAACCTTGAAATACCACCCTGGCAACTTTGAGGTTCTAACTCAGGTCCGTTATCCGGATCGAGGACAGTGTATGGTGGGTAGTTTGACTGGGGCGGTCTCCTCCTAAAGAGTAACGGAGGAGTACGAAGGTGCGCTCAGACCGGTCGGAAATCGGTCGTAGAGTATAAAGGCAAAAGCGCGCTTGACTGCGAGACAGACACGTCGAGCAGGTACGAAAGTAGGTCTTAGTGATCCGGTGGTTCTGTATGGAAGGGCCATCGCTCAACGGATAAAAGGTACTCCGGGGATAACAGGCTGATACCGCCCAAGAGTTCATATCGACGGCGGTGTTTGGCACCTCGATGTCGGCTCATCACATCCTGGGGCTGAAGCCGGTCCCAAGGGTATGGCTGTTCGCCATTTAAAGTGGTACGCGAGCTGGGTTTAGAACGTCGTGAGACAGTTCGGTCCCTATCTGCCGTGGACGTTTGAGATTTGAGAGGGGCTGCTCCTAGTACGAGAGGACCGGAGTGGACGAACCTCTGGTGTTCCGGTTGTCACGCCAGTGGCATTGCCGGGTAGCTATGTTCGGGAAAGATAACCGCTGAAAGCATCTAAGCGGGAAACTTGCCTCAAGATGAGATCTCACTGGAACCTTGAGTTCCCTAAAGGGCCGTCGAAGACTACGACGTTGATAGGTTGGGTGTGTAAGCGCTGTGAGGCGTTGAGCTAACCAATACTAATTGCCCGTGAGGCTTGACCATATAACACCCAAGCAATTTGCGACTCGAAAGAGCATCAGATTGCGGTGACTGTAGAGATGACACGAACCGAAAGTTCGTCGACTCTGAAGCGACACCCACAAATTATCACATGCCCGATTCGCTGGAAGACCGCCCAAACGGTCTGCTGGCAAACAGAATTTCTTGACGACCATAGAGCATTGGAACCACCTGATCCCATCCCGAACTCAGCAGTGAAACGATGCATCGCCGATGGTAGTGTGGGGTTTCCCCATGTGAGAGTAGGTCATCGTCAAGATTAAATTCCGAAACCCCCATCTGCGAAGGCAGGTGGGGGTTTTGTCTTTAAGTAGAAGCTTCAAGTTTTTCGCTGACACGTCACCTGTTGACGGATCGGCTACAGAATTTCTTGACGACCATAGAGCATTGGAACCACCTGATCCCATCCCGAACTCAGCAGTGAAACGATGCATCGCCGATGGTAGTGTGGGGTTTCCCCATGTGAGAGTAGGTCATCGTCAAGATTGAATTCCGAAACCCCCGTCTGCTAGCGCAGGCGGGGGTTTTGTCTTTCTGGCTCCCGCCAGGTCTCAAGCCCTAAAGCTCACCCCCTGCGCAGCCGATAAAGGTCGGTAGAACGATACAAGAGTGATTGCATGGTGCCATTGTCTTTTAGCCATCGACCCTGCACCATGCCGTTCCTGACCCCTGCCTTCTCGGACTGAACGCATTGGCGAGCCGTATGAACCTGCGCTGGATGCTGCGCCGCCTTGGGCTCGCCGTGCTGCTCGGTACGCTGCTGCTCGGTGGATTGCATGCCGATTGGGACTTCTCCCTGATCAGCCGCCGCGCCGAAGCCCTCTACGGGCCACTGGGGCAGGGCAAGCAACGTATCGATGCCTGGCAGCAATTGCTGGTCACCCAGAAGCAGCTGAGCGAAGTACAGCGCCTGCAGGTTGTCAATCTGTTCTTCAACCACCAGATACGCTACGCCGAGGACATCGACGTCTGGCATGTGGACGATTACTGGGCGACGCCCATCGAGGCCCTGTGGAAAGGTGCCGGCGATTGCGAAGACTACGCCATCGCCAAGTACTTCAGCCTCCGTCACCTGGGCATCCCCAGCGACAAGCTGCGCATCACCTACGTCAAGGCACTGCAGCAGAACCGCGCGCACATGGTACTGACCTATTATTCCAGTCCCACCGCGATGCCGTTGGTACTCGACAGCCTGATGGACGATATCAAGTTCGCCAACCAGCGGCCCGACCTGCTGCCGGTTTATTCCTTCAACGCCGAAGGCTTATGGCTGACCGGTGCGGCGGGTGATAAAAAGGTCGGTGATGCCAAGCGGCTGTCCCGCTGGCAGGATGTACTGAAAAAGATGACCGCAGAAGGCTTCCCCGTTGAACCCGAAAATTAATCAGGAGCACTGATGTCTCTGTTCAAACAATTGCTCATCGCCATTTGCCTGTTCCTGATTGTCGCCTTCAGTGGCAGCTTCATGGTCAGCCTCGAGAGCTCGCGCGCCCAGTACGTCAACCAGTTGCGGTCTCATGCCCAGGATGCCGCCACGGCCCTGGCGTTATCGTTGACGCCCAATATCGATGACCCGGCCATGGTCGAGTTGATGGTCAGCTCGATCTTCGACAGCGGTTATTATGCCAACATCAAAGTAGTCGACCTGAGCAACAACAAGGTCATGGTCGAACGCCATGCCGAACCGGGCGAGGGCGGTGTGCCCCACTGGTTCGTCAAGCTAATCGGCCTTGACCCCGCTGGTGGCGACGCCATCGTCAGCCGCGGCTGGCAGCAGGCCGCTCGGGTCGAGGTGGTCAGCCATCCGATGTTCGCCCTCGCCAAGTTATGGGACAGCGCCCTGGGCAGCCTGGGCTGGCTGCTACTGTGTGGCGCCGTCAGCGCCGTGCTGGGTGCTCTGCTGCTGCGTCGCCAGCTCAAGCCATTGGACTACATGGTCGAGCAATCCCATGCCATCGCCCGGCGCGAATTCCTCAGCCTGCAAGAGCTGCCGCGCACGCCGGAACTGGCCCGCGTCGTACAGGCCATGAACCAGATGGTCGAGAAACTCAAGGCGCTGTTTCGCGAAGAAAGCGAGCGTAGCGAGAAGCTGCGCATCGAGTCCTATCAGGACGGCCTCACGGGCCTCGCCAACCGCCGCTATTTCGACATGCAGCTCACCGCCCACGTCAGCAATATTGAAGAGGCCCGTGCGGGTTACCTGCTATTGCTGCGCGTCACTGACCTGGCCGGGCTCAACCAGCGCCTGGGTGGCCAGCGCACCGACGAATTGATCAAGGCCGTTGGCGAGCATCTGTCTCGCGCCTGTGCCAAGTACCCTGAGACACAGAATCTGGTGGCCCGCAGCCGCGGTGGCGAGTTCGCTGTGCTGGCCCCGGGCATGGTCCGCGCCGAAGCTCGGCAGTTCGCGCAACTGGTCGATGCCTCGCTCACCAGCCTGCACGAAACCGGCGCTACCGACATGGCCAGAGTGGCGTCCCTCGGTCTGGCCCCGTACAACCCCGGCGATTCGATCCAGGAGCTGCTGACACTGGCAGATCAGGCCCTTTCGCAGGCCGAAGCTCAAGGTGACAGCAACTGGGTGTGCCTGGCTCAAGACAGCTTGCCGGCCGTCATCGAAGACCATCACGCCTGGCACAGCTTGCTGGATCACGCCTTGGAGCACGGCCGCTTCGAGCTGTACTTCCAGCCGGTGGTGGGTAGCAATGATCCGCAGCAGGTGATGCATCACAAGGTCATGTCGCGCCTGCGCGACGGCAAAGGCGGCACCGTTGCTGCGGGGCGCTTCCTGCCCTGGGTCGAACGCTTTGGCTGGTCGGCGCGCCTGGATCGCATGATGATCGAACTGGTGTTCAAGCACCTGCAGGAGCACGACCACCCACTCGCACTCAATCTCTCCGGTGCGACCCTGGCAGATCCGCACTCGCTCAACCGCGTCTATGACCTGCTGGCCCACTATCCCGCTCTGGGCAAGCGCCTGACGCTGGAAGTCGGTGAAGAACAGGTGCCGGAACAAGCGGCGCTCGAGCAGATCACCAAGCGCCTGCGTAGCCTCGGCTACAGCCTGAGCCTGCAGCGCTTTGGTGGCCGCTTCAGCATGATCGGCAACCTGGCCAACCTCGGCCTGGCGTACCTGAAAATCGACGGCAGCTACATCCGCGCGATTGATGAAGAAAGCCACAAGCGTCTGTTCATCGAAGCCATCCAGCGCGCTGCCCACAGCATCGATCTGCCGTTGATTGCCGAGCGCGTGGAGACGGAAGGGGAGATGCAGGTGATTCGCGAGATGGGCATCCAGGGTGTACAGGGCCGCCTGATCGGCGAGCCTGCGCCCTGGCAGTGAGGCCGCGTCGCCTGCTTCGCTAGCAAGCTACACTCCCACAGCGTGAATCAATCCTGTGGGAGCACAGCTTGCTGGCGAAGAGGCCTGCACGGCTAGCGCATATTTCAGCGCTGCATGCCCCAGCGCTTCACCGTGACGCGTTCGAGGGTAGCGAACACCAGGTTCTCCACCAGCAGCCCGATCAAAATCACCACCGCCAGCCCAGCGAACACCTTGTCGGTGTACAGCTCGTTGCGGTTCTGGAAGATGTACCACCCCAGCCCGCCTTTACCGCCCGTGGCACCGAATACCAGCTCCGCCGCCACCAGCGTGCGCCAGGCAAATGCCCAGCCGATCTTCAGCCCTGACAGAATCGACGGCAACGCCGCCGGCACCAGGATCAGCGCCACGAAACGCACGCCCTTGAGCCCATAGTTGCGGCCGGCCATGCGCAGCGTATCGGACACGCCCAGGAAGCCCGTGTAGGTGTTCAGCGCCATGGTCCACAGCACCGAGTGCACCAGCACGAAAATCAGGCTGTTGTCGCCCAGGCCGAACCACAGCAGCGCCAACGGCAGCAAGGCAATGGCAGGCAGCGGGTTGAACATCGACGTCAGGGTGCCCAGCAGATCACGGCCGAACTGGGTCGACACAGCCAGCGTCGTCAAGCCGAAGGCCAGCACGATACCAATCAGATAGCCCTTGATCAGCACCACCAGCGATACCGCCACCTTGGCCGGCAGCTCACCGCTCCACATGCCCTCGGCCAAGGCCTTGGCCGTCTGCAGAAAGCTCGGCAGCAGCAGATCGTTATCGGTATAGCGCGCGGCCACTTCCCAGGCGATGGCCAGCAGCACCAGGATCAGGCTCTTGCGCAACCAGCCTTGTTGCCAGAGGCGCTGCCACACGCTGATTTCTCGTTCCAGGGCGATGCCGCTCAGCGGCTCCAGAACGACCTCGTATTCCTGTCTCAGGGGATGGGTCATGGTCAGGTCTCCCCTGTCAGTAAGCGATACGGATGTCGGCGAAGTGCTCGATGGTTTCCGGCACGGGGGCCTGATCCTCATCGAACAGCAACCGGTGAATGCGTCGAGCGGTCGCCTGGAAGCCATCGCCACCCAGGCTGTGCATGTTGTACTGATGACTGTGCACCTCGGCACGCACGCGGCCGGGATGGGGCGACAGCAGCAGGATGCGATTACCCACCACCAGCGCCTCCTCGATCGAGTGCGTGACGAACAGCAGCGTGAAGCGCACTTCTTCCCACAACAGCAGCAGCTCTTCCTGCATCTTGCGCCGGGTCAGGGCATCCAGTGCAGCAAAAGGCTCGTCCATCAGCAGGATCTTGGGCTGCATGGCCAACGCGCGGGCAATGGCGACCCGTGCCTTCATACCGCCCGACAGCGTGTGCGGATAGGCATCGGCGAATCCGCCCAGGCCGACTTTGTCGAGATAGTGCAGGGCACGCTCTTCGGCTTCCATGCGCTTGAGGGTGCGCGATGCCAGGAGCGGAAACATGACGTTCTGCTTGACTGTTTTCCACGGCGGCAGCTGGTCGAATTCCTGAAAGACCACGATGCGGTCCGGGCCAGGTCCCTCGACTCGCTCGCCGTCGAGGCTGATCTGGCCTTCGGTGGGGCTATGAAAGCCAGCCACTGCCTTGAGCAGCGTCGACTTGCCACAACCCGAAGGGCCGAGCAGCACGAAACGGTCGCTGCGGTCGACTTCGAAACTGACCTGGTGGGTCGCCTGCACCACGCTGTGAGCAGTGCGGTATTGCAGACTGACGTTGTCGACTTGCAGCAGCGCTTGAGCGCGGGTGTCAGGCGCGATGCTGGCCTCGTGGCCTTGCACAGGTGCGTTCATGGCGGATCAGCTCCCCTGCAGCGGTTTTTCATCCTGGAAGAAGTAATCTTTCCAGGACTCGGGCTTGTTCTTGATCGCACCGATGCGGTACATGAACTCGGCCAGTGGGTAAGTGCCCTTAGGCGTGATGCTGAATTCGAACTGCGGGTTGTCGATGATCTTCAGCAGTGCAGCGCGGTCGATCTTGGCGCCGGTCACGCGGATATAGGTATCGGCGGCCGCGCCTTTGTCCTTCTGGGCGAAATCGGCGGCTTCAGCGAGCGCCTCGACGAACGCCTTGTAGGTCTTGGGATTCTTCTCGCGGAATTTCTCGGTGGCGAACAGTACGGTCGGCGAGTTCGGGCCCAGCAGATCGTTGGTGTTGAGCACCACATGCACGTTAGGGTTGGCCAGCTCTTGATCCTGGAACGGCGGGTTGGAGAAGTGGCCCGACAGTTCGGTGCCACCGGCGATCAGCGCGGCACTGGCGTCCGGGTGCGGCAGGGCGATGGTGTACTTGTCGAGTCGATCGAACGACTTGTCACCCCACTGCTTGGCGGCAGCGTATTGCAGGAAGCGCGACTGCACCGAGACACCCACGGCCGGAACAGCGATGCGGTCTTTCTCGGTGAAGTCGGCGATGGTCTTGACGTTGGGGTTGTTGCTTAACAGGTAGTAAGGGAAGTTGCCCAGCGACGCCACGGCCTTGACGTTCTGGCGGCCGTGGGTGCGGTCCCAGATGGTCAGCAGCGGGCCGACGCCGGCACCGGCGATATCGATGGAGCCGGACAGCAGCGCGTCGTTGACCGCCGAGCCGCCGGACAGCTGCATCCAGTCGACCTTGATGTCGATGCCTTCCTGCTTGCCGTACTTCTCGATCAGGTGCTGATCGCGCACCACGTTGAGCAGCAGATAGACGATGCCGAACTGTTCAGCGATGCGGATTTCGCCTTCAGCCTGCGCGGCGGCGGGGGCTACCAGGCTGCCGGCCACCAGGCTGACACCCAGGCCAATGGTCGCTGCCAGGCGATTGATACGTTTGAACATGGTTCAGCTCCTGAACGGGACAACCCCGGCGTAACGGCCGGGGTGCAAAATAATGACGTGTGCTCGAGGGTCGCGAATCAGAACGGCGCGTCGCCCTGGATGGTGGTGCGCAGCAGCTTGCGGCGCATATGGCTCGGGCAGCCAGCGGCCAGGTGGATCAGGGAGCGGTTGTCCCAGAACACCATGTCGCCGTCCTGCCACTGATGGCGATGGATGTTTTCCGGACGCACGCTGTGGGCGTACAGCTCAGTGAGGATCTGCTGGCTCTCATCTACCGGCAAGCCGACGATATTGGTCGTGAAACCCTCGCTGACGAACAGCGCCTTGCGCCCGGTTTCAGGATGGGTGCGCACGATCGGGTGGTCGACCACCTGCACCTGAGCCAGTTGCTCGGGGGTGAGGGTCGGACGCCAGTTGCCTTCGAATTTGGTCTCGCTGTAACGCGCGGTGTAGGAATGTGACGCTTTGCGTCCATCGATGGCCTCGCGCAATGCTTGCGGCAAGCCGTCGTAGGCTTTGTGCATATCGGCAAACAGCGTGTCGCCGCCTTCGGCTGGGAGCTCTTGGGCGTAGAGCATCGATCCCAGGCTCGGCAGCTCTTTATAGGAAAGATCCGAGTGCCAGAATTTGCCCGCATCGCCCAGGCCGATGGCTTGGCCGTTCTCGATGATGTTCGAGACGATGAGGATTTCCGGGTGATTGGCCAGCAGGAACTGCTTGAGCACGTGGATCTGCAGCACGCCGAAACGACGGCTGAAGTCGATCTGTTGCTGCGGGGTGATGTGCAGCCCGCGGAACACCACCACGTGATAGTCGAGGTGGGCGCGATGAATGCGCGCGAAGTCCTGGTCGTTGACCGGCAGACTCAGGTCCAGGCCAATGATCTCGGCGCCGACGTTGCCGGCCAGGGGGCGGATTTCAAACGCTTGCTGGGCGCCTTGGAAGGCTGGCGCAGCGACAGAAGCCGAAGACATGATCGTTCTCCAAAAAACTTGCGCGACCCGGGGCAAGGTACGCTACGTGAGGAGAACTATAACGATCTAAAAAAAGGAAACTAAATACCGATTGGCGCTAAGCATAAAACCAAAAACAACGCGCAATCGCCGTGGGAGCGCGCAAGCCCGCTCCCAACAGAAGCCCTGCCATCACCGCTCGTGCAGCGCCTCGGCCCGGGCACGGATGATCGGCTTGAGCAGATAGCTCAGCACGCTCTTCTTGCCAGTGATGATATCCACCGACGCCACCATCCCGGGGATGATCAACAGCGGCTTTTCATCGGTGCCCAGGTGGCTCTTCTCGGTGCGCAAGGTGATCACGTAATAAGTGTTCTTCTTGTCCTCGTCCTGAATGGTGTCGGCGCCGATCTGTTCGAGCTTGGCCTTCAGGCCGCCATAGATGGTGTAGTCATAGGCGCTGAACTTGACGATCGCTTCCTGGCCAGGGTGCAGGAAGGCGATGTCCTGTGGACGAATACGCGCCTCCACCAGCAAGGTGTCGTCCAATGGCACCACTTCCACCAGGTCGCTGCCCGGCTGGATCACGCCGCCGACGGTATTCACCAGCAACTGCTTGATGATGCCGCGCACGGGTGAGGTGACCATGGTCCGGCTGACCCGGTCTTCCAGGCCCTTGGACGTGGCCTGCGCCTTGTTGAGGTTAGTACGTGCTTCGTTGAGCTGGGTCAGGGCGTCACTGCGGAACTTGCCACGGGTCTCGTCGACTTTGCGCTGCACTTCATTGATAGCCGCCTGAGCGCGCGGAATCGCCAGCCCGGTGGAGTCCATCTGCCCACGCGTCTCGACTTCCGAGCGCTTGAGCCGCAGCATTTCGACCGGCGACACCGCACCCTGAGCGACCAGCGGTTCGGACATGCCGATCTCCTGGCGCAACAGGCCGAGGCTGTTGCGGTATTGCTCCTGCTTGGACTGGTATTCGCGCAGTTCTTGCTGGCGCTGCACCAACTGCTGCTGCAAGCCGCCGATTTCATCGCCCAATTGCTGGCGACGGCTCTGGTACAGCGACTCTTCGTCGGCCGTCTGCTTGGGCGCGCGCTGGCGCACATCAGCGGTGAAGTTCAGTGGCCGGCCGTCGACCTCGGCGCTCAGGCGCTCGACCCGCAGCTCGGCGGCCACGCGGTCAGCATCGGTCTCGCCGACGTTGGACTTGAAGCGCGTGTCATCGAGGCGGATCAACGGCGCACCGGCGTCGACGATCTCGCCTTCGTGCACGTAGATCTGCGCGACGATGCCGCCTTCCAGGTTCTGGATCTTCTGGATCTTCGACGAGGGGATAGCCTTGCCTTCGCCCTTGGTCACTTCATCGATCACCGCGAAGTGAGCCCACAGCACCAGGAAGGTAAAGAAGGCGATCACCGCCCAGATGGTCAGGCGCACGATACGCGGGGCGTCATCGATGAGCGCCTTGTTGACCTCGGGCATCGGCTGGCCTTCGAGCGAAGGTTTGCCTTTGAAGTAGGCGCCAATACCGCCGGACTTAAGCAACATTGATCTGCCCCTTCTTCAGTGCTTCCATGACGGCGGCTTTCGGGCCGTCGGCAACGATTTGTCCGCGGTCGATCACCAACAGGCGGTCGACCAGCGACAGCAGCGAAGCACGGTGGGTCACCAGAACGACGGTCTTGTGTTCAACCACGGCTTGCAGGCGGGCCTTGAGGCGCTCCTCGCCAGTGTTGTCCATGGCGCTGGTGGGTTCGTCCAGCAGCAGGATCGGCGGATTGAGCAACAGTGCCCGCGCCAGCGCGACGTTCTGCCGCTGGCCGCCGGAAAGGTTCTGGCCGCGCTCGCCGACTTGCAGTTCATAGCCTTGCGGGTGCAGCCGGGCGAATTCATGTACGCCCGACAGCTCGGCTGCCTGCAGCACCTGCTCGTCCTCGACGTAGCGCGCACCGGTCACCAGGTTGTCGCGAAGGGTGCCGGCCAGCAGTTGGATGTCCTGCGGTACGTAACCGATGTTGTGGCGCAACTCGCTGATATCGATCTGCCGTACATCGACGCCGTCCACCAGCAACTCGCCGCTGTCCGCTTCATACAAACCGACGATCAGCTTGGCCAGCGAGCTCTTGCCCGAGCCGCTGCGGCCGATGATGCCGATGCGTTCGCCCGGGCGAATCGACAGGTTGAGGCCGCGCAGCGCCTGGTTCTGCTGATTCGGGTAGGTGAAGTCGAGGTTGCGGAATTCGATAGCGCCCTGCAGCACCTGACGGCTCAATGGGCGCTCTTCGAAGTTGCGCTCCTGGGGCAGGTCCATCATCTGGTTGATCGAGACCATGGTCACCTTGGCTTGCTGATAACGGGTCAGCAGGCCGGACAGTTGGCTCAACGGGGTCAGGGCGCGAGTATTGAGCATGTAGCAGGCAATCAGGCCGCCCATGCTGAGGTTGCCAGCGATAATTTGATACACACCAAAGCAGATCAATACCACGCCGGCCAGTTGCTGGATCAGAAACGTCAGGTTCATTGCCAGTCCTGACAACACTTTGACGCGCAATTCCAGTCGGCTCATGGTGCCGATCGTCTGCTCCCAGTGGTACTGGCGCTCGCTTTCGGCGTTATTGACCTTGATGCCATCCAGGCCCGACAAGGTTTCGATGACACTTGATTGACGCTCGGCGCCCAAGGCCATGGTGCGTTGCAGGGTTTCGGTGAGCGGTTTCTGTAGGAGATGACCGATTCCCAAGGCCAGCGGGAAGGCCACGACCGGAATCCACACCAGATTGCCGCCCAGAATACCGATTACCAGCAGGATGAGCAGGGTGAAGGGCAGGTCGATCAGGCTGGTGAGGGTCAGCGACGTCAAAAAATCGCGCATGCCCTGGAATTCATGGATGTTCTGCGCATAGCTGCCGACCCGCGCCGGGCGGAATTTCATTGACATGCCGACGATGCGCTCGAACAGCGTGGCAGAGATGATCAGGTCGGTCTTCTTGCCGGCCAGGTCCAGGCACAGGCTGCGCATGCCCTTGAGCAGCAAGTCGAACAGATAGGCGCCACTGATGCCGATCGCCAGCACGAACAGCGTCGAGGTGGCCTGGTTGGGCACCACGCGGTCGTACACGTTCATCACGAACAGCGGTGCCGCCATCGCGATGATGTTGATGATCAGGCTGGCGGCGATCGCGTCTATATAGAGCCAGCGCGAGCGCTTGAGGGTGTCCTTGAACCACGATTTGGCGCGCGGGATGAGCGAGCCGTGGTTGACGTCGAATTTGTGCTGCGGCTGAGCGAAAAATACCCGACCGCTGTAGTCCTCGATCAGCACGGCACGATCGACGCGCACCTCGCCACCGTCACTTTCTGACAATAACAGACGCGCAGTGTCACCTTCCCAGCCCAGCAAGGTGGCGCAACGACCGTCGCGCAACAGCAGCAGGGCGGGCAGTGCAATAGAGGGGATTTGCTCGAGCTTGCGCACCAGCAACCGGCCCTGCAGGCCCGCGCGCGAGGCGGCGCGGTTCAGCAGGTCGGGGCTCAGACGCTGATTGGGCAGCGGCAGGCCAGTTGTCAGCATCGCCCGACTGGCCGGCTTTTGATGCAGGTAGCAGAGCGTCAGCAGACCATCGAGCAACGGATCGTCGTGCTGGCTGCGCGGATCATGACTGAGTTGAACTCGACTGGCTTCTGATTCCACGCGGCACGCTCACTTATACAAATTAACTAGCTGATTCCGTCAAGAATCAGTTCATGCCCGGCAGTTTTACTGTCGGTTTTGTTTCGTTTTGCACAACTGATGCCATCGGCGCCACGACGCCTTCACTTTGCAGCAATTGGCCCATTACAGCCTTGATGCGGTACTGGCTGAAATCCTTGAGGTTTTGCACTTCAGCCAGGCGGCGCTCGGCGGTGAAGGTTTCGTTTTCGCTGTCGAGCAAGTCGAGCAGGGTACGTTCACCCAGGCTGAACTGCTGCTGATAAGCGGTACGCACGCGGTTGCTGCGCTCGGCGTAGGACTTGGCGATCGGCAACTGCTGGGTGGCGTTGTTGTAGGCGTTCCAGGCCAGGCCCAGCTCTTCGTTCAGCTGACGCAGTGCGTTGTTGCGGATATCCAGGGCCTGGTTGGACAGGTACGACTTGGACTCCAGGTCCGCCTTGTTGGCGCCACCCGAGTACAGGTTGAAGCTCATGCGAACCATGGCCTGCCAGCCGTTGTAGTGGCCGTTTTCGCCGCTCACGTTGTTGTCGGCGTTTTTTTCCAGCTCTGCAGTGAAGCGCGGATAGAAGGTCGACTTGGCCGACGAGAACTGCTTCTCGGTGGCGGAAATATCGGCTTCGGCGGAGCGCAGTACCGGGCTGTTCTCGATCAACTGGTGACGGGCTTCGTCCAGCGTGGCGGGCATCTGCGCAAACGGTGCAGGCGCGGACAGCTGATCAGCTGGGGTGCCCACAGCGCTCAAGTAGTTGGTTTCGGCGTCGGCCAGGTTGGTCTGTTCGGTGATCAGGTTGTTGCGAGCCTGAGCCAGACGCGCGTCGGCCTGGTCGAGGTCGGCGGTACGGCCCACGCCACGGGAGGTGCGCAACTGGATCTGATCGTAAATGCGCTGGTGGTTGTCGAGGTTCAACTGCGCCAGGCGCACATATTCGCGGCGTACCAATACATCCAGGTAGACCTGGGCAACTGTAAGGCCGGTGCGCTCGCTCGTGCCCAGCAAAGAATAAGCACGAGAGTTGACGGTGGCTTGTTGACGCCCAACTTCGTTCTGCGTCGCAAAACCGTCGAATATCATTTGAGTGAGTCTAACGCTGGCTTCACCCCGATTGAGTGTGGTGTTGCCATCCCTGCCAGTTTCGGCACGGGTGGTCGGGGTGTCGGAACCCTCGCGACCATAGCCTGCCAGTACGTCAACCTTCGGCAAGTAGCCACCTTTGGCAGCCCGCAATTGGTAGTCGGCAGCGATGCGCGCGTTAACGCCGGCCTGGATTTCTGGATGGACCTCAATCGCCTGCTGCATGGCTTCTGGCAGGGTTTGTGCTTGAGCGTAGCCGGCCGCCAGAACAAAAGGGATGGCGGTGAAAAGGATGTTCGCGCGCATGAATGATTACTTCCCGAAGACGACGTATGCACCCCCGGGAAAAACCCACAGGGATTGGTAAATGGCGACCTTGCAATTCGTATATCGGAGATTCCACGCGGAACTTGATCACGAATTCTGGAAGCCGGTAATGCCACTTAAATATCAATGTGACATTACGCGGCGGATTGTTTAGGATGGCGCGACGAAGGTCAATAGATTGTCACAAAGTTAATCACGTTAAATTACCGACAATGTCTTGACGCCATTAAATTTCATACCTTTAGCATCGCTCATTGAAGAAACGACAAAAAATGTCGATAAGTTCAACGAGCAAATAGAACGGCATCCCCGGAGAGTTCCCCAATGAGCAGTGTTGTTGCCATCGTCAAAAGCATTGTTGGTCAAGTCATTGCAATTTCCCCAGAAGGGATCAAGCGCGTACTCATCGAGGGCGACCATCTGCTCGCCGGCGAGCGCATTGAGACCGGGGCTTCGGGTGCCGTATCGCTGCAACTGGCCGACGGCCGGGTGCTGGACGTTGGCCGTGACAGCCAATGGAGTGCCGCCAACCCGCAGATCAGCACGCAGGTAGGCGAAGGCGAGCAGGTCGCCGCTACGCAAGCGCCTTCGGCTGCCGAGCTGCAGCAAGCCATCGCTGATGGCGTCGACCCGACCAAAGCGTTCGAAGCGCCGGCGGCCGGTGTGACCCCGGTGACTGATGTCGGCCCTGGCGGCGAAGCCGGCGGCGGCCACTCGTTCGTGGTACTGGATGCGACGGCTGCGACCGTGGCGCCGACCATTGGCTTCAATACTGCGGGCCTGGACAATGGCGCTGCTGCCGGCACCGAGCAGGCCGAGGCGTTGCCGCTGCGCGCCTCGACCCTGACCCTGAGCGCGACCAGCTCAGTCGCCGAAACCGGCGGCGTGGTGACCTACACCGCGACCCTGACCCAGGCCCCGGTCAGCCCGCTGACCATTACCCTGTCCAACGGTCAGGTGATCACTATCGCGGCTGGCCAGCTGACCGGCTCGGTCAACGTGACCTTCGCCGATACCAACGATGTCTACCTCGACGCCCATACCGTCGCCGTGACCGTGACGGGTACGACCGGCGGTCAAGGTCTGGTGCTCACCACCGACCCTACCCCGGCCACCACCCTGGTCACCGATACCATCGATCCGACCCAGGTCAGCATCACCGCACCGAACGGCACCGTGACCGAAGGCACCTCGGTGACCTACACCATCAGCGTCGCCAACGCGCCGCAGACCAACCTGGTGCTGACGCTGTCCGATGGCAACACCGTGACCATCGCCGCGGGCAAGACCTCTGTCGATTACACCGTCAACGTTGGTGATGCCAACCATGGCGGCCGCGGTGATGACATCTATGCCCAAGGTACGACCACCACGACCCTGACCGTCACCGGTGTGGCCAACGGCGCCGACGGTAATCTGGAGTCGGTCGTGACGACCGGCGCCACCGTGACCACCTCGATCGTCGACAACACTACCCCGACCCTGATCGGTTTCAGCGACCACACCGCCTCTGTCAACGAAGGCTCGGCCGCCACCTATACCGTCAACGTGCCGACCACCACCGCGCCGCTGACCCTTACCCTGAGCTACAGCGGCACCGCTGTTCCAGGCTCGGCCACTACCAATGGCACCGACGTCACGCCTGGCGGATCGAACGTCACCTTCAGCAACATCGTCACCAACGCCGAGACCGGCATCAGCACGGCGACCGTGACCGTCGTGCTGCCTGCCGGCCAGAACAGCTTCACGCTCGGCACCCTGACCGACAACCTGCTCGAAGGCACCGAAGGCGTGACCCTGACGCTGACCGGCGTCACCGGTGGCGGCCTGGAAAACCCGACGGTCGACAGCGCGCTGAGCACTGTCAATACCGATATCGTCGACCAGACCGTACCGACTGCCACCGGCACGGGCGGCAATACCACCACGGGCGCGGGCGGCGATTCGGTGGTCGGCTCTGAAGACACTCCAGTCAACCTGACCTGGGGCAACTTCAACGTCCAGCAGGCCGCCCCTGGCGAGACGCCGGATCTGGGCGTCAAGATCACCAGCATTCCTAGCGGCACCCTGGTGCTGACGGTCAACGGCGTTTCGACCACCGTTGCCGCAGGCGACATCATCACCAAGGCCGAGCTCGACAACGGCACCCTGGTCTTCACCCCGGCGGCCAACGCCGCGAGCACCGGTGCCGGTGCCGGCAGCGTGCAGGACCTCTACGGCGCGATCGACTTCCAGCCGGTCAACAATGCTTCTTCCGCCACACCGCTGCTGGGCGCGCAGGCCAGCATCGGCCTGGTGATCAACGCGGTGGCTGATACGCCTACGCTCACGGTCCCTGCCACGATCAGCGGCGCTGAAGATTCGGCGATCGCCATCACTGGCGTCAGCACCGCACTGGTCGACACCGACGGCTCGGAAACCCTGACCACCACCGTCAGCGGCCTGCCTGCCGGTTCGGTCATCACGTACCAGAACGCTGCTGGCGTCACCGTCACCAAGCCAGTCGCCACCGACGGCGCTACCACCGACATCACTGACGCCAACCTGGCGACTCTGGCCGTGACGCCGCCGCTGAACTACAACAGCCAGGCAAACGGCGACATCCAGCTGACCATCAGTTCGTACACCACTGAAAGCAGCAACGGCGCGACGTCTACCCCGAATACCCAGACGGTCATCCTGGTGGTGACGCCGGTCAACGACGCCCCGACTATCGACGCCCCGATCGCTCAGACCACAGCCGAAGACACACCGCTGATCTTCTCGACGGCCAATGGCAATGCCATTACCGTGGCTGATGTGGACTCCGCCACCAGCCCGATCAAGGTCGACGTGACCGTCTCGGGCGGTATTTTGGTCCTTGCCGATGGCACCACCAGCACGACTAACAGCGGTGTCGTGACCCTGACCGGCACCCCTGCACAGATCAACGCGCAGCTGGAAGGCGCGACCTTCACCCCGACCCTGAATTCGAACGACACCAACGGTTCTACCGCCGGCCTGTCGATCACGGTCAACGATCAAGGCAACACCGGCGCTGGCGGCCCGCTGACGGCTACCCAGTCCATCGCCATCGACGTCACCCCGGTCAACGATGCGCCGACCATCAGCGCGCCGACCACCCAGACAGTCGCCGAAGACACCCCGCTGATCTTCTCGGCAGCCAATGGCAACGCCATCACCGTCGCTGACGTGGACTCCGGCACCAGCCCGATCAAGGTCGACGTGACCGTGGCGGGCGGTACTTTGGTCCTGGCCGACGGCACCACCAGCGCTACCACCAACGGTGTGGTGACCCTGACTGGCACCCCTGCCGAGATCAACACCGCGC
This sequence comes from Pseudomonas baltica, assembly GCF_031880315.1. Lineage (NCBI taxonomy): Bacteria > Pseudomonadati > Pseudomonadota > Gammaproteobacteria > Pseudomonadales > Pseudomonadaceae > Pseudomonas > Pseudomonas baltica. Next base: position 3,291,080 of record NZ_CP134771.1, on the reverse strand, counting down.
TGGAAGGGGCGACCTTCACCCCGATCCTGAACTCGAACGACACCAACGGTTCTACCGCCGGCCTGACGGTCTCGGTCAACGACCAAGGTAACACCGGTGCTGGCGGCCCGCTGACGGCTACCCAGCCCATCGCAATCGACGTTACCCCAGTCAACGACCCACCGGTCGCCAACAACGACATCGCCACCACGATTTCCGGCAGCCTGCAAGGTAACTACTACGGTTATCGCGAAGGCACCGATGGCCCGAACCTGGGCACCATCAAGCAAGCACTGGACTTCATCGCATCGCATTCGGCGAATGCCAGCTTCTCGGCGACCAACGTCAACTACGGCGGTACCGACACGGGCCAATTGTTCGGCAACAACCTGGGCACCACCTCCAACCTGGACAAGTTCCTGGGCGCCGACAGCGCTTCCCTGACCTACGCCAATGGCACCACGCAGACCACCACCTCGGACGCTATCGTCGAGCTGACCGGTAAAGTGACCATGGCCGCTGGCGATTACTCGCTGCGCATCACTGCGGATGATGGCTACGCCGTCTACATCGATGGCAAGCAAGTGGCTGCCGTCGATGGCAACCAGCCATCGACCACCGATGTGTTCAACTTCTCGCTCGCTACCTCAGGCGCGCACGATATCCAGATTGTCTACTGGGATCAGGGCAGCTACGCCCAGCTGACTGTCGAAGTGGCGCCGGTAACCAGTGGTGTCGTGGGCACTTACGGCGTGTTGGGTCAAACCGATACCGCCGCGCTGGGGCACGACACCCTGACCACCTTTGAAGATCAGCCACTGGTCATCAAGGCCGCGACCCTGCTGGCCAACGACACCGATGTCGATGGCGATGCATTGACCATCAACACCCTGCAGGGCACTGATGGGAAAACCCCTTCTGCGGTGACGGATGCCGCAGGCAACGTCGTGGGCACCGTGGTACTGGATGGCAACGGCGACGTGATCTTCACGCCGGCCAAGAATATCAATGGTCTGGTGACCTTCAGCTACACCGTCACCGATGGCCAGGCGACCTCCAACACCGCGATCGTCACGGTCAACGTGGTGGCGGTCAACGATGCGCCGACCATCAGCGCACCGGCTACTCAAACTGTCGCGGAAGACACCTCGCTGACCTTCTCGACGGCCAATGGCAACGCCATCACCGTCGCTGACGTGGATTCGGCCACTAGCCCGATCAAAGTCGATGTGACGGCAACGGGCGGTATCCTGGTCCTGGCGGACGGTACCTCCAGCGTGACCAACAATGGCGTGGTGACCCTGACCGGTACCCCTGCTCAGATCAACGCCCAGCTCGAAGGCGCGACCTTCACCCCAGCGCCGAACTTGAACGATGCCAACGGCACCGCTGGCCTGTCGATCTCGGTCAACGACCAAGGCAACACCGGCATCGGCGGCGCACTGACGACCACCCAGGGCATCACCATCGAAGTGACCCCGGTCAACGATGCGCCGACCGTCAGCATCGGTGGCGATGGCGTGACCGACAGCAGCGTGCGCTTCACCGAAAATGGTGGCGCCGTCGCGTTGGTGCAGAACGTGCAGATCAGCGATGCCGCTGACCAGAACGTCAACATGAGCAAGGCCACCGTGGTGGTCGATGGCACCAAGGCCGGCGATGTCGTCACCTCGAGCCAGTTCAGCATCACCAGCTCCGACGCCAACGGCGTGATCTCCGGCACCAGTGCCGAAGGCATCACCATCACCCGGACCGGCTCGCTGGCAGATGGCTTCACCTACACCCTCAGCGGTGCAGGGACCATCACCGACTACAAAGCGCTGATCGAGTCGCTGACCTTCAACAACACCGTGGCCAACCCGGATTCGTCCGACCGCACCGTGTCGATCACCCTGACCGATGCGGGTGGTACCAACGTTACCGACGTCGCTCTGGATTCCAACACCGCGACCAGCACGATCAGCATCAACGATGCGCCGATCGCTGTCGCCGCACCGGCCGACGGCGCTAATGAAGACAATCTGGTCACCGTGCACCTGAGCGGTAGCGACAGCAACGCCGGCGGCTCGGTGGCCAGCTTCACCATCACCAGCGCGGCGGCCCACGGCACCTTCTACAGCGATGCCGCCGGCGCCCACGCCCTCGACCTGAGCCAGGCCATCGCCGCCACCAGCAACAGCGCAACGGTGTACTTCAAGCCGGACGCCAACTGGAGCGGTGACACCACCTTCAGCTACACCGCCACCGACAACGAAGGCGTGGTCAGCACCGTGCCGGCCACTCCGACCATTTCCGTGATTGCCGTGGCCGACGCCGCGATCATCACGGTGTTGCCGGCAGTGACCAGCCAGACTTTCAGCGGTGACGCAGTCGCTACGCTGTTGGGCGGCGGCAGCGGTGCTTCCGCGCAAGCCTTGGTCGATGCGCTGAACAAGGCCTCGGCCGCAGGCTCGGGCACTACCTCCTTGCCTGCCACCGCCAGCTTCGCTCAAGGCGATGTTGCGCCAGGTGTGGCCACCAAGATCGACTCCCAGGTCTACCTGGAGGCCGGCAAGACCTACACCTTCAGCGGCACCGCCGATGACAGCTTCGCGCTGACCATCAACGGCCAGCTCGTTGCCACCAGCCAATCCGGTACCTGGCAGATCAGCGGCAGCTACACGCCGGCCACCTCGGGCTACTATGACCTGAGCGCCTACCACTTCAACCAGGACGGTCCGGGCTACTACGGCGTGCAGGTCTCCGATGGCTCCAGCGCGCCTGTGGATCTGGGCAGCAGCGGCCTGGTGGTCGAGCCGGCCGCACTGAACACCGGTAACGAAGATTCGATCATCAAGCTCGCGCCGATGACCATCACGTTCCCGGACACTGACGGCTCGGAAACCCACGTCGTGACGCTGAAGGGCTTGCCGGAAGGCACCCTGGTCACCGACAGCCACGGCAACACCGGCACCGCGGACGCCAACGGCAACCTGGTCATCACCGGTTGGGACAGCTCTGCCCTGAGCTTGCAGACGCCGGCCAGCTACAACGGCAGCTTCACCGTGACCGTGCTGGCCGAGGCGACCGAACTCAGCAACGGCAGCTACGCGCCAAGCTCGGCCACGCTCAACGTCACCGTGGCGCCGGTCAACGACGCCCCCGTGGTCGACCTGAACGGCACCGCCGTCGATGGCATCAATTACACCGCCGTTACCTTCGTCGAGAATGGCGGGCCGGTCAGCATCAGCAATAACCTGAGCATCACCGACCCGGATACCGGCACCAACCACGACGCCAATGGCAACGTGATCGTCAGCAACTTGCAGTCGGCCACCATCACCCTGACCGGCTACGTTGCTGGCGACGAGCTGACCGGCGTGCCAAGCAGCACCAACAGCATGCAGGTCAAGACCGAAGTCGTGCAGGTGGATGGCAAGGACGCGCTGCAGGTGACCATCACGGCCACCCTGACGCCGGCCGAATACCAGACGATCATTTCCCAGATCGGCTACCAGAGCACCAGCGAAACCCCAACCGCCGGCGTGCGCACCGTGACCGTTTCGGTCGTGGACGATGGCGGCCTGTCTTCTGCTGCGGCCCAGACCACCATCAACGTCACCCCGGTGAACGATGGCCTGAACGCTGTGACCAGCACCGTGACGGGCGCGGAAGACACCCCGCAAACCCTCAAGTGGACCAGCTTCAGCACCGACGACAGCGACTTCAGCAATGCCAACATGGGCATCACCATCACCAAGCTGCCGGTCGCCGGTAGCCTGACTCTGGACGGCAACGCCGTGACTGTGGGCGAAGTGGTCAGCCGGGCCGATATCGAGGCCGGCAAGCTGGTCTTCACCCCGGCTGCCAACGAGTCGAGCGGTGGCACCGCTGGCGCACTGGGCAACATGGGCACCGACTACGCGACCCTCGAGTTCGCGCCGACGCAAAGCACTACAGTCAATGGCGCCACCACCGTGCAGGTCGGCACCGCGGGCGTCTTGACCCTGGACGTCACGCCCGTAGCCGATACGCCGATCATCACCTTCGGCACCGCTCGCGACGGAATCACCACGCACCTGTCCGATGTGCAGCTGGACGGCCAGAGCTGGAGCGGCAGCGTCCTCGTCGGCAGCTTGACCAACGACACCACCCCGACCGCCAACGGTTCGATTTTCGGCGGTGGCGCCAGCGTCTGGAGCACCGGCAACTCGGTCAATGGCTCGGGCCAGGTCGAAGTCGGCCAGGTCGGCGTGTATGGCGCTGGCAACGGCACCACTCAGGTCATCGAGCTGGAGCGCAACGCGGGCGACCAGTCCAACCTGTACACCACCATCGACGCCAAGAACGGCGCGCTGTACACCGTGACGGTGGACTACGCACCGCGCGGCAGCGATTTCGCCGGCTCGCTGATCAACGTGATGTGGGGCAATACTGTCGTCGGTACGCTGAGCGCTACCACGGGCGGCCTGCAGTCCTACACCTTCAATATCCCGTCTTCGAGCACGGGCGATCAGGTGCTGAGCTTCCAGGCTGTCAATGCCGACGGCTCGAACGGCAGCGACAGCTACGGCGGCCTGTTGTCCAACATCACCGTCAGCGAAGTACTGAACCAAGGCCTGGAGGATCACGCGATCCTGCTGTCCAGCATCAATGCGGCGACCGTCGACACCGACGGCTCCGAAACCATGAAGATCACCCTCAAGGGTGCACCGGTAGGCTCGGTGATCACCGATGGCACCGCGGCCCACACGGTGACCATCACGGCCGCCAACGTTGGCAACGAGATCGACATCAGCGACTGGTCGCGCTCGACCATCACCCTGACCCCGCCGGCCAACTACAACAGCACCGACAACGGCGACATCAAGCTGATCGTCACCGCAACCTCCACCGACGGCGCGTCGGTGAGTGCACCCGTGACCGCCGAGCTGGACGTCAACGTCATCTCGGTCAACGATGCACCTGTGGTCGATCTCAATGGCGCGGCGGCGGGCACCGATACCGCTGCGGCCTACAACGAACATCAGGCCGCGATCAACATCGCTGGCGCCGACTTCACCATCACCGACGTCGACCAGGGCAGCACCGTCGGCTCGGCCACCATCAAGGTGACCAACATCGGCGCTGGCGATCTGTTGGCGCTCGACACCAACAGCGACGTGGCCAAGGCAGCTATCGCCGCCGGCCTGACCATCGCTCAGAACGCCACTACCGGTGTGATCACCATCACCGGCACCGCCACCCACGAAGTGTATGAAGACCTGATCAAGTCGATCACCTTCAGCAGCAACGGCGCGACGGTTTCGGGCACTCGCGACATCACCGTTTCGGTAAACGACGGCACCGGCGCAACGAACTCCGAATCCAATGTGGCGACCCTGGCGGTCAACGTGACCGCAGTCAACGATGCACCGACCATCACCGTCGTCGCCAACCCGATCACGGAAAACAGCGCCCACGGCAACGATGTGGCCGCGACCTTCACGACTGCCGACCCGGACAGCCCGAACCTGACCGTGAGCTTCACCACCGGCACCAACGTCGATCAGTACTACGCCATCAGCGGTAACACCGTGGTGCTGACCGACAAAGGCGCGGCCTTCGTCAACGCGGGCAATGCACTGCCTGCTGTAGACCTGACCGTGAGCGACGGCGCCCTGACCGGCAACGGCTCGGCAACTCCGCCAGTGACCTTCGTCAACGACGCCCCGGTTGTAGCCGATACCGGCAGTTCCTACACCGAAGGCGGTGCTGCCGTTGCCTTGGTCAACGGCTTCACCATCACCGACGAAGACAACAGCGTTGCCGGCAAGCAGATCCACGGCGCGACCATCACCCTGAGCAACTACCAGGGCACCGACGTACTGACCTCGAGCCACGTGGTGGGCGCGGTCGGCACCAGCGGCAGCACTGATGTCGCGGGCGTGACGTACAGCACCTCGATCAACGGCACCACGCTGACCATCACCCTGAGCGGCGATGCCAGCCACGCTGACTACCAGACGCTGATTAACTCGCTGCAGTACAGCAGCACCAGCCAGAACCCGGACACCACGCCACGTACCGTGACCGTGCAAGTGACCGATACCGGCTTGAACAGCGATAACGTGGGTGATGCAGCGTCCAACGTCGCGACCAGCACCCTGAACATCACGGCAGTGGACAACGCACCAGTCGTGACCGGCAGCAACGTCACCTTCACCGAAGGCGATGCAGCCAAATCGGCCGTGGGTACCTTGGCGATCACTGACGCCGATGACAGCACGCTGAGCAAGGTCGTCGTGACCCTGAGCAGCCTGCAGGCTGGCGACGTCGTCGCCATCGGCGCGCAAAGCGGCATCAATGTCGCGGCCACCGGTTCGGTAGCCCAAGGCACCGTGACTTACACCTTGACCGGCACCGCCGATATCGCCGCCTACAAAGCGCTGATCTCGTCGATCACCTTCGCTGCACCGGGCGACACCCCAGTCGCGGGTACCCGTGACGTCTCGGTCGTCGCCACCGACAACGGCGGCAACACCACCACACTGCTGACTGGTTCGGAAAGCAACAGCATCACTGTGGTTGCGGTCAACGATGCGCCGACCATCACTGTCGTCGCCAACCCGATCACGGAAAACAGCGCCCACGGCAACGATGTGGCCGCGACCTTCACGACTGCCGATCCGGACAGCCCGAACCTGACCGTGAGCTTCACCACCGGCACCAACGTCGATCAGTACTACGCCATCAGCGGCAACACCGTGGTGCTGACCGACAAAGGCGCGGCCTTCGTCAACGCGGGCAATGCACTGCCTGCCGTAGATTTGACCGTAAGCGACGGCACCCTGACCGGCAACGGCTCGGCAACTCCGCCAGTGACCTTCGTCAACGATGCCCCGGTTGTGGCCGATACCGGCAGTTCCTACACCGAAGGCGGTGCTGCCGTTGCCTTGGTCAACGGCTTTACCATCACCGACGAAGACAACAGCGTTGCCGGCAAGCAGATCCACGGCGCGACCATCACCCTGAGCAACTACCAGGGCACCGATGTACTGACCTCGAGCCACGTGGTGGGCGCGGTCGGCACCAGCGGCAGCACTGATGTCGCGGGCGTGACGTACAGCACCTCGACCAACGGCACCACGCTGACCATCACCCTCACCGGCGATGCCAGCCGCGCTGACTACCAGACGCTGATCAACTCGCTGCAATACAGCAGCACCAGCCAGAACCCGGACACCACGCCACGTACCGTGACCGTGCAAGTGACCGATACCGGCTTGAACAGCGACAACGTAGGTGATGCCGCGTCCAACGTCGCAACCAGCACCCTGAACATCACGGCAGTGGACAACGCGCCAGTCGTGACCGGCAGCAACGTCACCTTCACCGAAGGCGATGCAGCCAAATCGGCCGTGGGTACCTTGGCGATCACTGACGCCGATGACAGCACCTTGAGCAAGGTCGTCGTGACCCTGAGCAGCCTGCACGCTGGCGACGTCGTCGCCATCGGCGCGCAGAACGGCATCAATGTCGCGGCTACCGGTTCGGTAGCCCAAGGCACCGTGACCTACACCTTGACCGGCACCGCCGATATCGCCGCCTACAAAGCGCTGATCTCGTCGATCACCTTCGCTGCACCGGGCGACACCCCAGTCGCGGGTACCCGTGACGTCTCGGTCGTCGCTACCGACAACGGCGGCAACACCACCACGCTGCTGACTGGTTCGGAAAGCAACAGCATCACTGTGGTTGCGGTCAACGATGCACCGACCATCACTGTCGTCGCCAACCCGATCACGGAAAACAGCGCCCACGGCAACGATGTGGCCGCGACCTTCACGACTGCCGACCCGGACAGCCCGAACCTGACCGTGAACTTCACCACCGGTACCAACGTCGATCAGTACTACGCCATCAGCGGTAACACCGTGGTGCTGACCGACAAAGGCGCGGCCTTCGTCAACGCGGGCAATGCACTGCCTGCCGTAGATTTGACCGTAAGCGACGGCACCCTGACGGGTCAGAGCGCAGCGACGCCAACAGTGACCTTCGTCAACGATGCCCCGGTTGTAGCCGATACCGGCAGTTCCTACACCGAAGGCGGCGCTGCCGTTGCCCTGGTCAACGGCTTCACCATCACCGACGAAGACAACAGCGTTGCCGGCAAGCAGATCCACGGCGCGACCATCACCCTGAGCAACTACCAGGGCACCGACGTACTGACCTCGAGCCACGTGGTGGGCGCGGTCGGCACCAGCGGCAGCACTGATGTCGCGGGCGTGACGTACAGCACCTCGATCAACGGCACCACGCTGACCATCACCCTGAGCGGCGATGCTAGCCGCGCTGACTACCAGACGCTGATCAACTCGCTGCAATACAGCAGCACCAGCCAGAACCCGGACACCACGCCACGTACCGTGACCGTGCAAGTGACCGATACCGGCTTGAACAGCGATAACGTGGGGGATGCCGCGTCCAACGTCGCAACCAGCACCCTGAACATCGCGGCAGTGGACAACGCGCCAGTCGTGACTGGCAGCAACGTCACCTTCACCGAAGGCGATGCAGCCAAATCGGCCGTGGGTACCTTGGCGATCACTGACGCCGATGACAGCACGCTGAGCAAGGTCGTCGTGACCCTGAGCAGCCTGCAGGCAGGCGACGTCGTCGCCATCGGCGCGCAAAGCGGCATCAATGTCGCGGCCACCGGTTCGGTAGCCCAAGGCACCGTGACTTACACCTTGACCGGCACCGCCGATATCGCCGCCTACAAAGCGCTGATCTCGTCGATCACCTTCGCTGCACCGGGCGACACCCCAGTCGCGGGTACCCGTGACGTCTCGGTCGTCGCTACCGACAACGGCGGTAACACCACCACGCTGCTGACTGGTTCGGAAAGCAACAGCATCACCGTGGTGGCGGTCAACGATGCACCTATCGCGGTAAACGACGTTCCGGCCCTCAACATTGCCGGCCTGCAAGCCAACTACTACGGCTACGCGCAGAACAACACTACGCAACCGAACCTGGGCACTATCAAGCAGGCCACGGACTACATCGCCGCGCACACGCCGGATGTGACCTTCTCGGCGACCCAGCTGAACTATGCCGTCAATGGTCCATTGGGCAGCAGCGGCGACCTCGCGACGTTCCTTGGCACCAACGGGACTAACGCCACCAACGTTGTCGGCACTCAGCCGAACACCTCGGATGTGATCGTCGAACTGTTCGGCAAGGTCAACCTGAACGCCAACACCACCTACACCTTCAAAGTCACTGCGGATGACGGCTACACCGTCCTCATCGACGGCAAGGCGGTGGTTTCGGTCAGCCAGAACCAGAGCGCCACGTCGAATATCGGCACCTTCACGACCGGTAGCACCGCTGGCGCGCACGACATCCAGATCGTCTACTGGGATCAAGGTGGCGTCGCCAAACTGTTGGTGCAGGTGAGCACCGATGGCGGCAATACCTACAGCACCCTGGGCTCCACTGCGGGGACGCTGACGCACTCGACCCTGACCACGCTGGAAGAAACCCCGCTGGTGATCAAGGGCGCCGACTTGCTGAGCAACGACAGCGATCCTGATCATGACGTCATCAAGATCGACAGCGTGACTGCCACCAGCGACACCCATGGCACCGTGGTCTACAACGCTGCTACCGGCAACGTCGTGTACACGCCAGAGACCAACTACCAAGGCGCCGCGAGCTTCAGCTACACCATCAGCGATCCGAGTGGTTTGACCTCGACGGCGACCGTTACCGTCAATGTCGTCAACGTCAACGATGCGCCTGTGTTGGACTTGAGCCCGAGCAACACCACCACGGCCGATACCACCACCGGCTTCACCGAGAAAGGCGGTGCGGTTGCCATCGTGGCTAACGCTCTGATCACCGATGTCGACAGTGACAACCTGAGTGGCGCTACCGTCACCCTGACCAACGCCAAAGCATCCGATGTCCTGAACATTGGCAGCTCGACTTCGACCTCAGGTACCACCAACGGCATCACCTGGAACATCGTCAGCACACCGGCTACCGGCACTGCCAGCAGCATCGCCGTTACCCTGACCGGTACTGCAACCAAGGCGACGTATCAGAACCTGATCGACTCGATCACCTACAACAACACCAGCGCCAACCCTGACACCACGGCACGTTCGGTGACGGTTGTCGTGAAAGACGATGATGGCCTGGCGTCGAACACCGCGACTTCGGTGATCAGCGTCAGTGCGGTCAACGATGCACCGGTCGTGGCCGGCAGCAACGTGACCTTTACCGAAGGCGATGCCGCCAAATCGGCTGTCGGCGCCCTGGCGATCACCGATGCTGATGACAGCACCTTGAGCAAGGTCGTCGTGACCTTGACCAACCTGCAGGTTGGCGACGTTGTGGCCATCGGTGCGCAAAACGGCATCGCGGTCGCGGCTACCGGTTCGATCGCTAACGGCACCGTGACCTACACCCTGACCGGCACCGCCGATATCGCCGCCTACAAAGCGCTGATCTCTTCGATCACCTTCGCGGCACCGGGTGATACGCCAGTTGCGGGTACTCGTAACGTCTCCGTGGTCGCTACTGACAATGGCGGCAACACCACTACCCTGCTGACTGGCTCGGAAAGCAACAGCATCACCGTGGTTGCAGTCAACGATGCACCCACCGCAGTCAACAGCACCATCACCGGTACTGAAGACACCGCCAAGGCCATCGCCTGGTCGACCTTCGGCGTCGCCGATGTCGACAGCCCGGCTTCGAGCCTGGGTATCGTCTTCACCGCGTTGCCAGCCAACGGCTCGGTGCAGTATCTGGTCGGTACCACCTGGGTCACCCTGACCGCTGCCGATCTGCAGGGTGGTTCAGCCGCCAAGGTGTTCACCTCGGCCAGCAGCCTGCAGTTCGTCCCGGCCCTCAACGAGTCGAGCAACGGCAACGTCGCCAATGGTGTGGGCAACAACCAGCATGACTACGCCCAGCTGAGCTTCCAGGCCACCGATGGCAGCGGTGCTGCCAACAATGGCCTCAGTGCGGTCAAGACCGTGACCATCGACCTCAATGCCGTGGCCGATGCGCCGACCTTGTCGGTCGCGCTGCCAACGCAGACGTCGACTGGCCTGCTATTGAGCACCTATGTGCTCGACAGCGCCGGCAAGACCACCTTCGGCACCAACGGTAACGGCATCACCGGTACCACGTTGACTGGCGACATCAACACCTACGCGGCCAGCCACACGGCGACCACGTCCGGCACGGTGGTGAAGGACTTCAACTCCACGCACACCACCGGTACCACTACCAGCAACAGCGTCACTGCGGGCACTGCGACCGAAGCCACCGGCCTGGTGTACCTGACCGCCGGCAAGGTCTACACCTTCAGCGGCACGGCGGATGACAGCTTCGCCGTGACCTTGGGTGGCAAGCTGGCCGCCACGGCGACCTGGGGCAACAATTCAGGTGCGATCACCGGCAGCTTCACGCCGACGGTATCGGGCTACTACACCCTGGATATCTACCACTACAATCAATCCGGCCCAGGCAACTACAACCTGCAGGTCTCGGTCGACGGTGCCGCCGCTACCAGCCTGTCCGGCAGCGGCCTGATCACCTACACCAGCACCGCCGATGCCGCGGCCAACGGTGTGACCTTGTCGGCGCTCAACGGCTCGAACGGCGAGGGCTTCTACACCGCCTCGTCGATCAACCACGGGATGGAAAACACCCTGATCAAGCTCAGCGCGATCACGGCGACCTTCTCCGACAACGATGGCTCGGAAACCCACAGCGTGACCTTGAGCGGCCTGCCAACAGGTACTCAGATCTACTCGGGTGCCACGGCGCTGACCGCGAACACGGACGGCACTTACACCGTGACCAACGCGGACCTGAGCAATCTGTCCCTGAAGGCTCCGACCAACTACGTCGGGACCATCACCGTAGTGGTCACCGGAACGTCGATCGAAGGCAGCAACAACAGTACCGCGTCGAGCCAGACCTCGTTCGTGGTCACCGTCGACCAGGCCAACTTCGCGCCGGCCATTGACCTTGACCTCAACAACAGCAGCGGTGCGACCAACAACGATTACGCAGTTGCCTACGCCACACCAGGCACGGCGGTATCGATCGCTGACACCGATGCGACCATTACCGATACCCAAGGTACCGGCACCGTCGCAGGCGCGACGATCACCTTGAACAGTGCGACGGCGGGCGACTCGCTGGCGTTCGGCACCTTGCCGAGCGGCATCACTGGCACCGTAGCGACGTCGGGCAGCAGCATCGTCGTGACCCTGAGCGGGACCGGGACTTACGCGGACTACCAGGCAGCCATCAAGGCGGTGACCTATAGCAACAACGGCTATGACACCACCAGCACTGGCACGCCAGCCGCGCAAAGCACCCGCACCGTCACCGTGACGGTCGATGACGGCACCGGCGCTCTGAATGCCAAGTCGGCGGCGGCAACCACCACTATTACCGTGGCGGCCGAGACCTTCGCCACGCAAACCGGTGGGGCGGGTACCGACACCCAGACGGCCTCCAGCGGCGCCAATACCATCATGGTCGGCGACGTCAGCGGCACCCAGTTGGTCAAGGGTGCCAGCTACAACCTGGCATTCATCGTCGATACCTCGGGGTCGATGAGCGGCACCGTTTCGGGCACGGGCAAGAGCGCACTCAGCGTCGCGATTTCCCAACTCACTCAAGTCTTCAATGATCTGAAGAGCAGCCTGACCGGCGACCATGCCGGTACGGTGAACGTGTTCCTGGAAAACTTCAGCACCAAGGTCGTCTCCACCGTCAGCGTCAACCTGGCGGATGCCAACGCGCTGGATACCTTGATCAATACGATGAAGAGCTATTCGGCCAGCGGTCGGACCGACTACGAAGCTGCGTTCCAGTCTGCCAATACCTGGTTCTCGACGCACACGACTACCGGTGTGACTAACCTGACCTACTTCATCACTGACGGTCAGCCCAACGAGTACCTGTCCAATGGGAATGCGGTTTCGGGCACCACCAGTGCAGCCGTGACCGCTGCGGCTGACGATTTCGCGACGCTCAAGGCCTCGTCTACCGTCTACGCCATTGGTCTGGGCAGCAGTGTCGATGGCACGACGCTAGCCAAGTTCGACACTGACGGCGTGATCCAGAACAACGTCAGCGCCAGCGACCTGGGCACTGCCATCCACAGCAGCACGGCGGCCGTACCTGCGGGTGATGACAGCGTGACGGGTTCGACCGGCAACGACATTCTGTTCGGCGACATGGTGACCTTCACCCCAACCAGCGGCACCGCGGTGGAAGGCGCAGAAGCACTGCGCGCCTATGTGACCTCGGCCACGAACAGCACCTCCAGCGTCAGTGATGAAACGCTGCACCAGTACATCACCAACCACATCACCGAGTTCAACGGTTCCATCGCCACCACGGCGGGCACCCTGAACGTCTCGACAACCGGTGGCAACGACACCCTGCTGGGCGGCGATGGCAATGACATCCTGTTCGGTCAGGGCGGTAACGACACGCTGCAGGGCGGCGCCGGCAACGACATCCTGCTCCCTGGCTCGGGTAACAACATCCTGTCGGGCGGCACTGGCGCTGATACCTTCATGTGGCTCAAAGGCGATACCGGTACCAACGTGATCAAGGACTTCAGCACCACCGAGGGCGATAAACTCGACCTGAGCGACCTGCTGCAGACCGCGACCGTCACCAACATCTCCGACTACATCAAGGCGACCACCGACAGCACGGGCACCACCCTGAGCATCAACAGCTCAGGCAAGATCGCCACGGCCGCGGCGGATGTCACCATCCACGTCGACAATGTGAGCTGGAGCAACGACACCATCAAGTCGCTGGTTGCCGGTACCGATCCGACTATCAAGGTCGATCACCACTGATAGACCCGACACCGCCCGCCCCGTCACAGGGGAGGGCGGCATCGGTAGCCGTAACTTTTGGGCCGGCTCCCACAGCCTCTGCCTTGCGCGGTGGCTGCGGGAGCCGGCTCTTTGGATTTTTACCCACCGGGCGCAGCGGCTTTGCGACCGTCCCAGAAACACCTATGCTGGTCAGCAGTTTCTTCCCGAGGTGAGCCATGTTCTACGTTCAGCGCGACGCAAACGGGCAGTTGTTGCGTGTGGAGGCGGCAGCCTATGCCGAAGCCAACGAGACGCTGCCAGCCGATAATCATGAGATCCAGACATGGTTCGCCAACGCGGCCATCGAGGGCAGCCTCAAGCAGCTCAAGCAGTCCGACTTGGACATGATCCGGGTACTGGACGACTTGATCCAGGTGCTCACCAGCAAGGGCGTGATCCGCGTCACCGACCTGCCGGAAGCGGCCCAGGCCAAGCTCACCGACCGCACCAATGCTCGGGAGGCGCTGGGTGGGTTGAGCCATTTGATCAATGATGAAGAGACTGGGTTGATCTGACCCTACCTCAGCGACCTGTGCGTTAAACATATTGCAATACAAGGGGCGCAATGCCCCTTGGTTTCCTTGCCTAAACTCGGTTTCCCAGCCCTGAGTGCTTACAGGAAGCCAGTAGATGCAATTCGATAACAACAATGAAATCTCCCTTCAGCGCACGCTCATCGCCCCGTATCCCGATGCGACAGCCATCACCCTCGCGGTGGGCAGCGGCCAAGCGACCGCCAGCGCCATTGCTGAGAGCTTTCTGGCGCGCATCGCCGAACACGAACCCCATGTGCAGGCCTTCGCCAGCTTTTCTGCGGACCGCGTGCGTCAGCAGGCAGCGCAATCGACCGGCGGGCCGCTGGCCGGGCTGACGGTGGGGGTCAAGGACATGTTCGATACCGTCGACTACCCCACTGAGTACTTTTCTCCCCTGTACCAAGGCCATCGTCCGGCGCGTGACGCCCATGTGGTGACGCTGCTGCGTCAAGCCGGTGCGGTCGTGATGGGCAAGACCCACACCACCGAGTTCGCCTATATGCACACCGGCCCGACCCGCAACCCTCATGATCTGCGCTGTACGCCTGGCAGTTCCAGTGCGGGATCGGCGGCCGGTATGGCGGCGGGCTTCTTTCCCGTGGCGCTGGGCACGCAGACGGCGGGTTCGTTGATCAAGCCTGCGGCCTTCTGTGGCGTGCACGCCTTCAAACCGTCTTTCGGGCTGGTATCTCTAGAGGGCATCAAGCCGCTGGCTCCCAGCTTCGACACGGTCGGCTGGTATGGCCGCTCCGTACGCGACCTGGCGCTGCTCGGGCGGGTATTGATCCCTGGCCTGCCGTCCGCGCCGACCGTGCGGTCCTCGCTACACCTGGGTTTTTGTCGCACTTCGCGCTGGGACAGCGTATCCCCTGACGTCCGCGAGGCTGCGCGGCAGGCCATGGCGCGATTGCGCGATGCGGGCCATCGCATTGCGGAAGTGGTGCTGCCTCCGCTGTTCGACACCGTCTTCACTGACCACGCATTGATCAACGACTGCGAAGGCGCCCGCTCGTTGGCCAAGGAATACGCCACCGACGCCTCGCGCATTAGCGCCTCCACTCGGGAAATGATCGAGCACGGACAGTCGATCGCCTGGGCCGCCGAGGCCGAAGCGAAGGCGCGCCTGGCCAAGCAGGCACCCGTGCTGGCGGATATCATCGGCGAGTACGACGCGTTGCTGTGTGTCAGTTGCCCAACGGTCGCGCTGGCGGGACTGGGCAGCACCGGTCCCTCGGACCTGATCAAGCTGTGGACCGCGTTTGGTCTGCCTCAGGTCAATCTGCCGCTGGACCGGGCGGCGGGGGAGTTGCCCGTTGGTCTGCAAGTCATCGGGGCCTTGCGCGACGATGCACAGCTGCTGGCGGCCGCCGCTGCTTTAGCACGAGACCTGACGTGGGTCAGGCCGTGATGGCGGGTTCGCCGGCGAGATAAAGCACCATTGCCGATGAGTGATGCAGGCAAATTGTAACTATTGACTACAAGCGCACCTTGCCGGAATATAGATAGTTAGCAAACTATGAATATCCATAGTCAACTCTCTGCCCATGACGCTCGGTCCATGAACCTCGACAAGCTCCATCTCAACATCAGCAGTGGCATGGTGGTCGCCGCGCGGCATTGGCGGCGGATTTGCCAGACCACGCTCGCCAACTATGGCATCTCCGAAGCCTGCGCCGTGCCGTTGCTGATCATCGTGCGGCTCGGCGACGGTGTGCGTCAGGTGGCCGTGGCCCAGGCGGCCGGCCTCGAAAGCCCATCGCTGGTGCGGCTGCTCGATCAGTTGTGCGGCTCGGGCTTCGTGGTGCGTACCGAAGATCCGACCGATCGTCGCGCCAAGGCCCTGAGCCTGACCGCCACGGGTCGCGAATTGGCCGAATCCATCGAGTCGGAGCTGGTGCGCCTGCGTCGCGATGTACTCAAGGATATTGCCCCCGCCGATCTCGAGGCGGCCCTGCGCGTCGTTCGCGCCTTTGAAGAGGCCAGCCCGGGCCCGTTGGCGGATCTGTCTTGAAAGGATTCATGAGCGACATTCCGCCCCTCAAGGATTGGTTTTACGGCCTGCGCACCTTCATTGCCTCAATGCTGGCGCTGTACATCGGCATGCGCCTGGAAATGCCTCGGCCCTACTGGGCCATGGCGACCGTCTACATTGTCTCCAGCCCCTTCGTCGGGCCGACCAGTTCCAAGGCCGTGTACCGTGCAGTCGGGACCTTCCTCGGCGCGGCTGCGGCGGTGGTCTGTGTGCCGCTGTTCGGCCAGAGCCCCATATTGTTGTCGTGCATCGTGGCGTTCTGGACCGGGACGCTGCTGTTCATCTCGCTGCACGTGCGCACCGCCAACAGCTATGCGTTCATGCTCGCCGGTTACACCATGCCGCTGATCGCCTTTCCGGTGGTGGATAACCCCACAGCCGTGTTCGATATCGCCTCGGCGCGCTTTCAGGAAATCTGCCTGGGCATCGTCTGTGCGGCGGTGGTGGGGGCGGTGTTCTGGCCCAGGCGCCTGGCGCCCGTGGTCGAAGGGGCAATCGGCAAGTGGTTCACCGAGGCCACGGCCTACAGCGCCCGCTTCCTTTCCCGCACCGTGAAGGCCGATGAGGTCGGCAGCCTGCGCGCCTCCATGGTGCCGACCTTCAATTCGCTGGAACTGATGATCGGCCAGTTGCCCCACGAAGGCTCTCGCCCGCAGTTGCTGCGTAATATCCAGGAATTGCGCGGACGCATGATTCACCTGCTGCCGGTCATCGATGCGCTGGACGATGCGCTGGTCGCCATCGAGCGGCGTACCCCTGAACTGGTCGACGCCATGGCGCCGTTGCTCGAACACTGCCAGCAATGGCTGGAGCAGACGGCCATCCGGCCCGACGAAACCGCCTGGCAGCAATTGCATGCGCGCATCGATGCGCTGCAGCCCGATGAGCAGGCGCTGGACGATCGTCGCCAGTTGCTGCTGTCCAATGCGCTGTTCCGGCTGACCGAATGGATCGACCTGTGGCAGGACTGCCGGTCGCTGGAGTTCGCCATTCGCACCGACAGTCGCGTGCCATGGCGGGCGGTCTACCGGCACTGGCGGCTGGGCCGCCTGAAGCCGTTCTACGATCGTGGCCTGATGCTCTATTCGGCGTCCACGGCCATTTCGGCAATCATCGTCGGCTCGCTGATATGGATTTACATGGGCTGGCAGGACGGCGGCAGCGCGGTGATTCTGGCGGGCGTTTCGTGCAGTTTTTTCGCAGCGATGGATGACCCTGCACCGCAGATCTATCGGTTCATGACCTGGACCGCCGTATCGGTCATCGCGGCCAGCCTTTATCTGTTTCTCATCTTGCCCATGGTTCACGATTTCCCCATGCTGGTGCTGGTGTTCGCGGTGCCGATGATCGCGGTGGGTACCCTGACGCTGCAGCCCAAGTTCTACCTGCCGACCTTGCTGTCGCTGGTGAATACCGCGACCTTCATCAGTTTGCAGGAAACCTACTCGGCGGATTTCTTCACCTTCATCAACTCCAACCTGGCAGGGCCGGTGGGGCTGGCGTTCGCCTTTGGCTGGACCATGATCATGCGCCCGTTCGGCACCGAGCTGGCGGCCAAGCGCTTGACCTATTTCAGCTGGAAGGACATCGCCGGCCTCAGCGAGCGCTCGACCCTGGCCAAGCAACGACGCACCGGCATCCGCATGCTCGATCGCCTGATGCAGCAGCTGCCGCGTCTGGCACAGACGGGGCAGGACACCGGTGCCGCGCTGCGTGACGTGCGCGTGGCGCTCAATCTGCTGGATATCCTGGCCTATGCGCCGCGAGTGCCGAACGAGTCGCGGCTGCTGTTGCGCCAGGTGTTGAAAGAGGTCGGCCGGTACTTCTCGGCGTGCCTCAAGGCGCGTGAACGAGTCCCGGCCCCCATGGGTCTGTTGATGACCATGGACCGTGCCCGCCGCGCGCTGAACGTGCAAGGTGTCGGCGTAGAGGGCGCGCAGGCGCGCGTTCATTTGTTGCACGCATTGAGTGGTTTGCGCCTGGCACTGTTACCGGGCGTGGAAGTCGTGATCGATGCAACGGAGGCCGAACAACATCCGCCGCACGGCCTCGATGGAGCCCCCCTATGATTGGTGAACTGGATGTCGGCGGGGTGTTCCTGCCAACGCTGCTGGTGATCATGGCGATCACCTACGGTGTGTTTCTGGTGGTACACGGCGTCTTGAACCGTGCCCATTTCTATCGCCTGGTCTGGCACCGGGCTTTATTCAACGTCGCTCTCTACGCTGTGCTGCTCGGCGCAGTGGATGCCATCTGCCGAAGCCTCATGACATGAAAAAACCCCTGCTGACCCTTGGCCGTCTGATTCTTACCTTGCTCGTCGTCGCCTTTGCCTGCGTGGTGGTATGGCGCATGGTCATGTACTACATGTATGCCCCCTGGACGCGCGACGGTCACATCCGTGCCGACGTGATCCAGGTCGCCCCGGACGTGTCCGGGCTGATCCAGGAAGTCGACGTGCGCGACAACCAGGTGGTCAGGCGCGGCGACGTGCTGTTCACCATCGACCAGGATCGCTTCAAGCTGGCCCTGCGCCAGGCCCAGGCCAGCCTGGCCGACCGCAAGGAAACCCTGGCCCAGGCACAACGCGAGAACAAGCGTAACCATGGCCTCGGCAATCTGGTGGCGCGCGAGCAACTGGAAGAAAGCCAGTCCCGCGAGTTGCGTGCGCAATCGGCGGTCAACGAAGCGCAGGTGGCGGTGGACGCCGCGCAGCTCAACCTCGACCGCTCGGTGATCCGCAGCCCGGTCGACGGCTTCCTCAACGACCGTGCGCCACGCGCCCACGAATTCGTCAGTGCCGGCCGCGCAGTGCTCTCGGTCGTGGACAGCGCCTCGTTCCACATCGAAGGCTATTTCGAAGAGACCAAGCTGTCGCAGATCCATGTCGGGCAGCAGGTCGATATCCGCATGATGGGCGATAACACGCGCCTGACCGGCCACGTGCAGAGCATCGTCGCCGGCATCGAAGACCGCGACCGCAGCGCTGGCAGCAACCTGCTGCCTAACGTCAACCCGGCGTTCAGCTGGGTGCGCCTGGCGCAGCGGATTCCGGTGCGCATCGCCTTCGACGACCTGCCCAAGGACTTCCGCATGATCGCGGGCCGTACGGCGACCGTGTCGATCATTGCCGATGGCGACGGCCATGGCGATGCGCACCCGGCAGGAGCGGCCCAATGAAAGCCGCTGGCAGTCTGAGTGTCTTGTGCTTGTGCTTGAGCTTGATGCTGGCCGCGTGTTCGACCGTCGGCCCCGATTACACGCTGCCCAAGAATGCCGCGATCAACCGCGCCGACCTGCAAGGCGATCTGGCCGGGGAAGACAGCAATGTTGTGTCGGCGCCGGTGCCGGCGGATTGGTGGCGGATGTACAACGATCCGCGCCTCGACGAGCTGGTGCACCAGGCAATGGCCTCCAACACCAATTTGCGCGTGGCGGCGGCGAACCTGAGCCGGGCGCAGTTTCAGGTCGATGAGGCCAATGCCGAAGGGGGCTTTACCACCTCCGCGAGTGGCGAAGTGCAGCGCCTGCAGGAATCAGGACAGGCGTTTCTGTTGACCGAAAAAGTGCCGGTGGGCAACCTCGGTGCGTTCTCGATCAAGACCTCCTATCAGTTCGACCTCTGGGGCACGCTCAAGCGTGGCGTCGAGGCAGCTAATGCCAATGCCGATGCGGCGCAGGCAGCGGCCGATACCGCGCGCATTACCGTGGTCGCCGACGTGGTGCGGGCTTACACGCAGATCTGCGCGGCGAACGAGGAGCGCAATATCGCCCAGCAGTCGCTGGATCTGCAGCAAGAAGGTGTGCGCCTGGCGACGCGCCTGCGGGATGCCGGCCGCGGCGACGAAACCCAGGTGACACGCACGCAGACGCAATTCAAGTCCCTGCGCGCTGACCTGCCCAAGTATGAAGCCGCCCGCCAGACGGGGATGTTCCAGCTGTCGATGCTGCTGGCCAAGCCGCTGGCGCAACTGCCGGCCGGCACCGCCGATTGCGCCGAGCTGCCGCACATCGCGCAGGTGCTGCCGGTGGGCCAGGGCGCCGAATTGCTCAAGCGTCGCCCAGACGTCCGCCAGGCCGAGCGCAAGCTGGCGGCGGCCACGGCGACTATCGGCGTGGCGACGGGGCAGTTGTATCCGGACATCAGTTTCGGCGCGACGGTGGGCACCGTGGGCCTGCTCGATTCGCTCAACGAGCCGTCGAGCAATCGCTGGGGCTTCGGCCCGCTGATCAACTGGACTGTACCGAGCAACGGCGCGCGTGCGCGGATTCACCTGGCCGAGGCCAACACCCAATTAGCCTTGGCGAACTTCGACAACACCGTGCTCAACGCCATCCGCGAAACCCAGACCGGCCTGGCGCAGTACACCGCCTTGCTGGACCGCCGCGACGCGTTGGCCGATGCGGCGACGTCGGCAAAACAGGCGGCAGACCAGACGCACCAGTTCTATATGTCCGGGCGTGAATCGTTCCTGGCGGATCTGCAGGCGACCCGGACGTACACCGACGTGCGCGCCCAGTTGGCGGCGGCGAACACTCAGGTGGCGATGCAGCAGATCAATCTGTTCCTGGCGCTGGGCGGAGGATGGCAACAGCAGGGCAAGCCCTAGGATCTGCGTTGATTGAGCTGACGCCGCCGGATGCGCAACCTTGTCCCACAGGTGTACGACATTGGCTCTGTACACCTGTGGGAGCAAGGTTGCGCGTTCGGCGGCGAAGAGGCCGGTAAATGCGCCGCGATTCTCAGCTCTGCCAAAGACTGAACAACCCCTTCGCCGCCTTTTGCACCCGCTCCGCTTCCCGCCCCACCGAAAACTCTCCGGCTTCGCGCCGCCGCCGATTCAGCTGCACATTCGCCGCGCTGTTGTAGCCCTCCAGCAGCAACCGCTGCAACGCTTGCAGATTCACCGGCGTCGGCAGCACCGACACTGCCACCACCTGCGGCAACCCCAACAGTTCGCGATTGAACGCCACCGCCTCGGCGATCACCGGCGCCTGCGGATCAGCGCTCAGCTTGTCGATCTGACTCAACACCCCGATCACCGTCGGCGGACGGTGATCGACATTCTTCGCCAAGGCAAACCAGTCATCCAAACGACGCCGCAGCTGTTGGTCCAGCGCTCGGGCCGGCTGATTGGCCTTGAGCACCCACAGCAACAGATCGCAGTCGCGGACCTGCTCGAACAGCAGCTTTTCGGTCTTGACCTCACCATTGAGCCCCGGCAGATCCACCAGCCGCAGCGCGGTATCGCCGTCGATACGGCAGTCATACACCTGCACCCCATCGGTGGCGGGCAGCGCGCTGACCTCGGCGCGCATGCCGCCGGTCAAGGCATTGATCAGCGATGACTTGCCCGCGCCCACCTGGCCAATGAAGCCGATCCGGATCGGCTCCAGTGGCGCGGCCAGCCGTTCGGCATCCTCGCGCCCGGCCTCGCTGGTTTTCAATTCGTCCTCGTCGAAGCGGAAATGCCCGCCGTACAAATCGATGGAGGCGCGCAACACCTCGAGCATCAACAGGTACTTGAGGCGCCCTTGCAGTTCATCACTCAGGCCGTGGAACACCTCGCCACGCAGCTGGCTGAGCACTTCGGCCATCAGCCCGTCCGGGGTGACCATGCGCAGCGCGCGGTAGGTGTTGAAGGCCTTCATGGCCCAGGGCCCGAAGCGGTCGAGGTGCTCGTTGACGGTCATCAGGGTCGACAGGCGCAGATGGTCGACCCCCGGCACATGGGTCTTGAGCACGCGCCGATAACGGCGGCTGACCTGCTCGACGATGGCCAGCAGCTCCGGGGCGGTAAACGCCCAGTGCGCGCGCTTGGCACCGCTGCGATACAGCTCGGCGACCCGGCGTATCACCTTCAAACCGTTGTCCGGCAGCTGTTGCCAGTCGGGGCTGGCGTTAAGGATGTCGAGCAGTTCGGGCAGCATCTGCTGGTGTATCTGTTGATCCCGCGCCAACCAGTAATCGGGGATTTTCGGCGCCTTTTGCGCGGCCTGCTCGACGGCCGGCGCCACCCGCGCGGTCATGCGCCGCCGGGCGATCCACAGGCCGACGCTGACCAACAGCGTGCTCACCAGCAGCGCCAGCAAAAACGCCAGCCAGTAGCCATAGCGAAACAGTCCATACAGCCCGAAGCCGGCCAGCAGCAACAGCGGAATGCCCAGCGACAGCAGAGCGAAGGGCATCAACCGATCGGACATCCGCGCCATGGCGGCCAAGCCGTTGACGGTTCTCTTCATGAAGGCTTCTCGTTGTTAGGCGTGTCAGTGGGTGGCTGTTCATCCCGGGCAACCGGCAAGATGTGCTCGAACGCCTGCTTGAACTGCGCGTTGATGACCTCGGATGACACCGTCTCGCCGCGCTTGGCCCGATAGAAGTACAGGCACGCCGCCCGCCCCAGCGCGTAGGTGTAGCAATAGCTGGCAACCGCCGCCGAAGCGCCCCCCACCGTTTGCCCATACACCGGGATCAACTTGACCAGCTGCCGCAGGCCCAGGCGCGAGGCGTATTGCAGGCCGAAGCCGGCGCCCATGGCGGTGCCGAATTCGGCCAGCAAGCGCTTGCTCCACACCAGGCCGTAGCGATTGGCCAGGCTGTGGAGCATTTTCAGTTGCAGCGCCGGCACCGACACCAACCCCAGCGCAGGTACCGCATCGGTGGCCCCGGCCGCCCCGGCGTACCACATGATTTCACGCTTGAGCTGCTGGAAGTTCTGCTCCTCGACGTTGGCGTGGCCGCGATCGTCGAACAGTTCGGTGATGATCGGCAGGCGCTCGCCGAGTTTCTCGGTCAGGGCCGCCAGGCCATAGGGCTGACCGTCGATGCCGACGAAATCCACCGCTACGCTGTCGACCTCGCCCCACACCGCCTCGACCTGCTGCTGATTGTGGCGAATGCAGCGCTGGCGCTCGTCGCCATCCGCCACCTGCTGGATGCCGGTGTGCACCAGCAGCAAATCGCGGATCTTGCCCGAGCGGCGAATCTGCTTGAGCGCGCGCAGCACCTGGGATTGTTCAGGGTCTTCGGCTTTCATCACCACGATCAGGGCGTGGCTGGCGGCCTCGCAGTTGGCGATGTCTGCGCTGGCGTCGTAGTCGGCCTCGGCCAGGCCGCGGGTGTCCATGAACGCCAGCACCGGGGTCTGCGCCGGGAAGCGGTACTGCGCCGAGGTCAGGGTGCAGGGGCGAAAGCCCGAGCCCACCTCGATGCGGTCCAGGCCAGTGAGGGCGCGGATCAGCGAGGACTTGCCGGCGCCGGTCTTGCCCAGCAGCCACAGGGTCGGCAGGTGGTCGTCGCTGTGCGCGAAGGCGGCGCTCAGGTTCGGATCCCTGGCGGGGTTAAGGGTCCGGTAGAGGCGGTCGATCAAGCTCATCGGTTATCGGTCCTGTCTCGGCGGTCGAGGGGCATTCTAGCGCGCGGCACCCCCCGGAGCGGTGATGCCTGTGGCGCCATGCCGCAGTGGGGTGCGCAGTGGCCTTTTGACTTGGATCAACAGAAGCGCCCAAGGGTTGCTCGAAGATGCAACGACCTCATCGAGTATCTGTCATGGCAAGCCATTTCGCTTTTCTAAAAACCCCGCTGGCCCGCGAAATCGCTGTGATTGTGCTGGTCAAGCTGGCACTGCTCATGGGGATTCACACGCTGTGGTTCGCCACCCCGGCACCGCTCATGGACGAACGCGATTCTGTTGCCCAGCACTTGCTGGGCGCTCCCACCGTCTTACCTGAGAAGAACCCGCAATGATCTCTGAATCAGTCGTCGACCTGTCTCGGCTGCAATTCGCCATGACTGCGCTCTATCACTTCCTGTTTGTGCCCCTGACCATCGGCATGGCGTTTTTGCTGGCGATCATGGAGTCGGTCTACGTCATGACCGGCAAGCAGGTGTACAAGGACATGACCCAGTTCTGGGGCAAATTGTTCGGCATCAATTTCGCCCTCGGGGTCACCACGGGGCTGACCATGGAGTTCCAGTTCGGCACCAACTGGGCCTACTACAGCCACTACGTGGGCGACATTTTCGGTGCACCGCTGGCGATCGAAGGGATGATGGCGTTCTTCCTCGAGTCGACCTTCATCGGCCTGTTCTTCTTCGGCTGGGAGCGCCTGAGCAAGGTCCAGCACCTGGGCGTGACCTGGCTGGTGGCGCTGGGCTCGAACCTGTCGGCGCTGTGGATTCTGATCGCCAATGGCTGGATGCAGAACCCGGTGGGCGCGGAGTTCAACTTCGTCACCCTGCGCATGGAGCTCACCAGCTTCAGCGCGCTGATCTTCAACCCGGTGGCCCAGGTGAAGTTCGTCCACACCGTGGCGTCGGGCTACGTGACCGGCGCGGTGTTCGTGCTGGCGATCTCCAGCTTCTACCTGCTGCGCGGGCGCGATGTCGGCTTTGCGCGGCGCTCGTTCGCCATCGCCTCGGCGTTCGGCATGGCCTCGATCCTGTCGGTGATCATCCTCGGTGACGAATCCGGCTACGAGATCGGCGACGTGCAGCAGACCAAGCTGGCAGCCATCGAGGCCGAGTGGGACACCGAGCCGGCACCGGCTGCCTTTACCCTGTTCGGCTTGCCCAACCAGGCCGAGCAGCGCACCGACTATGCGGTCAAGATCCCCTACGTGATGGGCATTATCGCCACGCGCTCGGTGGACAAACAGGTCACCGGTATCAAGGACCTGGTGGTCGAGCACGAGCAACGGGTGCGCAACGGCATGCAGGCTTATGCACTGCTGACCCTACTGCGTGGCGGTGACCATAGCGGCCCGACCATAGCGGCCTTCGACGCGGTGAAGAGGGACCTGGGCTACGGCCTGCTGCTGAAGAAATACACCGACAAGGTGGTGGACGCCAGCGATGCGCAGATCAAGCAGGCAGCGCTGGATACCATCCCCGGCGTGGCGTCGATTTTCTGGACTTTCCGCCTGATGGTGCTGAGCGGCCTGTTGATGCTGGCGCTGTTCGCCTGTGCCTTCTACGCCTCGGCGCGCAAAAACGAGCACCGCAAGCGCTGGCTGCTGAGATGGGCGGTGATCAGCCTGCCGCTGCCGTGGGTTGCCACTCAGACCGGCTGGTTCGTGGCCGAGCATGGGCGCCAGCCGTGGTCGATCGGCGAAGTGCTGCCTACGCATCTGTCGGCGTCCAGTTTGTCCGCCGGGGACATCTGGGGCTCGCTGCTGGCGCTGGTGGCGTTCTACACCGTGCTGCTGGTGATCGAGATGTACCTGATGATCAAGTTCGCGCGCCTGGGGCCGAGTAGCCTGCATACCGGTCGCTATCACTATGAGCAAGACGTCGCTGCCAAGCCTGCCGTGATCCTCAAGGGAGTCCCTCAACATGTTTGATTACCAGACACTCAAGCTGATCTGGTGGGTGCTGGTCGGCGTTCTGCTGATCGGTTTCGCCGTGACCGATGGCTTCGACCTCGGCGCCGCCATCCTCATGCCGCTGGTGGGCCGTAGCGACAACGAGCGCCGCGTGGTGATCAACACCATCGCCCCGCACTGGGACGGCAACCAGGTCTGGCTGATTACCGCCGGGGCCGGCTTGTTCGCCGCCTGGCCGCTGGTGTATGGCGCGGCCTTCTCGGGGTTCTACTGGGCGTTGTTGTTGGTGCTGTTCGCGCTGTTCGTACGGCCGGTGGGCTTCGACTACCGCAGTAAACTCGACAACACTCGCTGGCGCCAGAGCTGGGACTGGGGGCTGTTCGTCGGTGGCCTGGTGCCGTCGCTGGTGTTCGGCGTAGCCTTTGGCAACCTGCTGCTGGGCGTGCCGCTGGAACTCGATGACAGCCTGCGTTCCAGCTATCACGGCAGCTTCTGGCAGTTGCTCGCACCGTTCGCGCTGCTGTGCGGCGTGGTCAGCCTGAGCATGCTGGCGATGCACGGCGGCAGCTGGCTGATGCTGCGCACCGAAGGCGCCATTGCCCAGCGCGCGCGGCGGGCGGTGCAGGTATTGGCGTTGGTGTTTCTCATCGCCTTTCTGGGCGCAGGCCTGTGGCTGGCGCTGGGCGGTATCGATGGCATGGTGATTACCTCCAGCTTCGATCCATCGGCCGCACTCAATCCCTTGGACAAGACCGTAGTGACAGGCAATCCGGGCTGGCTGGGCAACTATCAACGTTACCCGATCACCGCCGTGGCGCCGCTGCTGGGCGTGCTGGGTGGCGTTTTGGCCTTGCTGGCCGCCAGTGGTCGTTCGCCACGGCTGGCGTTTCTGGGCAGCAGCCTGGCCATCGTTGGCGCGATCTGCACCGCAGGCTTCGCGCTGTTCCCGTTCATCATGCCTTCGACCTTCAACCCGGCCGCGAGCCTGACGATCTGGGACGCGGTGTCGAGCCGCCTGACGCTGACCATCATGCTGGTGGTGGCCGCCGTGTTCGTGCCGATCATCCTCTGCTACACCACCTGGTGTTACGTGAAGATGTGGGGTCGCACCACCACCGCGCATATCGAAGAAAACCCCTACGGACTTTATTGAGGAGCATCTGCCATGTGGTATTTCGCCTGGATTCTCGGCGTGTTGCTGGCTTGCAGCTTCGGCATCATCAACGCCCTGTGGCTGGAGGCGTCCAACTGCCTGGACGCGGAGCCTGGTCATGCTGACTGAGGCGCGGTGTGCATGGCGCGGCGCCTGGAGTCGGGCGCTGTCGCTGCTGCTGTGCGTGCCGCTCAGCGTGGTGCTGCTGGTGCAGCCCACGCTGTTGCTGGACGGGCAGGGCGGCTATAGCCATGGCAGCCTGATGCTGGTGTTGTGGGGGGTGTCCATCGGCTATGTGCACGGCATGGGGTTCGACCCGCTGGCGTGGGCGTGGCGGTTGGCGTTTCAGCCGATACTGGGGTGGTGCCTGATGCTCCTCGGCTATGCCCTGTTGCTGGCGCACTGATCCCTGTCTGGACTGGGGACGCACCACATTCCCCAATCCCAACCCCCCCATCCGCGCAGCCCGGGTGCCAGCCATTTATGCTATAGCTACGCCATCCCCCAATACCTCCACCCCCCAGGAGCCCCCATGTCCCAGGAAAAACCGCGCAGCGCCGCCACCGACCTCGTCCAGGCAGGCCGCTTTGCCGGCAGCGGTGACTGGCTGCCGGTCAACCCGCCCATCACCCGTGTCAGCACCGTGCTGTTCAAGGACCTGGAGGCCATACGCGCGGCCGAACGCGCCGTCGGCGGCCCCACCCGTTCGCTCACCTATGGCGCCAACGGCAACCCCACCGCCTTCGCCCTGGAAGACGTGATCAACCGTCTCGAAGGCGCCCACGGCACCTGCCTGTACGCGACCGGCCTGGCCGCCGTGGCACAGATGTTCCAGTCCTTTCTGCGCCCCGGCGAGCACGTATTGATCACCGATGCCGTGTACACCCCGGTCCGGCGCCTGGCGCGCACCCTGCTCGACGCCTTCGATATCGAGTACGACTACTACGCCGCCGACGGCAGCGACATCGAATCGTTGATCAAACCCAACACCCGCATGATCTACGCCGAAGTACCGGGCTCCCTGGCCTTCGAGATGTGCGACCTGCCGGCGCTCTCGACGCTGTGCAAGGCCCGCGGCCTGCTGCTGGCGGTGGATAACTCCTGGGGCTCGGGCGTGCTGTACCGGCCACTGGAACTGGGTGCGGACATCTCGCTCATGGCCCTGACCAAATACGTCGGCGGCCATTCCGACGTGATGATGGGCAGCGTCAGCGTCACCGAGGCCCACTGGCCGGCGTTGAAAAAGATGTGCACCGCCGTCGGCAACACCGTCAGCCCCGACGACGCCTACCTCATCCTGCGCGGCGCCCGCTCCCTCTCAGCCCGCCTGGCGATGCATCAGGCAAACGCCATGCACGTGGCGTTGTGGTTGCAGCAGCACCCGCAGGTCGCGCGGGTGATGTACCCGGCACTGCCTGAAGACCCTGGGCATGCCCTGTGGAAGCGCGACTGCCATGGCTGTAACGGATTGCTGAGTTTCGAATTCAAGGCCGTCGATCAAGCGCAGGTAGACGATTTCGTGAAAGCGCTGACGCTGTTTGGCGTGGGCTATTCGTGGGGTGGGTACGAGAGCCTGGTGACCCAGGTGGACCAACACGGCACACGTTCGGTGGCGGATTGGTCGAAGGGCGGGCTGATGTTGCGGTTGCATGTGGGGTTGGAGAATCCGGATGAGTTGATTGCGGACCTGAGCAACGGATTTACCGCACTCGGGTAAGCCCAGCGCCTGCCCGCGCCACTGGCGCCGCGCGTGTCTCAACTCACCGCGTAATACTTGCGCACATACACCGTGCTCTCCCACGCACACGGCGTGCCTTGCGGCACAAACGCCGTGTCCCCTGGGCGCACTTGCACGATCGCGCCGTTATCGCCCGTCAGCGTGACCTCGCCTTCGATCACGTGCATCAGTTCATGCACTTTGTGCGGCCGCGCGCTGCGCTGGTAAGGCGTCGAATCCCAGACACCGATGCGCAAGGTGCTGGCGCTGTCTTCGAACAGGTTTTGGGTTCGGCACTGGGGCTCGGGGCCGATCAGCACGCTGGCATCCGGCGGCGCCGAGGGGGTCAGGTGGGTCTGGGCAGCGAGGGCCACAACGCCAGGCTGGTCGACGCCAGTGGCCAAGGTGGCGACACAAAAGGCCCATTGGCTATCGACTGTCGCCTCCACCTGCACGGCCGTGCCGCGGCCGATCACGGCACTTTGGCCAACGCCTACTTCCAGGCGTTGGTCTGCGCTGCGCAGCACCACCACGCCTTGGTGGACCACCAGCATTTCGGTGAACGGATAGGCCTCGATCAGCGCCGAGCCGTTGAACTGAACAGTACCGGCGGCGAATCCGCTTTCGTCCAAGAACACCGTCTTGCGCCCCTCGACGAATGGATCCAGAGCGCTCAGGCGACCTGACAACGCCGGGGTTTCGACCGCGACGCCGTCGCCCCGTGCCAACAGCAAAACAGAGGGATGGGACATACACATGCTCCTGAAACGAAATCAGCCAATGGCCTGGGTAACCAGGGCGAATTGCTCGACGCCCTGAGTGGCGGCGGGGATCGCGCCCTTGCTCATCTGGGTGACGGTATCGACCTGCTTCAGCCCGGCCGCTTCCAGCCACGGCGCCAGGCCGCTGGCGGCGGGAATATCGATGCGCACGAAGGCATAAGGCACCTTGTGCAGCAGGGTTTCGATCAGGTGCTTGGCCTGCTCGGCATCCTGCGCGATCACCGGGCCGAGGCACAGGCCACGCCCGAAAGGGCGCAACAGGGCGAAGCCTTGCAGCTGGCCGGCCGCTTCGATACCCACGCCGTACTCGACGTCGGGCAGCAGGTCGTCCAGCACGGCGGCGCGGTCCAGGCCGCTGCCGGCATTGGCCAGCTCGATCAGCCGTGGCGCATCGCTGGCGCTCAGCGCCCGGCAGTGTTCGCCCGTCTTCAGTGCGGTACTCGGCCCGGCGCCAGCGCTCGCTTGGCCCTGGCGTTGCTCGATCTGGCCGAAATCCTTGAAGCCCATTTTCGTGTACAGCGGCGCGCCGGCCACGGTCGCATTGAGCACCGCCGTGCGCGGGCCGACGGTCTCGAGCGCCAGGTCCATCAAGCGTCGACCGATGCCTTGGCCCTGATAGTCGTCGCTGACGATCACCAGCCCGATAGTGGTGAAGTCGCCCTGATGGCAGGCGAACGAGCTGCCGATCAAGCGGCCGTTGTCCTCAGCGACGAAACCCTGCGCCACGCGTTGCAGCATGGCCCAGTCTTCGAGTCGATGCGGCCACTTGAGCGCCACCGACAAGGCGTGAGCATTGGCCACATCGGCGGCGATCATGGGGCGATAGTGAATAGCGCGACGTTGCGAAACCGACATGGCGGGTCTCCGTTCACAGATGGGCATAAGCGTTGAAAAGGCCTTCACGTGGTGCCTGTATCCCACCTGTTGCCAAGGGTGACAAGAGGCGCAAGGCGATTCGGCAGATTCCCCGATCCGCAGCCGACCAGACCACAGTAACTGCTTAAATGGACCGCAACGTCGGCAGCAAATGCTCTGGGTTTTTTTCTAGGATGGTGGCCTCGCTTTTCACCCGGCTGGAGTCCTTCATGGATAGCTTCGATCCTCGTCTTATCGCTGTGCGCAGCGCCCATTTCATTGGTGGGCAGTATCGCGAGGGGCCCGCGGGCATGGACGTCTCGCGGCCCTCCGATGGTCAGGTCTATGCCGAGCTGCCGGTGGCTGACGCGGCGCTGGTGGACGAGGCCGTGAGCACTGCCTGGCAGGCGTTCAAGACCAGCGACTGGGCCACCCGGCCACCCCGTGAGCGCGCCCGCGTGATGCGCCGCTGGGCCGATCTGATCGAAGCGGACGGCGCCGTGCTGGGGCCGCTGGAAGCCGTGGGGTCGACCCGCCCGCACAAAGATGTGCTGGGCTGGGACATTCCCTATGTGGCCGAAGGCATCCGTTTTTTCGCCGAGCTGGCCGACAAGCACGGCGGTGAAGTCGCGGCCACGCAGACCGACCGCCTGGGCATGCAGATCGCCGAGCCTTACGGAGTGATTGCGGCGATCGCGCCGTGGAATTTCCCATTGAGCATGGCCTCCTGGAAGGTCGCCCCGGCGTTGGCCGCCGGTAACGCGGTGGTGCTCAAGCCCTCCGAGCTGACGCCGTTCTCCAGCCTGCGCTTCGCCGAACTGGCGCTTCAGGCGGGCATCCCCGCCGGGATCTTCAACGTCGTGCAGGGCGATGGCCGCGTTACCGGCGATGCCCTGTGCCGCCATCCGCGAGTCGCCAAAGTCACCTTCACCGGCTCGACAGTCACGGGGTCGAGCATCATGTCCACCTGCGCGCTGGTCGGCCCCAAGCCGGTCACGCTGGAGTTGGGCGGCAAGAGCCCGCAATTGGTGTTCGCCGATGTGCCGGACCTCGCCAAGACCGCCCGCACCGTGGCCCTGGCCATTACCGGCAATGCCGGACAGGTGTGCGTGTCTGGCTCGCGGCTGATCATCGAACGCTCGATCATGGCGCCCTTCGTCGAGCACCTGCAGGGTTATTTCAATGCACTCAAGCCAGGGCCGACCTGGTCACCGGACGCCACCTTGGCGCCGATCATTTCGCGCCTGCAGGCCACACGCATCGACGGCATCGTCCAGCGTGCGCGCCAGGCGGGCGCCGAAGTACTCAGCGGCGGCGGCCTGTTCGACGGCCTGGGCGGCGCCTATTACCAGCCCACCCTGCTGGCCGGGGTGGACAACCACAACCCGGCGGTGTGTGAAGAGATCTTCGGCCCGGTGCTGACCCTTCAAGCGTTCGACAACGAAGAACAAGCGCTGCAGTTGGCCGCCCACGACACCTACGGCCTGGCGGCCGGTGTGCACACCGCCGACCTCAACCGTGCCCTGCGCCTGATCCGCCAGCTCGAAGTCGGTACCGTGTGGGTCAACCGCTATGGGCGCAGCAACGACTACATCCTGCCCACGGGCGGCTACAAGCGCTCGGGCATCGGCAAGGATCTGGGCCGCGAAGCGTTCGAAGCCAACCTGCGATTCAAGAGCGTGCTGATCGATATCGGCTAAACATCCACAGGCTTTGCCCAAGCCTGCGTGGCCACGATTTACCCTACGGGTGCCTTGTTCGCAAGGCGCCCGTTTTTTCTTTCAGGCTGAAGCAGGTTCTGCGGTGAAACCGTCGCGTGCGCACAAAAAACGCCCCGAAAAGCGCCACAAAGGCGCATGAAACGTGGCGTTGCCCAAGCCTGGAGCGCCCCGCAAAGTCTGCTGAGGCCGGGCCGCAAAACGGTGGTTTCTATCAAGCAGCCAGCGCTTTCAACGCCATATGCTGATTTCACGGTGGTGTAATGAAGATGTGTTGCAGGGTGGCCATGGCCGCTCTGACCACGGCGCAGATGCTTGTCATGCCTTGACCTAAACGAACTTTCGGGACCGCACAACATGAGCTTTCTTCGACCTAAATTCATTACGTTCGACTGCTACGGTACGCTGACCAACTTCCACATGGGCACCATGACCCGCGAGCTGTTCGCCGACCGCGTACCGGTTGAGCAGATGGACCAGTTCGTCAAGGATTTCTCGGCGTATCGCCTGGATCAGGTCAAAGGCGACTGGATGCCCTACGACGAAATCATCAAGACCGCGCTGGCGCGGACCTGCAAGCGCTGGGGTGTGGCCTATCGCGACGAAGGCCAGCTCTACTACGACGCGGTTCCGACCTGGGGCCCGCACCCTGATGTGCCGGCAGGCCTGTCGAAAATCGCCGACAAGATCCCCTTGGTGATTTTCTCCAACGCCAGCGACAGCCAGATCATGTCCAACGTCGACATGCTCGGCGCACCGTTTCACAAGGTCTTCACGGCCGAGCAGGCACAAGCCTACAAGCCGCGTCTGGCAGCGTTCGAGTTCATGCTCGACAACCTTGGCTGCGGCCCGGAAGACATCTTGCATGTGTCCTCCAGCTTCCGTTACGACCTGTTCCCGGCCCACGACATGAAAATCAAGAACAAAGCCTTCGTCGCCCGCGGCCATGACGTACCGGCCAACGAGTTCTACGGCTACCGGCAGATCCCGGACATCGGTGGCCTGGCGGCCCTGGTCGGCCTCTGACAGCGTTGGCATCCGGCACTTTTCCGGGCTCCAGGCGAGCCACCCGAGGGAATGACATGCGAAGTGAATCCTACTGGCTCGATACCGCAGCGCCCTTTGTCGGCGCGCAACGCGCAGCGGTCGAAGGGCAGGTCGATGTGGTGATCGTCGGCGGCGGGTTCACCGGCCTCTCGGCGGCGCGCGCCCTGGCCATGAAGGGCGCCAGTGTGGCGGTGCTCGAAGCCGGGCGCGTGATCGGCGAGGCGTCAGGGCGCAATGGCGGGCAGTGCAACACCGGCGTGGCGCAGGACTACGCGGCCCTGACCGCCAGCCTGGGCGCGGACCAAGCCCGTGCTTACTACAAGGCGTACGAAAGCGCAGTGCAAAGCGTCGTCACGGTGGTCGAGCAGGAGCACATCGCCTGCGACCTCAAGCGTAACGGCAAGCTGAAGCTGGCGGCCAAGGCTATGCACTACGACGGCATGGCGCGCACTTGCGAGCTGATTCGCCGTGAAGTGGATGCCGATGTCGAATTGCTGAGCGCCGAGCAGGCGCGCGCCGAGGTCGATTCCGCTGAATTTCATGGCGGCCTGTTGCAGCGCAATGGCGTGCAGATGCACGTCGGGCGCTTCGGTGTCGGTCTGGCCGAGGCGGCTGTACGCTACGGCGCTCAGGTGTACCAGGATGCCGCCGTCACTGGCTGGAAGGCCAACCCGGCGGGCTTCAAGGTCAATACCGCCAGGGGCTCGATCCAGGCGCGGCAGATTCTGCTTGCCACCGGGGCGTGCCAGCACGGCGGCCCAGGCTGGTATCGCCGGCGCATCGTCCCGGTCGGCAGCTTCGTGATTGCCACCGAGGTATTGCCGCAAGCGCTGATCGATCAGTTGTTCGCCCATCAGCGCTCGTACGTCACCAGCCGTTTGATCGGCAATTATTTTCGCATCACCCCCGACAACCGCTTGCTGTTCGGCGGCCGGGCGCGGTTCGCCATGTCCAACAGCACCTCCGACGCCAAGAGCGGCAAGGTGCTGCGATCAGCCATGGTGCAGATGTTCCCGGCACTGGCCAACGTCAAGGTCGACTACTGCTGGGGCGGGCTGGTGGACATGACCTCCGACCGCCTGCCGCGGGCCGGCGAGCATGACGGCGTCTTCTACTCCATGGGTTACAGCGGCCACGGGGTACAGATGTCGGTGCACATGGGCTTGGTCATGGCTGATGTTCTGGACGGCAATCCAGCGGCCAACCCCTGGCGCGAACTCGACTGGCCAGCGGTGCCCGGCCACTTCGGCACACCCTGGTTCCTGCCGCTGGTGGGCGCGTACTACCGCTACCAGGACAGCCGCCACTGATCCCTGTTTGTTGCTTCACCGTCGTCGTTTGCGTTTCACGGACGCTCCGGTCAACCGAGAGCCACTCGGACAACCCCATTTTCGACAGGTAGAACTGATATGACTGACAACAAAGTCGACTCCCCACTGATCAGCGGCGAACACAGCCTGCGCGTCTTCGAAGGCCTCAATCGCGGCATGTCGCGACGCGATGCGTTGCGTATGCTGGGTGTCGCCGGTGTCGCGGCAGCGGGCGCCGGCAGCCTGTTCGGCGCCGCAGGCAACGTATTCGCCGACGAGTCGGCCACGCCAGTCAAGGGCAAACCCGGTGGGCGTATCCGGGTGGCCGGGATGTCCAGTTCCACTGCCGACACGCTGGACCCGGCCAAGGGCGCGCTGTCGACCGACTACGTGCGCCACTTCATGTTCTACAACGGCCTGACGCGGTTCGACAGTCATCTGGTGCCGCAACTGGAACTGGCCGAGCGCATCGACAATACCGACGCCACGGTGTGGATCATCACCCTGCGCAAGGACGTCACCTTCCATAACGGCAAGGCCCTGAGCGCCGCTGACGTGGTGTTCTCGCTAACCCGCCACAAAGACCCGGCCACCGGCTCCAAGGTCCTGCCGCTGATGGCGCAGATTACCGACGTCAAGGCCACCGGCCCGCTGGAAGTGCAGATCACCCTGAGCGCACCCAATGCCGAGTTGCCGTCGATCCTCGCGGTGTCGCACCTGCTGATCGTGCCCGAGGGCACCAGCGATTTCAGCCAGGGCATCGGCACCGGGCCGTTCAAGGTCAAGGAGTTCAAGCCGGGCGTGCGTTCCATCAGTGTGCGCAACCCCAACTACTGGAAGCCCGGCCTGCCGTATCTGGACGAGATCGAATTCATCGCCATCGCCGATGAGCCGTCGCGGGTCAACGCCCTGCTCTCGGGCGACGTGCACATGATCAACGAGGTCAACCCGCGCTCCACCCAGCGCATCGCGGCCAGCGCCAAACACCGCGTGGTCGATGCGCCATCGGGCAACTACACCGACCTGATCATTCGCCAGGACCAGATGCCTGGCCAGAACGCCGATTTCACCCAGGCCATGAAGTACCTGCTGGACCGCGAGCAGGTCAAATCCGCGGTGTTCCGAGGCTACGCGGTGGTCGGCAACGATCACCCGATCGCCCCAGGCTCGCGCTACCACAACGCCGATTTGCCCCAGCGCCCCTACGACCCGGACAAAGCCAAATTCCTGCTGAAAAAGGCTGGCATGGAAAGCATCACCATGCCGCTGGTCTGTTCGCCGGCCGCCACGGGCTCGGTCGACATCGCTGTGCTGCTCCAGCAGTCGGCCAAGGCGGCGGGCCTGACCCTCAACGTGAATCGCGTGCCGAGCGATGGGTATTGGTCCAACCACTGGATGAAGCACCCGCTCAGCTTCGGCAACATCAACCCGCGCCCGAACGCTGATGTGATCTTTTCGCAGTTTTTCCAGTCCTCTGCGCCGTGGAACGAGTCGGGTTGGAAAAACGACCAGTTCGACCAGTTGCTGATGCTCGCCCGCGGTGAAACCGACGATGCCAAGCGCACCAGGATGTACGCCGACATGCAGACACTGGTCAGCGACAACTGCGGCATCGGCATCCCGGTGTTCATCAGCAACATCGATGGCGTCGACCAGCGCATCAAGGGCTACAGTAGCAATCCGCTGGGCGGCTTCATGGGCTACATGTTCAGCGAGCAGGTGTGGCTGGACGCGTAATTGCAGCGGTGAACCGACGCGGAGGGCAAGCTCATGAATAGCAACACGCTGTGGCTGATCGGCAGGCGCTTCGGCGCCGCAATCGTGACGTTGTTGATCGTGTCGATGGTGGTGTTCGCCATCACTGCGGTATTGCCTGGGGACGCGGCGCAACAGTCCCTGGGGCAGTTCGCGACACCGGAGCAGGTGGCCGCGCTGCGGCTCAAGCTCGGGTTGGATCAGCCCGGTGTGGTGCGTTACCTGCATTGGCTGATGGGGTTGCTGAGTGGCGACCTGGGGCTGTCCGTGTCGAGCTCCACGCCCGTCAGTGAACTGATGGCCGGGCGCGTCCCCAATACCCTGATGCTGGCGGCGGTCACCGCGGTGGTTTCGGTGCCGGTGGCGCTGACCCTGGGCATCGGTTCGGCCATGGGCCGCGGCGGCCGCATCGACAGCTTTTTGAGCTTCGTCACCCTGGCGCTGGTGGCGGTGCCGGAGTTTCTGGTGGCGACGCTGGCGGTGCTGGTGTTCGCGGTCAACCTGGGTTGGTTGTCGGCGTTGTCCTACGCCAGCGAGATCACCTCGCCGTGGCAGTTCATGCGCACCTACGCCCTGCCGGTGATGACCCTGTGCTTTGTGATCGTCGCGCAAATGGCGCGCATGACCCGTGCAGCGGTCATCGATCAGCTGGACAGCCCCTACGTTGAAATGGCGCGCCTCAAGGGCGTCGGCCCCATCCGCATCGTGTTGCGCCATGCCTTGCCCAATGCCATCGGCCCGATTGCCAATGCGGTGGCGCTGAGCCTGTCGTACCTGCTGGGCGGGGTGGTGATCGTCGAGACCATTTTCAACTACCCCGGCATCGCCAGCCTGATGGTCGACGCGGTCACCAACCGCGACATGGCGCTGGTTCAGGCCTGCACCATGTTGTTCTGCACGGCGTACCTGGGGTTGGTGCTGCTGGCCGACCTGTGCGCGATTTTGTCCAACCCG
The DNA here is from genome assembly GCF_031880315.1 of Pseudomonas baltica. Taxonomy (NCBI): domain Bacteria; kingdom Pseudomonadati; phylum Pseudomonadota; class Gammaproteobacteria; order Pseudomonadales; family Pseudomonadaceae; genus Pseudomonas; species Pseudomonas baltica. The sequence continues at coordinate 3,254,020 of NZ_CP134771.1, read as the reverse complement.
AGGCTGAGAACCCAATGAACGAAGTCATTGTGAAATCGACGTCAGGTGGCCCTGGCACCCCAGACCTGGCCACCGGCAAAGTGGCGCGCAGCCCCTCGTGGCTGGGGCTGGTCGGTGCGTTGGTGTGCCTGGGCTGGCTGCTGGTGGCGATCTTCGGCCCCTGGCTGGCCCCGCACCCGGTGGGCGAAGTGGTGTCGGACACCATCTTCGATGTGCTCAGCCGCGCGCATCCCTTCGGCACCGATTACCTGGGGCGCGACATGCTCAGCCGGGTGTTGGTGGGGGCGCGCTTCACGGTCGGCCTGGCCTTGATCTCGGCCGTGCTTGCCAGCGGCCTTGGGACCATTTGCGCGTTGCTGTCGGTGGTCGCGCCTAAATGGCTGGACGAAATCATCAGCCGGTTGATGGACGCCTTTATCTCGATCCCCAGCAAGATGCTGGCGCTGATCATGGTGTCGGCATTCGGCTCTTCGGTGCTTTTGCTGATCTGCACGGCGGTGTTGAGTTTCTGCCCTGGCGCCTTTCGCATCGCCCGCAGCCTGGCGGTCAATATCGAGGCGCTGGAGTACGTTCAGGTGGCCCGCACCCGTGGCGAGCGGCGCTTGTACATTGCCTGTGTGGAGATCCTGCCGAACATGCTCAACCCGGTCCTCACCGACCTGGGCCTGCGCTTCGGCTTTATCGTGCTGTTGCTCAGCGGCATGAGCTTTCTGGGCTTGGGCGTGCAACCGCCCGATGCCGACCTGGGCTCGCTGGTGCGCGAAAACATCGGCGGCCTCAATCAGGGCGCGCCGGCGTTGGTGATCCCGGCACTGGCCATCGGCACCCTGACGATTGGCGTCAACCTGTTCATCGACCGCATCTCGTCGCGCTGCAGCCGCCGTAGTGCAGGACACTGACATGACTGAACTGATCCGAGTGCAAGACCTGCGCGTGGTCGCCAGTGGCGAACGCGGCGAGGTCGAGATCGTCAAGGGCGTCAGCTTCGCCCTGGAGCAGGGCGAGGTGCTGGCGCTGATCGGCGAGTCCGGTTCCGGCAAAACCACCATCGCCTTGGCGCTGCTGGGGTATGCGCGGCGCGGCTGTCGGCTGGCCGGCGGCGTGGTGCAGGTAGGCGAACACAACATGCTCGGCCTGGGCGAAAGCACCCTGCAGCGTCTGCGCGGCAATCGCGTGTCGTATATCGCGCAAAGCGCGGCGGCGGCGTTCAATCCGGCCAAGAAGCTCATCGATCAAGTGATCGAGGGCGCGCTGATCCACGGCCTGGGCTCTCGCGACCAGTTGCAGGCCAAAGCCATCGGCTTGTTCCGCGACCTGGCCCTGCCCAACCCCGAGGGGATCGGCCAGCGCTATCCGCACCAGGTCTCGGGTGGGCAATTGCAGCGCGTCATGGCGGCCATGGCGCTGATCAGCGATCCGCTGCTGGTGGTGCTCGATGAACCCACCACGGCGTTGGACGTGACCACTCAGATCGACGTGCTGCTGGCGTTCAAGCGCGTGGTGCGCGAGCGTGGCGCCACGGCGGTGTACGTGTCCCACGACCTAGCCGTAGTGGCGCAGATGGCCGACCAGATTGTAGTGCTCAACGGTGGCCGGATTGTCGAGCAGAGCTCCACCGCAGCGCTGCTCAAGGCGCCCGCCGAGCCATACACCCGCAGCCTGCTGGCGGCGGCGCGCCCGGATGCGGTGCTGTCGCCCGGTAGCGAAAGGCCCCAGGACCGGCCGTTGCTGACCATCAAGGGCATGACCGCAGGCTACGGCAAGGCTGACCTGCAAGGCATGCCAATGATCCGCGTACTCGAAGACATCGACCTGACCATCCACCGTGGTCAGGCCATCGGTGTGATCGGCGAGTCGGGCTCTGGTAAATCGACCTTGGCGCGGGTGGTCGCCGGTTTGCTCAGCCCGGCCCGCGGCCAGTTGGCGTTTGACGGCGCGCCGCTGTCGGGCACCCTGGCCGGGCGCACTGACGATCAGTTCCGGCGCATCCAGATGGTGTTCCAGAACGCCGATACCGCGCTCAACCCGATGCACAGCATCAGCACCATTCTGTCGCGGCCGTTGAAGATGTATTTCGGCCTCAAGGGTGCGCCGTTGCGCCAGCGCATCGATGAATTGCTCGACCTGGTGCGCTTGCCGCGGGACATCGCCGAGCGCCGCCCCAACGAGCTGTCCGGCGGTCAGAAGCAGCGCATCAACCTGGCCCGGGCGCTGGCGGCCAAGCCGGACCTGATCCTGTGCGACGAGGTCACCTCGGCCCTCGACACCGTGGTCGGTGCCGCGATCCTCGAGCTGTTGCGCGATCTGCGCCGCGAGCTGGGGGTGTCCTATCTGTTCATCAGTCACGATATCTCTACGGTGCGTGCGCTGTGCGATGACATCATGGTGATGTACAGCGGCCACAAGGTCGAACAGGGCCGCCGCGAAGCGTTCAGTCGCCCGCCGTTCCATCCTTACACCGATCTGCTGGTGCATTCGGTGCCCGAGCTGCGCCAGGGCTGGCTGGAGCACTGCGGTACCCAGTGCGGTCCGTTGCCGAGCATAGGCGCGCCGGCCAACGTGCCCGAGCTGTGCACCTTCCTCAATCGCTGCCCGCAGCGCATCGACGGCCTGTGCAACAAGACCGCACCCGGCCGCCGGGTGATCGAGGGCGGCAGCGAAATCCTCTGCCACCGCGACAGCGTCGAACTGCAGGACACACAAGAACCTTTGAACAGCATGATCGTGGGAGCCTACGCATGAAAGGGCGATTCGCAAGACTCGGCGAGCGCGACCGCGCCACCGTCAGCCTGCTGGTCGATGGCATGCCCATCGAGGCGTTGCAGGGCGACACGCTGATGGTCGCACTCCTGACCCAGGGCGTCGCGCTGCGCGAGTCGGAGTTCGATTCCGGGCGCCGCGCCGGTTTCTGCCTGATGGGCGCCTGCCAGGACTGCTGGGTCTGGACCCGCAGCGGTGAACGCTTGCGTGCCTGCTCCAACGAAGTCCGCGAAGGGCAAGACATCATCACCACGCAACCGGAGGCGGTATGGCCACTGCACGGGTAGTCATCGTCGGCGCAGGGCCGGCCGGCACACGCTGCGCCGAAACCCTGCTGGCGGCCGGTATCACGCCCATCGTGGTGGACGAAAATCGCCGCGATGGCGGGCAGATCTATCGTCGTCAGCCCGAGGGCTTCACCCGCGATTACCAGGCGTTGTATGGCAGCGAGGCAGCCAAGGCCGAGGCGCTGCATCAGAGTTTCGACCGCCTGCGCGACCGCATCGATTATCGGCCGGACACCCTGGTGTGGAACCTCACGCCGGGGCAGTTGCATTGCCAGAGCCAGGGCCGGCATTCGGTCATCGAGTATGACGCGCTGATTTTATGCACCGGCGCGACTGACCGGCTGATGCCGCTGCCGGGCTGGCAACTGGCGGGCACCTACAGCCTCGGCGGGGCGCAGATCGCGCTCAAGGCGCAGTCGGTGTCCATCGGCCACAACGTGGTGTTCATGGGCAGCGGGCCGCTGTTGTATCTGGTCGCCAGCCAGTACCTCAAGGCCGGCGCACAGGTGGCGGCGGTGCTCGATACCTCGCCGCTGAGCAAGCGCATCAAGGCGTTGCCCAAGCTGCTGGCGCGTCCAACCGTGCTGCTCGAAGGTGCCCGGCTGCTGGCGCGCTTGTACCGGGGCAAGGTGCCGGTGCACTTGGGTGTGGCGCCGCAACAGGTGCTGGGCGACGCTCGCACCGGGGTCAGCGGCGTGCGGTTCAAGACGGCCGACGGCCGCGAGGTGCAGCTGGACTGCGACGCCGTGGCCCTGGGATATCACTTGCGCCCGGAAACCCAGCTGGCCGATCTGGCGGGCTGCGATCTGCGTTTCGATGACGTGTCAGGGCAGTGGTTGCTGGCGGTCGATGACGAAGGGCGGACCTCGGTGAGCGGCGTTTATGCGGCCGGCGACGGTGCCAGGATTCGCGGCGCCGATGCCGCCGAACAGGCCGGACGGCTGGCGGCGATGGCGCTGTTGCACGATTTGCAGCAGCCGGTGGACGCCACCGCCCGGCAAGCCTGCAGTCAGTCGCTGGCGGTGATGGAGCGTTTCCGAGTGGGGCTGGCTGAAGCCTTCCCCTGGCCCCAGGCGCAGGCCAAGGCGTTGCCTGATGACGCGATCGTTTGTCGCTGCGAGATGATCACCGCCGGTGAGCTGCGCGGCGTGGTGCGCGAAAAGGGCGCGTGCGAAGTGAATCGCGCCAAGGCCTTCAGCCGGGTGGGCATGGGCCGTTGCCAAGGCCGTTACTGCGCGCAGGGTGGGGCGGAAATCATCGCCGCCGAGGCCGGTGTGGCCGTCGAATCGGTCGGCCGCCAGCGTGGCCAGGCACCGGTCAAGCCGCTGTCGATGCGCATCGAAGAGGAGGTGTCATGAGCCCGCAAAAAAGTGATGTGTTGATTGTCGGCGGCGGCTTCATGGGCGCGGCGTCGGCGTTTTTTCTGCGTCAGCGCGGGCGCTCCGTGATCTTGCTGGAGCGCGATCAGATCGGCCAATACGCCAGCGGCGTGAACTTCGGCAACGTCAGGCGCCAAGGCCGGCACCTGGGCCAGCTCGACCTTGCCAATCGTTCGCTGGCCTTGTGGAAGCGCCTGCCGGAGCTGATCGGTGAAGACCTGGAGTTTCTCCCCAGCGGCCATATGCGGGTGTGTTACGACGAGGCCCACATTGAAGAATTGCATGCCTATGCCGCAGCCCCCGAAGCGCGCGAGCTGGACCTCGAGGTGATTGCCGGCAAGGCCCTGCATGAGCGTTTTCCATTCCTGGGGCCAGAGGTCAAAGGCGGCTCTTATGCTCCCCACGATGGCCACGCCAACCCGCGTCTGGCCGCACCAGCCTTTGCCCGCGCCGCCGTTCGTGCCGGTGCTCGGGTCGAGGAACGTACCGAAGTGGCCGAGGTGCAGAAAGTCGGCGGCCAGTTCCACGTCACCACCACCGATGGGCAGGTGTTCATCGCCGAGCAACTGTTGATCACCGCCGGTGCCTGGGGCGCAAAGCTGTCCCAGCAGTTCGATGAGCCGGTACCGCTGGAAACCCACGGGCCGCAGATGGCGGTGACGGAACCGGTGCCCTATTCATTGCCGACGGTCATCGGCGTGTACACCCGAATCCCCGAAGAAGTGATCTATTTTCGCCAGATCGCCCGCGGCAACATTGTCATCGGTGGGGGCTATCGCAGCCGCCCCGACATGCTCAATCGCCGCGCCCTGGTCGAGCCGCGCAGCACCATCAATCAGATCGAACAGATGCGCAGGCTGCTGCCCGGGGCGGTGAACCTCAACATCATTCGGGTCTGGAGTGGCATCGAAAGCTACACGCCGGATTCGTTGCCGGTCATCAGCCCCAGCGGCAAGGTCGATGGCCTGTTCTATGCGTTTGGCTTCTGCGGCCATGGCTTTCAGCTCGGCCCTGCGGTGGGGGACGTGATGGCCGAGTTGATGAGCACTGGCCAGACCACCACCTCGATCGCGCCCTTCGACGTTCGTCGTTTCTCCACGGCCCGTGTGGGAGCGGGCTGCGTGTCCGGCGAAGCCCTGCAGCCCCCCGCACCGCCCATACCTCTGGCCGGCGACCTGGCCAGCCTGCAACCGAGGAGCACCCTGTCATGAAAGCCCGTGTGAGCGACATCCTGAAACGCCTGATCGCCTTCGATACCGTGTCGAGCGAGTCGAACATGGCGCTCATCGAGTACGTGCGTGATGTGCTGGCCAGCAAAGGCATCGATGCGCTGATCGTCAAGGACGAGACCGGCCGCAAGGCCAACCTGTTCGCCAGCGTCGGGCCTCAGGGCACGCCGGGCATCGTGCTGTCGGGGCACACCGATGTGGTGCCCGCCGCAGGGCAGGCCTGGACCGTGCCGCCCTTCGAGGCCACCTTCAAGGATGGCCGGGTATATGGCCGCGGTACCTGCGACATGAAAGGCTTCATTGCTTTGGCCATCGACACGATGCTCGAGGCGGCTGACCTCGACTTGAACCGACCGCTGCAGCTGGCACTGTCTTATGACGAAGAAATCGGCTGCGTCGGCGTGCGGCGCTTGCTCGACGTGCTGGAAATGGCGCCGCTGCGCCCATTCCTCTGCGTGGTGGGCGAGCCCACGCTGATGCAATTCGCCGTAGGCCACAAGGGCAAGGCGTCGTACCGCACCTACTGCCGCGGCCAGGAGGCGCATTCCTCACTGGCGCCACGGGCGATCAATGCTATTCACCTGGCCAGCGATTTCATCTCGACGTTGCGCGACAGCCAGCGGCGCATCGAACAGCACGGCCAGCGCGACGAAGGCTACGACATCCCCTACAGCACCGTGCACATCGGCCGGATCGACGGCGGTAAAGCGCTGAATATCGTGCCCAACCTGTGCACGCTGGAATTCGAGTTCCGCAACCTGCCGGCCGATGATCCGCAGTTGCTGCTGGAGGAGTTGCGCGAGCGCGCCGAAGCGCTGGTCAGCGAAGCCCGGCAAGTGTCCAGCGTTGCCGCCATCGACATCGAGCTGATGAACGAGTACCCCGCGCTCGAGACCCACCCCAGCGTCGAGGCCGTACGGCTGCTGCACCGCTTTGCCGCGCCGGGCACCGAGCACATCAAGGTCTCGTTCGGCACCGAGGGCGGCTTGTTCGCCAATCGCCTCAACGTGCCGGTGGTGGTCTGCGGCCCGGGCTCGATCGAGCAGGCACACAAGCCTGACGAATATATCGAGGACAGCCAGCTCGAAGCCGGCGAGCGGTTCCTGCACACCCTGCTCGGCTCGTTGAAGCAGTAGAGCCTGCCGTGGGCGCGTGAATTTCAGCATCCCGCGCTGCTGGCGCACCGCTTTCAGCATCCTGCACCGAGGCGCCTGCATAGACTGGCAGTTGTCTCGGATCAGGACTCGATCATGCTCAAACATCAATTGAAAGATGCCAGCCTGCTGGTAGAACGCGCCTACGTGAACGGTCAGTGGATCAGCGCGCAGGACGGCGCCACGCTGGCGGTGATCGACCCCGCCACCGGCGAGTGCCTGGCCCATGTGCCGGCCATGCAGGGCGACGACACCCGCCTGGCCATCGCCGCCGCCGAGCGCGCCTGGCCGGCCTGGCGCGCCAAACCTGCGGCCGAGCGCGCGGCGCTGCTCGAGCGTTGGCATCAGGCCATGCTGGATAACGTCGACGATCTCGCCCTGATCATGACCCTGGAGCAGGGCAAGCCGCTCAACGAGGCCAAGGGCGAGATCCGCTACGGCGCCAGCTTCGTCAAATGGTTCGCCGAAGAAGCCCGCCGCAGCTACGGCCAAACCATCCCGTCGCCTGCCGCCGACCGTCGCCTGATGACCCTCAAGCAGCCGGTGGGCGTGTGCGCGGCCATCACCCCATGGAACTTCCCCAACGCCATGATCACGCGCAAATGCGCGCCGGCGCTGGCGGCGGGTTGCCCGATCATCGTCAAGCCCTCGGAACTGACCCCACTGTCGGCGCTGGCGCTGGCAGTGCTGGCCGAGCGTGTCGGTATTCCCGCTGGCGTCTTCAACGTGATCACCGGCTTGCCCGCCGCAATTGGCGAGGAGATCACCGGCAACCCCGCCGTGCGCAAGATTTCGTTCACCGGTTCGACCGCGGTCGGGCGTTTGTTGATGCGCCAGAGCGCCGAGCACATCAAGCGCTTGAGCCTGGAGCTGGGCGGCAATGCGCCGTTTATCGTGTTCGACGACGCCGACCTGGAGCAGGCCGTGGCCGGCATCATGCTCAGCAAGTTTCGCAACGCCGGCCAGACCTGCGTGTGTGCCAACCGCATCCTGGTGCAGAACGGCATCTATGAACGGTTCGCCCAGCGGCTGGTGGAGGAGGTCGGCAAGCTCAAGGTCGGCAACGGCCTGGAAGACGGCGTGACCATCGGCCCGCTGATCAACCCCGCCGCCGTCAGCAAGGTCGCGCGGCACATCGACGATGCCCTGAGCCAGGGCGCCAAGCTGCTGTGGGGCGGCATCCCGAGCGGCGACAGCCAATTCGTGCAGCCCATGGTGCTGGGCGATACCCACGCCGGCATGCTGTTGGCCAACGAAGAGACCTTCGGCCCGGTGGCGCCGCTGATGCGCTTTACCGACGAGGCCGAGGCGCTGGCGCTGGCCAATGCCACGCCTTACGGGCTGGGTGCCTATTATTTCACTCAGGACCTGCGTCGCTCGTGGCGCTTCGGTGAGGCGCTGGAGTTCGGCATGGTCGGGCTCAACACCGGAATCATCTCCATGGAAGTCGCACCGTTCGGCGGCATCAAACAGTCGGGCCTGGGCCGAGAAGGGTCGAGCCACGGGCTGGACGAGTACCTGGAGGTCAAGGCCTTCCACGTGGGTGGTCTATAACCTATTGCACGCTTCGATCGATTGGCTGAGGGCACAACAATAATGAGCAAGGTATTCAGGATCGCCGCAATCGCCGGCGATGGGATCGGCAAGGAAGTCATGCCCGAAGGGCTGCGCGTGCTCGATGCCGCAGTGCGCAAGTGGGGCCTGGCGCTGGAAGTCGAGGTGTTCGAGTGGGCGGACTGCGATTATTACCTCGCTCACGGGAAGATGATGCCGGATGACTGGTTCGCTCAGCTCAAGGGTTTCGACGCGATTTTCTTCGGCGCGGTCGGCTGGCCGGACAAGGTCCCGGACCACATCTCCCTGTGGGGGTCACTGCTCAAATTCCGCCGCGACTTCGACCAGTACGTGAACATCCGCCCGGTGCGCTTGTTCCCCGGTGTGCCGTGCCCGTTGGCGGGGCGCGAGCCGGGCGACATCGATTTTGTGGTGGTGCGCGAAAACACCGAGGGCGAGTACTCGTCGGTCGGCGGCAAGATGTTCGAAGGCACCGAGCACGAGTTCGTGCTGCAGGAGTCGGTGTTCACCCGGCGTGGCGTTGACCGCATCCTCAAGTTCGCCTTCGAGCTGGCGCAAACCCGGCCGCGCAAGCGTCTGACTTCGGCGACCAAATCCAATGGCATCTCCATCAGCATGCCGTATTGGGATGAGCGCACGGCGCTGATGGCCGCCAATTACCCCGAAATCACCTGGGACAAACAGCACATCGACATCCTCTGCGCGCGCTTCGTGTTGCAGCCGGATCGTTTCGACGTGGTAGTGGCCTCCAACCTGTTCGGCGATATCCTCTCCGACCTCGGGCCCGCCTGCGCCGGCACCATCGGTATCGCGCCGTCGGCCAACCTCGACCCGCAGCGGCGCTTCCCTTCGCTGTTCGAGCCGGTGCATGGCTCGGCGCCGGATATTTATGGGCGCAACATCGCCAACCCGATCGCGATGATCTGGTCGGCGGCATTGATGCTGGATTTTCTCGGGCAGGACGACGCGCGTTATCGCGCGGCCCATGACGGCATTCTCGCGGCCATCGAGCAGGTCATCGCCAATGGGCCGACCACGCCTGATTTGGGCGGCACGGGGTCGACCCAGGCCGTGGGCGAGGCCATCGCGCAGGCGCTGTGACGCTCTGCGCCCGATGCGGCAATGGCCGACTCAGTAGCCGCGGATGCGGTCGACCTGGCCTTGCATCGGCTCGCCGCGTTCGAAGCGGCGGATGTTTTCCAGCAGCTCGGGGAAGGCGCTGTCGGGTTGCGTCATGGCGGCGATGTGTGGGGTGAGCAGGATGTTCGGGTGGCCCCAGAAGGGGTGATCCGGCGCCGCTGGCTCGTGCTGCAGCACGTCGAGTACGGCGGCGCTGAGCTGACCGCTGTCGAGCGCGTCCAGCAAGTCGGCTTCGACCAGATGCTTGCCGCGGCCCATATTGATCAACGCCGCGCCGGGAGGCAGTTGCGCGAACAAGGCGCGGTCGAGGATGCCCTCGGTCTGCTCGGTCAACGGCAGGACGCACAGCAAGATATCGCACTGGCCAAGAAAGGCGGGCAACTGCTCGACGCCCGCGTGGCAGGTGACCCCTTCGATCTGATGCACGCTGCGCGCCCAGCCTGAGAGCTCAAAGCCGAAGGGCTTGAGGCTCGACAAAATATGCTGCGCCTGCAAACCCAGGCCTATGACCCCGATCCGGCGTTTGGCGGCCGGCACCAGCCGATGTGCTTGCCACTGGTGCTGTTGTTGCTGCTGGCGATACCGCAGCAAGTCGCGGTGCAGGCTCAGTACGGCCAGGCAGGCGTATTCGCACATGCCCTGGCTGATGCCTGGATCGAGCAGCCGTACCACCGGCAAGCTGGCCGGCAAACGGCCCAGGTCCAATTGGTCGACCCCCGCGGACAAGGCAAACAGCACCTTGAGATTGGGCAGTCGTTGCTCCAGGTCTTCGGGCGCCTGCCAGGCGGCGAGGTAGTGAATGTCTTCAGGGTTGCCGATATCCGGCCACGCGCGCCATTCGATATCCGGGGCATGCTGGGCGAACAGCGCTCGCCACTGTTCACCGCGCACGGGGTCAGCTTTATAGAGGAGCGCCATGGGCATTTCCTGAGTCGAGAAAGAGGGCGCTTCATGATGCCCGAGTGGCAAAGCAGGATCGCCTGAATGGATGATCCAGGCGGCGCGCGAAGGCCCGTATTCGGGCCCGCTGCAGCAGATTCGACGGGCCCGATGGTGGCTGAAGGATTCTGCCGTTTGCCAGGGGTAAAACAGTGGATGTGGACGTCTGGGCGGGCAAGTTCGGCGTAGTCGATTGTGCCGAAGCTTTAACCTGAACAGCATCGCCACCCCCTGCCGATTGTCAGGACCCTTATGGAAATCGCCATGAACAGCAAAGTCGACGAAGCACCTCATTTTCTGCGCCTGCGTGATCAGTATGTTCCACGCGGCATTGTCACGGCCCACCCGTTGGTCATCGATCGCGCCCAAGGCTCCGAGTTGTGGGACGTGGACGGCAAGCGTTATCTGGACTTCGTCGGCGGCATCGGCGTGCTGAATATCGGGCACAACCACCCGAATGTGGTCAAAGCGGTGCAAGCCCAGCTGACCAAGGTCTCTCACGCTTGTTTTCAGGTGGTCGCGTATCAGCCCTATATCGACCTGGCCAAGCGCCTGTCGCAGCTGATCGGGGGCGCACAACCGTACAAGGCGGTGCTGTTCACCTCCGGTGCCGAAGCGGTAGAAAATGCCGTCAAGATTGCCCGCGCCCACACGCAGCGCAGCGCGGTCATCGCCTTTCGAGGTGGTTTCCATGGCCGCACCTTGCTGGGCACCACGCTGACCGGCATGAGCCAGCCCTACAAGCAGAACTTCGGGCCGTTCGCGCCGGAGATCTTCCATACCCCGTACCCCAATGCGTATCGCGGGTTCAGCAGCGACATGGCCCTTGCCGCGCTGGATGAACTACTGGCGACCCAGGTGGCGGCCGAGCGCGTGGCCGCGATCATCATCGAGCCGGTGCAGGGCGATGGCGGCTTCCTGCCCGCGCCCGTGGAGTTCCTGCAGGCCTTGCGCGCCTTGACCCTCAAGCACGGCATCGTGCTGATTGTGGATGAAATCCAGACCGGCTTCGGCCGCACCGGCAAGATGTTCGGCTTCGAGCACGCGGGCATCGAGCCGGATCTGGTCACCGTCGCCAAGAGCCTGGCCGGTGGCTTGCCGCTCTCCGGGGTGGTCGGCCGCGCGCAGATCATGGATGCACCGCTGCCCGGCGGCTTGGGCGGCACCTATGGCGGCAACGCGCTGGCCTGCGCCGCAGCGTTGGCGGTGCTCGACACCTTTGAGCAAGAGCAACTGGTCGAGCGCGGCCAGCAGCTCGGCGCTCGCTTGCGCGATGGCCTGCTGGCGTTGCAGGGGCGTTACCCGCAGATCGGCGACGTGCGCGCGACGGGCTTCATGGTCGCCATCGAGCTGATCAAGGACGACGATCAGCGCAGCGCCGACGCCGATCTGACGCAGCGCTTGATCGACCAGGCCCGCGTGGGCGGGCTGCTGGTGATCAAGTGCGGGGTCTACCGCAACGTCCTGCGCTTCCTGGCGCCGTTGGTGACCACCGAAGCGCAGATCGACGAAGCCCTGCAGATTCTGTCGGCGGCCTTGGCACGCGTCTTGATCACCAAGTAGCCATCACTGCGCTGGCGTGGGGAGTGTTCTTCGCGCCGACGTGCACGCAATGAATGTTGGGCTGTATCGGAGGTTTGACTTGCCATGGGGCTGACTGAATATCGCGCACTGCTGATCGACTGCGATGAAGTATTGGTAGACCGCGACTCCGGGGTATGGAGCGCCTTGCAGCCCTTGCTCGAAAGCCGCAGTGGCGCGTCTGACCGGGCGCAGATCCTGGCCGAGTACAAGACCGTGATCGGCGCACTGTATCCACGGTTCGACGAACTGGGCTTCAGCGGCTTGCTGTGCTTTGCCCACCGCCAGATGGCCGAACGCCTGGGCATCAAGGCCAGCTGGGAGGAGGGCATGACCTTCGCCCGCTCGGTGCCGACCTGGAGCGTGTTCGAGGATGCACCGGGGGCCATGCTGTACCTGCGCAAGTTCTACCGGCTGCTGGTGTTCGTGGACCGCGATGCCGAAGACCGCGGCGTGCTGTGCGAGCGCCTCGGCTTGGTGCCTGACGACCTGCTGTCGCCCGCAGCCTACCCGATCGAGCGCACCGATTGGCTCAGCGCGCTGGACATCGATCCGCGCCATACCCTGCGCCTGTCTCGGCCACCGGCCAGCGCCATGGCCGACGGCGGCCTGTGCCTGATCCGCCGCGACCGCGCCGACCACCGCCAACCGTGCCCGGCCGACGTGTGCATCAGCAGCATGGCGGACCTTGTCCGACAACATCAGCTGTCTTTACGGCGCTGATTTTGCTAGAAGATTGACCACAACGAACGGCAGTGCAGAGGCGCGTAATGGAAGGCTTGGTCAAACTGGATCGTATTGACATCAATATCCTGGTCGAGCTGCAAAAGGATGGACGCATGACTAACGTCAGCCTCGCTGACGCGGTCGGGTTGTCCGCCAGCCCGTGCCTGCAACGGGTCAAACGCCTCGAGTCGGCCGGCTATATTTCCAGCTACAAGGCGCATCTGAACCTGGCGAAGATCACCGAATCGGTGACGGTGTTTACCGAGGTGTCGCTGAGCGATCACAAACGCGAGGATTTTGCCAAGTTCGAGGCGAATATTCGCTTGGTGGACGAGGTGCTGGAGTGTCATTTGATCAGCGGTGGGTATGATTATCTGGTGCGGTTCATGACCCGCAGCATTCAGCATTATCAGGATGTGATCGAGGAGTTGCTGGACAAGAATATCGGGATTTCGAAGTACTTCAGTTACATCGTGATCAAGTCGCCGGTGATGAAGGATGGGGTGCCGTTGAGGAAGTTGTTGCGGCATTGAGGGGGGGGATTCGATCAAGGCTGCTTTAGCATTGGTCGAAGCCGTTCAAGATGGGGATGCTGCAGATGACAATACGCTGATCCGGTCGATGCCTGTAGCCTGTGAAGTTAGTGGCGAGCCTCAGCCTTTCGATGCTTGCGGGGGGTGGTCGGATGGCCCACGACAAACGCGCTGAAACAAGTGCTGCCTCAAATTAAAAACTCAAAGATTGATAATAGCTTCACGGTCTCGGGCAGCTTTTGTTGAAGCAACTTATCGAGGTACTGCCTTGCGCTCAGTGGTGGTGTAGCCAGTGACCAAGCCGTCAGGCACAGCTGCATCCATCAGTGAGGACGTCCTGTCCAACTGTTCCCGGTTGAGCTCAGGGCGATTCACTAAAAGATTACGCTTCCACTCCTCATGGATTTGCTCTGACCACCGTGCGCGATACACACCGGTTAGTGCCAGATGCATCAGGAAATCACGCAGCGGGGCAGGTTAAAGCACGTTCGCATCATAAACCGCTGTGAACGGCGAACACCTCATTCGTATCCCATCCCCAGTTCCTGGGCTTGCGCCGCCAACTCGTCCATTGCCGAACGACTTGCGTGATCGCGCTTTTCCTTATACGCCATCAAGTCAGCGAATTTGACCCTGCGGTGGCGGCCCGTCTTCGTGTGGGGCAACGCACCTTCATCCAGCAGCTTCACCAGGTGTGGCCGGGAAACATTAAGGATGTCCGCGCCTTCCTGAGTGGTCAGCTCGGCATGAATCGGCACGACCTTGACGGCATTGCCTAGCGCCAGTTCGCTGAGGATTTCGCCGAGCAAGCGCAGAGCGAATGTCGGCAGTTCGACGATTTCACGATGCTGGCTCTCACCCACCAGTTCAATCTGTTGAGTTTCAAGCTTAGTGGACAGGAACGCGGCCAACTGGCGGCTTGACTCCACGGCGGCAGCAATTTCCTTCGCGTCAGGAAGCGCAGTGCGGGTGAGGTCGGCGGTGAACATGATCATCTCCATAAAGGCTGTATTGAGCTGTGACCGAGTGCACGATCGCCAGCTACGAGGCCTTTATATTCGAAATCAAAGATAATCGCAATAAACGAAACGATCTTGTCAGCAGAACCAGCCGCCCACAAAAAAGCCCTGACTCTTGCGAGCCAGGGCTTTTTTGTTTGCAATCAATGGTGCACCAGGCGGGATTCGAACCCACGACCCCCGACCTAGGGATGCTCCGATCAACTTGCCGCGCAGCGATGGCAGGCCGTAATTCACCAGGCACACAGCGCTATTTCCGGAAAAACGGCCTAATACAGTGTGCAGCGGAGCGTTTTCCGCTCGGCTCTCCGTGTTAAGTGCGCAACTCACCCAAACCCATCAGTCGTTTTCGAGCCATCCACAGGTTCGACAGGGCGAACAGCGTGGTCAGTTGGGCCGTGTTTTTCAACAGACAGTTTGTCTTTAGCACCCGCGAAGGTACGCCGCACGCATATCTCTGTTAGGTCTACGGGTAGAGCGTGAACCGTGCCGATGCGAGGTACACGTCCGCTCAAGTCATCTAGCTGGCCATTTGGATATGTGGTAACTGCTGCTCTACCGCTGTTTCAGCTTCGTCGTGCTTACGAGGCGCAGACCTCAGCAGCATCATCGAGGCATTGAACTTAGAGCCGGATCACGCTCACGTCGACGCTATTCGTGACTTTGGAGCAAATATCATTTACCTACGCCGATCTTTTTCGGCATGAATAAAACTCACAAACTCCGCTCCACACATCCTTGGAGCGGCAACCATGCCCATAGCCTTACTTGCTTTGACCCTGAGCGCATTCGCGATTGGAACCACCGAATTCGTCATCGTCGGCCTACTACCGACAATTGCGAATGATCTAGGCGTCACTCTCCCCTCGGCGGGGCTGCTCGTCAGCCTTTACGCTCTCGGCGTCGCCATTGGCGCACCACTCCTCACCGCACTTTCTGGAAAAGTGCCGCGCAAACCCCTACTGCTGTCATTGATGGTGCTGTTCACCCTTGGCAACCTGCTCGCCTGGAAAGCCCCAAGCTATGAGTCATTGATCATCGCGCGAATTGTGACCGGTCTTGCGCATGGGGTGTTCTTCTCGATTGGATCGACCATCGCCACCAGCCTGGTTTCCAAGGAGAAAGCCGCGAGCGCTATCGCAATCATGTTTACTGGCCTGACGGTTGCCTTGGTCACAGGCGTTCCTTTGGGCACCTTCATCGGGCAACATTTCGGTTGGCGCGAAACCTTTCTGGCTGTCTCGGCCCTTGGCGTCATTGCATTCGTCGGTAGCCTTATCTTCGTGCCGAAGAACATTCACCACAGCGCCCCTGCATCGATCATGCAACAACTGCAAGTCTTGAAGCAGCCTCGCCTGTTATTGGTGTACGCCATGACGGCCATTGGCTACGGCGGGTCTTTCATTGCGTTCACCTACCTTGCACCAATCCTTCAAGATATCTCCGGTTTCGAACCGTCGACAGTTGGACTGGTGCTCCTGGTGTACGGTGTTTCGGTGGCCATCGGTAATATCTGGGGAGGCAAACTTGCCGACCGTAAAGGCCCGGTGGGTGCGCTGAAAATCATCTTCCTGGCGCTTGCCGCCGTATTGATCCTACTGACCTTTACTGCGAGTTCACCCTGGCTTGCCTTGCTCACGGTACTCCTCTGGGGCGCGGTTGCGTTCGGCAACGTACCAGGCTTGCAGGTCTATGTCGTGCGTCAAGCCCAATTGCACACCCCTCGCGCCGTCGATGTCGCTTCGGGCCTCAATATCGCCGCGTTCAACCTGGGTATCGCCGGGGGCGCCTGGGGAGGTGGTTTGATCGTCGAGAACTTCGGCCTGATCAATACCGCTTGGATCGGTGGTTTGGTGGTGTTGGTTGCCTACGTCCTGACTGTCCTAAGCGGCCGGCTCGACAAACACCAACCTTTGTCGACTACGCCTATTAGCGTATCGGCTCACTGATCAGGGAAGCGAACCATGCATCCAAGATTTCAACGCCTGATTGGCACTGGCGGTTTTTCAATTGGCCTGGAGTTGCCGCTGGATAATGACTGGTCCACAGCCGGCCAACAGCTGCGCGAGAAGCAGGGGCGCCCCTTCGGGGTACCGGACATGCACCGACATGGGGAACTGGCCCGTCAGGCAGATGAAAGTGGGTTCTCGGCGCTTTGGGTACGTGACGTACCACTCTATGACCCATCGTTTGGTGACGCGGCCCAGGTGTTCGAGGTATTCGCATACCTCGGATACCTGGCGGGTATCACTCGCAATGCCATGCTGGGGACCGCAGCAGTGGTGCTGCCGCTTCGCCGACCCTGGCTGACATTGAAATCCGCCAACAGCGTCGACCAGCTCAGTGACGGGCGCTTGCTCCTTGGCGTTGCCAGTGGTGATCGCCCCATGGAGTATCCACTGTTCGGCCTGGACTTCGCCGGCCGTAGTGAAGTATTCCGGCGCGCTGTCGAACTGATCCGGCACAACGGTGAGGGATCGCTGCACAACGGCGCACAATTGGTCCCGCAGCCTCACAGCGCATTGCCGCTCTTGGTGGCCGGACTGGCTCAGCAGACGCCAGAATGGGTCGGCCAGCACATGGACGGTTGGCTGAGCTACCCAGGAACACCTGAAGACCATCACAAGCGTATAGCAATGTGGCGCCAGGTCGCCGGCGACAAACCTTACATCACATTCATCCACCTGGACCTGGAGGCAGATCCGGAGGCTCCTCTGCGGCGGTTTCATTTCGGCATGCAGACCGGAGCCAGGGGGTTGATCGCTGAATTGCAGACTCTACGCGACGCAGGCGTGCAACATGTGGCCCTGCATCTACGCCGAAGTCAGCGCGACGTCAGCACAGTAATTGAAGACCTGTCGACACAGGTGCTGCCACACTTTCATTCCTGAGCATGCCGGCACCAGGGGCTTCGCCCTCGGGACGATGGGCATCAAATACCCACGGTAGCGGTGGTGAAGCCCGCTACCGCAACCTCCTCTTTCAAACAGTATTGCTGCGTAACCAACTCACCACCCTACCTAATGGGGAACCTGGATCTGGCTCGGTAGCAGTGAGCAGGTAAAACCCGGCACGGATATCCAAGTAGTCTGGAGTTGTCAGGGCTTCCACGAGCGTTCCGATCCTCAAGGCATCCCCTACCAAAACTTCAGAGACCAAAGCGACCCCTAAGCCCTGCTCGGCGGCCTCAATCGCCAGACTGGTTTGCGAAAATCTTTGTACACTCGATGTTGTTCGCGGCCCGTTTGCTGTGACCCATTTCGCCCAGTTGTCATGCGAGTCGGCGATCAACGGAGCGTTGCGCAAAAGGTCACTGATAGTTTCCCAGCGATAGGCTTCTTTCAATTCAGGTGAGCAAACGGGAATGGCCCTGCCGGAGTGCAATGGGCAAGCCCAGCAGCCTAAGAAAGGAGGTTCGCCCCAGCGAATCGCCACATCAACCGAACCGGGCCCCTTCAACGGGCGGAGCGCCTCGGATGCATCAATCATGATCGATACCTGGGGCTCGACAATGCTTAGATGAGCTAGTTTTGGAATCAGCCAACGACTCGCAAAGGCGCTCGTGGTGCTAAGCGTAATCGCTTGTATTGCCGTGGTGCTTCGCAGGGATGTTATTTCGTGTGTTGCGTCATCGACAAGGTCCAAGGCGAGCTGGACTTTGTTTAAAAAACCTTCAGCTTCAGTTAGCAGACGAGTCCCGCGTGGTAATCGCTCAAACAATTTCATACCCAGTTTTTGTTCCATCAGCCGTATCTGTTGCGCCACGGCACCTGTCGTAAGATGAAGCTCATCAGCCGCAGCGCGAAAACTATTTAGCCGAGCGGTCGCTTCGAACGCCACGAGCTGGCCAAGCAACGCCTGACCTAAACGGCGGGTTCTGCCCAATGCCATCCCCTGCTCCAAGATCAAATAAAAGCTTCACTGCCCGAGCAATCCGGACCCGCAAAAACGGCTCTCGGCTCTCGGAGCCTGTAGTATTTCTACACTCTGAAGAGTTAATAAATCAATAGTAACTGCCCCCTGTTGGCACTAAATTGAACGCTTAACAGCGAACTCAGCAGAGGATTGGACATGCTCGACTCCAAGGTGGCAGTGATCATTGCAGGTGGTAGCGGTATGGGAGCAGCGGCCGCGCGCCGTTTGGCCGCGGATGGATTCAAAATTGGAATTTTGTCTTCATCCGGTAAAGGTCAATCCCTAGCCGAGGATCTGGGCGGCATAGGCATCACTGGTTCGAACCAATCCGTCGATGACATTGATCGCTTGATAAAAGCGGTGGTTGAGCAATGGGGGCGTATCGACGTGTTGGTTAACAGTGCCGGACACGGCCCCCGTGCGCCAATCCTGGATATTACGGATGATGAGTGGCATCGCGGAATGGACGTGTATCTGTTAAACGTCATTCGAGCGACGAGAGCAGTGACGCCTTACATGCAAAAACAGAACGGCGGCGCCATCATCAATATTTCCTCCGCCTGGACGTTCGAACCGAGTGACCTATTCCCGACATCAGCGGTTTTTCGCGCAGGACTTGCCTCATTCACCAAAGTTTTTACGCAGACATATGCTGCTGAAAATATTCGCATGAATAATGTACTGCCAGGTTGGATTGACAGCCTGCCTGGCACCGAGGAGCGGCGTGACAGCGTGCCGCTCAAACGGTATGGGACTAGCGAAGAGGTGGCCGCTGCCATCGCCTTTCTCGCCTCAGAAGGAGCGGCCTACATCACAGGCCAAAATATCAGAGTCGACGGAGGCGTCACCCGCTCAGTTTGATATGACCTGGATACATGCGGGTCGACCAAAGCGTGTCCAATCAAGTGCCATAGCACTGAATCAGGGTAATAACATGCGTGCAGTAGTGTTCGATCATTTTGGTTCACCAGACGTTTTAGAGTGGCGGCAAGTCTCCGACCCTCAGCTCTTGGAAGGTCAGGCTCTAGTCAGCATCAAAGCGGCAGGGTTGAATTATGCAGACGTCTATCGTCGCCAAGGCAACTACCATATGGAAGCAACGCCACCTTGGATCCTGGGCTATGAAGGAGCAGGAGTTATTGTTGAGCTGCTTGGGCATAGCGATACGTTCAAGGTAGGAGATCGTGTCGCCTTCGCCGACAGCCCACGCGCCAACGCAGAACTGGTCGCTGTCGCGTTGGACAAGTTAGTCAAGCTACCCGACGACATACCTTACGAAATAGCTGCCGCCATTATGCTCCAGGGCCTAACCGCGCAATATCTCATACAAGATAGCTACGTCGCCAAAGAGGGCGACATTGCACTGGTGCATGCTGCGGCCGGTGGAGTCGGAATCCTCATCACTCAGATGCTGGTTGCACGCGGTGTGACCGTCGTAGGCTTGACATCGAACCCACAGAAAGCAGCGGTTGTGAAAGCGCTGGGCGCCCGTCTGGTGTTATCCAATGACGAAGATTGGGCACAACAGATTCTCAGCCACTTCGGAAGAGGGGCAGATGTCGTCTATGAGTCTACGGGCAGTACTCTGCTAAAAAGCATGGAAGCTTTACGAACAGGCGGTCGTGTCGTTTTCTTTGGCTTCGCGGGCGGAGAACCGCCCCCGATCAATCCACGAGCCTTGATGGATCGCTCTCTCACCATCACTGGAGGCGACCTTTGGAATGTATTGACCGGACCCGAAGAGCGCCGCTGTCGCACAGACGATTTATTCATGCTCTACCGCAAAGGGATTATCGTACCGACAATCGCCGCTGAAGTGCCTATGTCACAAGCCGCACACGCCCATACCCTGATCGAACGCCGTGGAACGGTTGGTAAGATTCTTCTTATCCCCACTCCAGAACCAGTTCGCATCGGCGTTTCATCGTAAGCGTACGGGGAATACGCCTTGCGTAGTTCAGCTCGACATCCACTGATGCGGCAGCAACTGCTCGATCCCACTGGCCTTCTGCGTCTGCAGCCGCATCAGCACATCCTTGAGGTATGCATACGGATTATGCCCGTTCATGCGTGCCGACTGGATCAGACTCATGATCGGCGCAGCCCGTTTACCACTGCGCAGCGACCCAGCAAACAGCCAGTTGGAACGGCCAAGCGCCCATGGCCTGATCGTATTTTCGACCGGGTTATTGTCGATGGGCACAGCACCATGATCCAGGTAGCGCGTCAGCGCTACCCAGCGTTTGAGGCTGTATCCAGTGCCTTGGCCGTGGCCGATCCCTCGGGCACAAGCGCTGAGCCAACATCCACTCATGCAACTTCTCAGCGACGGGCACCGCAACTTCTTGGCGTAATCGCCAGCGATCTTCATCGCTCATGTCCTTGGCCTGCCGTTCGACTTCGTACAACCCGCCGATGGAGTCCTAAAAGTCGGCGTTTAGAATCAATACGTTAGCGGGGATTAGCTACGAAATCAACGGGTTGTGTTAGCTGGGGTTAGCGAGTTTTCGCCCCGGTTAGTGGGGTGAGTGTGGCAAAATTGTGGCATTGGAAAACTGCCGTCGTCATTGGCAGCGTGGGTGGTGACCAAATTGACCCTTTGATTCACATCCATTAGCTGAACGGATCGGCTGCCGACCTACAGCTGACCAAAGCTCGTGCCGCATGAGCATCATCCGCGCTGGCTTTCAGCTAACGACTGGCGTGGTAGCCTTGCGCTATCACCAAGTTAAAGTTGGCGGTAACGTCAATCGTGTAGTGGTCAACTGATCCCGGACACTGAATTGAGTTTTTCCTCAGCGACCGCAGGCGCTAGCCCTTCGTTGAACTGATGCGGTCGCCGCCAGTTGTATCGCTCCATTAGGAATCGGCCGATATCCTGTTGCGCTAGCGCAGCGCTCATGTAGCCCACCGTCGGTATCCATTCTGTTTTCAGACTGCGAAACAGCCGCTCCATCGGCGCGTTATCGTGGCAGTTGCCGCGCCGACTCATGCTCTGTGTGAAGCGGTATCGCCATAGTCTTTGGCGGAAACTTCGGCTGCCATATTGGCTGCCCTGGTCGCTATGAAACAGTACGTTTTGCGGCCTGCCACGCTGCTCGTAAGCCATGTCCAGTGCCTTGATTACCAAGTCGGCGTCGGGCTTGGGTGAGAACGCCCAACCCACAACACGGCGGGCACAAAGGTCGATGACAGCTGCTAGATAGTGCCATCGACCTTCGGCCCAAACGTATGTGATGTCACCGCACCAGACCTTGTTTGGGGATGCGACGGTGAATCCTCGATCAAGCACGTTCGGAATATCAGGTCGCTCCACGGTCGCCTTTTTATAGGAATGCGAACCGGGCTGTTTGCTGATCAGGTTCATCTCGCGCATCAACTCGCGCACCTTGAATCGCCCGATCTGCATGCCGTCCTCTTTCATCATCAGCATGATGCTCCGGCTGCCCGCAGCGCTTCGGCTTTGCGTAAACAGCTCGTTCACGCGGCTGCGCAAAACCACCCGTTCGGCATCTGAATACCGGCGTTTTCGGCAGTACGCGTAGTAGCAAGATCGGGTTACTTCAAATACCGAGCACAACAGATCAATCGGCTCTTGAGCCCGCAATTGATCGATTAACGCGAACGCTCGTGTTCCTCGGCCATCAAGAGCGCGGTGGCCTTTTTTAAAATCGATTTCTCTCGTTCCAGGCGGTTGATTCGGGCTTCCAGTTCCTGGATTTTCTGCTGCTCGGGTGTCAGCGCTTTGCTTGTCGGTGTGGCACCGGCTCGTTCCTGCTGGAGCTGGTTGACCCACCGGCGCAAGGCCGACTCTACCAACCCAAGCGACTGGGCTGCATCAGCGTGGCTGTAGCCCTGGTCAAGCACCAAGCTGGCAGCTTCGCGCTTGAATTCGGGGGTGAAGGTACGTCGTTGTCTGCTCATCGAACACCTCTGTGTGGCGATCATTTTCGCCTAAAAAGGTGTCCGGGGTTAGTAGACCACTACATTAAGCAACTGAATAGCCTTCGGCGAAAGCGGGACGGTTCTGGGCAGTCCGTTCTTCGTCGCGGGTAGGTGCGCGGTTCTACGATCCAGGTTCACATGCTTCCAGCGCAGCTCGAAAATCCCGCCACGGCGCATTGCTGTCTCAAGCGCCAATTGGACGATGGGCCGTATCCAGGGGTTGTGTGATGCATCGGCGTAGGTCCCATCGGCACGTCGCTCACGAAGCTCCAAGGCTCCGAGCATGTATTGCTCTTCAATTGGATCGAGCCGTCGCGAGCGTTCGTCGTTGTAGCTGGGACGGCTGACCATCCGCACCGGATTCTCGGCAAGATGGATTCCCCACTCGCGGCGAGCGACTTCGATCACGCACTGAAACAAAGCCAGCTCACGCTTCACCGTATTGCCCTTGCGGATCTTCAGGCGCTCGTCACGGTAGCGGGCGAAATCTGAAGAGGTGAGGGTGGCGACGATGCGCGTCGCCAGCGGATGACGCTTGAGCGCTTCCAGGCGTTTGATTTCCGAATACGCGCCTTTGTGCTTCGGAGCAATTTCGGAGATGTAGCGATCAATGAGTTGATGAAAGGCGGTGCGTTCAGCCTCGACGCGAGAGACAAAGATGCCCCGGTCGATTTCGCTTTCGATCATGCGCGCCCAAGCTTGAGCATCGGATTTGGTTTCGAAGGTTTTGCGCTGGGCTGGATAGCCCTTACGGCGAATTTGCGCTTCCCACTGCCCTTTCCTAACGGCTGGGCCGCGATTCCTGATTGTTGCCATTTCGACCATTCCCGCCACACTTGAGTGTGGCAAATTTGTGGCAAAAATGACTTTCAGGACTAGGACAGGTTTCTGGCAGTGAAGCTAATCCCTTGTAATACAAGGGATAGAAGATGGTGCACCAGGCGGGATTCGAACCCACGACCCCTGCCTTCGGAGGGCAGTACTCTATCCAGCTGAGCTACTGGTGCAGCGCGGGCGCCATCATACCCATCTCGATACCCGTCGTCCATGGCGACGAACTGCACATCATTTCAGGATGTATGTGGTCAAACCCCACACAGTGAGTGGAAAAACCCACATCTGCCGCTACAATTGTTCTTTTTTTCGAACGGCCTATTGTCCTTTGGCCCCATAGATCCTAGGATTCGTTTGAGATTTCAAACGCTATTGTCTGGTCGCTGACGCCCTGCACCCACCTGTGCAAACCTTCGCTTCAGCCTGGGCACCTTTTCATATTTATCCTCGCGCCCGCCAACGGGTGCCGTTAAGGAAGCCGACATGCAGCTCAAAGATTCGTCCTTGTTCCGCCAGCAAGCCTATGTCGATGGTGCCTGGCTCGATGCGGACAGCGGTCAGACCATCAAGGTCAACAACCCAGCCACCAATGAAATCATCGGCACCGTGCCAAAAATGGGCGCCGCCGAGACTCGCCGTGCCATCGAGGCTGCCGACAAGGCGCTGCCGGCCTGGCGTGCTCTTACCGCTAAAGAGCGCTCGGGCAAGCTGCGTCGCTGGTACGAACTGATGCTCGAGAACCAGGACGACCTCGGCCGCCTGATGACACTGGAGCAGGGCAAGCCGCTGGCCGAGGCCAAGGGCGAGATCGCCTATGCCGCTTCCTTTATCGAGTGGTTTGCCGAAGAAGCCAAGCGCGTCTATGGCGACACCATTCCGGGCCACCAGCCGGACAAGCGCCTGATCGTCATCAAGCAGCCGATTGGCGTGACCGCCGCCATCACCCCGTGGAACTTCCCGGCGGCGATGATCACCCGTAAAGCCGGCCCGGCGCTGGCCGCCGGTTGCACCATGGTGCTCAAGCCCGCGTCGCAAACGCCGTTCTCGGCGTTGGCGCTGGCTGAGCTGGCTGAGCGTGCCGGCATCCCTAAAGGTGTGTTCAGCGTGGTCACCGGCAGCGCCGGCGACATCGGCAGCGAGCTGACCAGCAACCCGATCGTGCGTAAACTGAGCTTCACCGGCTCGACCGAAATCGGTCGCCAGTTGATGGCCGAGTGCGCCAAGGACATCAAGAAAGTCTCGCTGGAGCTGGGTGGCAACGCGCCCTTCATCGTGTTCGACGACGCGGACCTGGATAAGGCCGTCGAAGGCGCGATCATCTCCAAGTACCGCAACAACGGCCAGACCTGCGTGTGCGCCAACCGCCTGTACGTGCAGGACGGCGTGTACGACGCGTTCGCCGAGAAGCTCAAGGTCGCGGTGTCCAAGCTCAAGATCGGTAACGGTCTGGAAGACGGCATCACCACCGGCCCGCTGATCGACGACAAAGCCGTCGCCAAGGTCAAGGAACACATCGCCGACGCCCTGAGCAAAGGCGCCAAGGTGCTGACCGGTGGCAACGCGCTGGAAGGCAGTTTCTTCGAGCCGACCGTGCTGGTCAACGTCTCCAAGGACGCCGCCGTGGCCAAGGAAGAGACCTTCGGCCCACTGGCGCCGCTGTTCCGCTTTACCGATGAAGCCGAAGTCATCGCAATGGCCAACGACACCGAGTTCGGCCTGGCGTCGTACTTCTATGCCCGCGACCTGAGCCGCGTGTTCCGTGTCGCTGAAGCGCTGGAATACGGCATGGTCGGCATCAACACCGGCTTGATCTCCAACGAGGTCGCGCCGTTCGGTGGGATCAAGGCGTCGGGCCTGGGCCGTGAAGGCTCCAAGTACGGCATCGAGGACTATCTGGAAATCAAATACCTCTGCATTTCGGTCTGACCGGCAGCGGTAGTACCCACCCGTGGGGCGCGAGAGCGACGCTCCGCGGGCGTTTGGCCCGCACTATCATTTTCCAGTCGGGAGGCCGTGGCAGTCGATCATCGTATGCTGCCACCGTTGACCCTGGCTGTTTTCTCCTTGAACCACGCCGACCGATGAGCGGCGAATGAGGACATCATGAGCAAGACCAACGAATCCCTGATGCAGCGCCGCGTCGCTGCGGTACCCCGCGGCGTGGGCCAGATTCACCCGATCTTCGCCGAGTCGGCGCAGAACGCTACCGTGACTGACGTCGAAGGCCGCGAGTTCATCGATTTCGCCGGCGGTATTGCGGTGCTCAACACGGGCCACGTGCATCCAAAAGTGATCGCCGCCGTTGAGGCGCAACTGCACAAGCTCACCCACACCTGCTTCCAGGTGCTGGCGTACGAGCCGTACGTTGAAGTGTGCGAAAAAATCAACGCCAAGGTACCGGGCGACTTCGCCAAGAAGACCCTGCTGGTGACCACCGGTTCGGAAGCGGTCGAGAACGCCGTCAAGATCGCCCGTGCCGCTACCGGCCGTGCTGGCGTGATCGCCTTCACCGGCGCTTACCACGGCCGCACCATGATGACCTTGGGCCTGACCGGTAAAGTCGTGCCGTACTCGGCCGGCATGGGCCTGATGCCCGGCGGTGTGTTCCGCGCCCTGTACCCGTGCGAGCTGCATGGCGTCAGCGTCGACGACTCCATCGCCAGCATCGAGCGCATCTTCAAAAACGATGCCGAGCCCAAGGACATCGCCGCGATCATCATCGAGCCGGTTCAGGGCGAGGGTGGTTTCTATGTGGCGCCGAAGGCGTTCATGACCCGCTTGCGCGCGCTGTGCGACCAGCACGGCATTCTGCTGATCGCCGACGAAGTACAGACCGGCGCTGGCCGTACGGGCACCTTCTTCGCCATGGAGCAAATGGGCGTGGTTGCTGACCTGACCACTTTCGCCAAGTCGATCGCGGGCGGCTTCCCGCTGGCCGGCGTGTGCGGCAAGGCCGAGTACATGGATGCCATCGCTCCAGGTGGCCTGGGCGGCACCTACGCCGGTAGCCCGATCGCCTGTGCGGCGGCGTTGGCGGTGATGGAGGTGTTCGAAGAAGAGCACCTGCTGGATCGCAGCAAGTCGGTGGGCGAGCTGATCGTCACCGAGCTCAAGGCGATTCAGGCCAAGTACCCGGTCATCGGTGATGTCCGTGCTCTGGGCGCGATGATCGCCATCGAGCTGTTCGAAGGCGGTGACAGCCACAAGCCGAACGCTGCGGCAGTGGCGCAGGTGGTCTCCAAGGCTCGCGACAAGGGTCTGATCCTGCTGTCCTGCGGCACTTACGGCAACGTGTTGCGTATTCTGGTGCCGCTGACCGCGCCGGACGAGCAACTGAAGCAAGGCCTGGCCATCATCGAAGAGTGCTTCGCCGAACTGGCGTGAATTCTCATCGTTGAATGAAAAAACCCGCTTCGGCGGGTTTTTTTTTGCACAAACGGCAATACCGGCCGTTAATAAGTAGATCAATAGCCTTTTGATTGCAGGGAGCGACTGAAGATGAGCGAAGAGTCGGTGACGGCGCCGCGAATACTGATTGCGGAGACCGACCCTTGGACCCGTGACCTCCTGACCCAGATTATCCTGACCGTGCGCTGCGACGCCGTGGTGGACATCTGCGAGAACGGTTTGCAGGCGGTGGCCAGGCTGGCGCAGCATCCCGATCTGGTGCTGGCCTCGCGCGAGCTTTCGGGCGTGGATGGGCTGGACCTGTTGCGCCACGCGCGGCGGACCCGGTCGGATCGCATCCTGCCGTTCATCCTGATCAGCAGCCGCAGCGACGCCGCCAGCGTGCGCGAGGCCTTGCCGCTGGCGCCTACGGCGTATCTGACCAAACCCCTGAATGTCGAGTCGCTGCGCCAACGCCTCGAAACCTTGCTGCTCAGCGGCGGCGCCCCGGTGTTTTGCGAAGTGCCGGCGATCATGCCGGGGATGGTCCTCAATCGGTTTCTGGACAGCCGCCGCGAGCAGTCCGACGGTGCGCCGTTGTTGGCGGACGTGCAGGTGGCGGTCAAGCGCAGCCTGCAGGCTGATGGCTTGAACCTCAAGTTGCTGGAAGAAGAGGTGCGCGCCGATCCGCAGATCACTGCCGTACTCATCGCTGCCGCCAACAGTGCCGCGCAGCACCGCGAAGGCCCGGCGCAAACCCTGTTGCAGGCCATGAACCGACTGGGCGCGACCCAGAGCATGAACCTGATCCTGGGCCTGACGCTCAAGCGGGCCGCACGGCTCACCGACCCGCGCCTGGCCGAGCCTGCCGAGCACTATTGGAACTTGTCGTTGCACACCGCTGAATACGGGCGCACGTTGGCACGTTTGATGGGCCTCGATCAGGAACGTTGTTACTGCGCGGGGCTGCTGCACTGCCTGGGCGACCTGGCGCTGCTGCGCTGTCTGCAGGAATGGACCCTGGCCGGCGGTAGCCTTTCGGAAGAAGACATCCCCAACTCCCTGAAGCAATACGGTGCGGGTTTTGGCTCGGCGCTGCGCACGCGCTGGCGGCTGCCGCTGGAACTGCGCGAGCTGATCGCGGCGATCTACCAGTTGGGCGGCGGGGTGTATTCGCGTGATGCCTTGGCGATGAATCTGGCGGCGCAGATGGCTCGGCTCAAGCCGGGCGAGGATCTGGACGCGGTGATTAAAGGCAAGACCGCGCGGTTACTGAAGATCAGCCCGGTGGAGTTGCAGCGGATGCGACGTAGCTGAGTGCGTAGTGGCCTGATAGGTTGCGCGTCCCCAATGCTGTTCACTTTGCTTGCCCAGGTAAACGACTGTGGGAGCAAGGCTTGCCCGCGAAGAGGCCGGGCACTGCCAGCCCGTCTCGATAAAGACTACGCCAGCACGATCTGATTCTTGCCCTGACGCTTCGCTTGGTACATTGCCGTATCCGCGCGAGAAAACAACGCGTCGAGCATCTCGTCTTCCGGGCTCAGATTGGTCAGGCCCTGGCTCACCGTCACGCCGTATTGCTTGCCGTTGTGGTTGAAGCTCAGACGCTGAATTTCGCGCTGCAGGCGTTCGGCAATCTGCTTGGCCATCTCTGGCGCACAGCCTGGGAATACCGCCGCGAACTCTTCGCCACCGATGCGCCCGAATAGATCGCCGCGGCGCAACGCGCCTTTGCCGCTCTCAGCAATACGCTGCAGCACCTGATCGCCCGCAGGGTGGCCGTAGGAGTCGTTGATGATCTTGAAGTCGTCGATGTCCAGCAGCAGGAAGCCCATGGGCGTGCCGTCCAGCCTGGCCTGCTCGAACTCGCGATGGGCACACTCGAAGAAGTGCCGGCGGTTGCTGCTCTGGGTCAGCACGTCGGTGGTGGCCAGGCGTTGCAGCTCGCCTTCGAGGTGCTTCTTTTCGGTGATGTCCTCGGCGATGCCGACAACGATGACCTTGCTTGCATCCACTTGCTGATTGACGAAGCACTTGTCGCTGATCCAGCGCACTTGCCCGTCGGCGCGGATGATGCGGTATTCGCGGTCGACGACCGAGCCTTTCTCCAGCACCTCGGCCAGGGTACGTTCGGCGTAATCCAGGTCGTCAGGGTAGATGCTGTCGCGCCACTCGTTGTAGTCCGCCAGCAACAGTCCGGCCGAGCGCCCGAAAATGCGCTCGTAGGCCGGGCTGACATAGATCATCTGCTGGGTTTCCCAGTCGAACGCCCAGAGCACCGCATTGACGCTGACCAGCAGCGAGCTGAACAATTGCTCGCGCTCGCTCAGGCGTGCCACTTCCCCCTGAGCATGCATCAACGCCATCAATGTCTCAGCGGCTTCGGGCATCTGCTTGAACGGAATCGAATGCGGTTTTTTTATACCCATCATGGGTGCATCTCAAAAGGCGTGGGGTCTATGGCGAAATGCGCAAGCGATAGGCAGCCACGGCACTGCCCGCTGACACGGCGAGTATGTCCTGAGAGTAAAAAATTGTTACGAAGTTCCGACAGACGCCCCCTATTTACGGGGGCGTACCGATGGACGGCTCACGCCAGGGCAGGGCGCAGCGAGTAGGTTTTAAGCTGGGCGGCGAACTCGTGCAGCGATTGGATACCGCTGGTTTCAGCGTCCTGTACCCACTCCTTGATGGCGGCCAGCATGTCATGGCCGTTCGCGCTGGTTCGCGCCCAGATCAGCTGCAGTGCCAGGCGCTTCTCATAGATCACCTTGAGCGCGTGGCTGTGCTCCAGCATGCCCTGTATGCGCTGCTGGTGCCGATCATCGAGCAGGCTGGTTTCGCGCGACAGCAGGCGCTTGGCCCGGCGGAATTGGTGGCGCACCGACTGGTCGACGCGATCGAGCTCCTGTTGCACCAGCGGCGCGATCACCAGCTTGCGGTACTGCGCCATGATCTGGAATCGGTTGTTGAGGATGGCCATGGCGGTGTCCATGTCCAGGTGGCCCTTGCCTTCGACGCGGTGGGCGATCGGTGCCACGCGCTGCACCTTGGCCAAGCGCAGGGCGCTGAAGATGCGGATCCACATCCAGCCCATGTCGAATTCCCACTTGCGCACCGACAGCTTGGCCGAGTTCGGGTAGGTATGGTGGTTGTTGTGCAGCTCCTCGCCGCCCACGATGATGCCCCAGGGCACCAGATTGGTGGCTGCGTCACGGCACTCGAAGTTGCGATAGCCCATTGCGTGGCCCAGGCCGTTGATGACGCCGGCAGCCCAGGAGGGGATCCACATCATCTGCACGGCCCAGACGGTCAGGCCGAGCGCGCCGAACAAGGCGATATCGATGACCGCCATGATGGCGATGCCGCCCAGCTTGTAGCGGCTGTACAGGTTGCGTTCGATCCAGTCCTCGGGGCAGTTCTTGCCGTAGATACGCAGTGTTTCCGGGTTCTGCGCCTCGGCGCGATACAGCTCGGCGCCGGTGCGCAGAACCGTGCCCAGGCCCTTGATGACGGGGCTGTGCGGGTCGTCGACGGTCTCGCACTTGGCGTGGTGCTTGCGGTGGATGGCAGTCCACTCGCGGGTATTCTGGCCCGTGGTCAACCACAGCCAGAAACGAAAGAAGTGCTTGAGCCCGGCATTGAGCTCCAACGAGCGGTGCGCCGAATAGCGATGCAGGTAGATCGTGACGCTGAGGATGGTCACGTGAGTCAGCAACAGGGTGATGGCCACCAGTTGCCAAGGCGATAAATCGAGAAAACCGTTGTACCACATAGGCAAGAAAGCCCTCGGTAGAAAATGAAACCGTGACCGGCATTATCAACATGCGCCGGGATAAAACCAGTCGCGATTTTAAAGAATGGTGGCAGAATGTACGCTGCTTATAATCGCCGTTTCAGTGTAAGGGTTTTGCAACACAATGGCCGTACCCTCCCGAAATGCGCTGCGTGTAGCGCTGTCTTACCTTGCACTGTCGGTGCTCTGGTATGTGCTCACTGATCAAATATTGAGCAGATTTTTCGATAATTCCGTCCAAATTGCCCATGGGCAAATGATTAGCGGATATTTCTGGATCGTGCTCAGCGCCTTGGTGCTGCTGTTCGCGCGTTCCAGGCTGCTGCGTGACCTGGCTGCCGAGGGCTCCCAGCGCCGTGCCGAGCAAGACCGCCTGCGCATGGCCGCTGCGGTCTTCGACAGCACCCTTGAAGGCGTGCTGGTGACCAACGCTCAAGGACAGATCGTGCACGTCAACCGAGCGTTCATGGACATCACCGGTTACTGCGCTGAAGAGGTTATCGGCTGCAATCCGAGCAAGTTCAAGTCCGGTCGTCATGATCCTGCCTTCTACCATCAACTGTTCGCCGATCTCGATGCCAAGGGCGAATGGCATGGCGAGATCTGGAATCGGCGCAAAAGCGGCGAAGTGTACCCGCAATGGCAGACCATCCGCGTCATCCGGACCCCGCGTGGCGTCATTACCCATTATGTCGCAGTGTTTTCCGATGTCAGCGCGAGCAAGCGCTCGGCGCAAGAGCTGACCCGCCTGGCGCACCACGACCCACTCACCGAGTTGCCCAATCGCCTGTTGTTCAGCGACCGCGTCGAGCAATCGTTGAGCGCGGCGCGGGCGCACAAGCGTATTTGCGCGCTGTTGTTCATCGATCTCGATCATTTCCAGAGCGTCAACGATGGCCTCGGCCATGCGGCGGGTGATCGCCTGCTCAAGGCCGTCGCCCAGCGCCTGGAGGCGTTGATGGGTGAGAGCATGACCTTGGCGCGGCTGGGCGGCGACGAGTTTGCCGTGCTGATCGAGAACTGTGTACAGGTCGCCCAGGCCGCCGAACTGGCGCAGCGCCTGGCAAACGCGCTCAAGGAGCCGTTCACGCTCGACCAGCAAACGCTGTTCATGGGCGCCAGTGTGGGTATCAGCCTGTTCCCCGACGATGCCAGCAGCGCCGAGCAACTGCTGCGCAACGCCGACTCGGCACTGTTCAAGGCCAAGAACAGCGGTCGCGGCGGCTACGCCTTATATACCGAAGCGCTCACGGCCCACGCCCGCCAGCGTCTGGAGGTGGGCGCCGAACTGCGCCGGGCCTTGCAGCAGGAAGAACTGCGCGTCTATTACCAGCCGGTGCACGACCTCGGCAGCGGGGCCATGGTCGGCGTCGAGGCGCTGGTGCGCTGGATGCACCCGCAGCGCGGCCTGGTGCCGCCGATCGAGTTCATTCCGGTGGCCGAAGACAGCGGCTTGATCGTCGATATCGATCGTTGGGTCACGCGCCAGGCCTGCGAGCAGATGGTCGCCTGGCAGGCCCAAGGGCGAGCGCTGGAATTCGTTGCGGTCAATCTGTCGAGCCGGCTGTTCGGACACGCTGACCTGAATGCCGGGTTTGCCCAGGTCCTCGACAGCACCGGGCTGGACCCGGCGCTGCTGGAAGTGGAAGTGACGGAGAGCGCGGTCATGGACGACCCGGACCGTGCGCTGGAGCAGTTGCACAGCTTGCGCGCGCTGGGCCTGCGCCTGGCGATCGATGATTTCGGCACCGGTTATTCGTCGTTGCTGCGCCTCAAGCGCCTGCCCGTGCACAAGCTGAAGATCGACCAGGGCTTCGTGGCCGGTCTTCCAGATGACGAAGACGATATCGCCATCGTCCGCGCCATCATCGCTCTGGCCCACAGCATGGGCTTGCAGGTGCATGCCGAGGGCATCGAGCAGCCCGAGCAGGGCGAGTTCCTGCGCCGCCATGGCTGCGAACTTGGCCAGGGCTATGGCTTCGGTCGTCCTGTGCCTCCCGAGCAGCTTCAGTGGGCGCAGGCCTTGTAGCGACAGTAGCTGGCGGGCAGATTGAACAATGTTTATTTGGTTATATAAGCATTCTTAAATAGTCTTTTTAAGAATATCCCGCCTCTTTTATAGTTCGCTCAAGCCCTGCCTCAGCAGAGCACCCCTTGCCATAGGAGCATGATCATGAGCGCACCTCTGCGTAGTGTCGACGGACAGGACGAAGCCACCATCCTGCGTGAAATTCAAAGCGCGTTGCGCGATCTGCGCTTCGGTGCCGTGGAAATCACCGTGCACAACGCTCAGGTCGTGCAAATCGAGCGCAAGGAAAAATTCCGGCTTCAGCATCAGGGCAACAAGCCCAGCTGAGCCAATCGACTACCGTTTCACCCAAAGCGCCCATCAGAAGCGCGAACCACACTCCAGGAGCATCATTCATGTCGATTCGCCGTTATGCGTTGGCCGCCATCGCCAGCGCCGTATTTGCCGGTTCCGCCGTCGCCAAAGACTACGAACTGCTGAACGTGTCCTACGACCCGACCCGCGAGCTGTACCAGGACTACAACGCCGAATTCACCAGCTTCTGGACCAAGGATCACCCTGGCGACACCGTCAAGATCCAGCAATCCCACGGTGGTTCGGGCAAGCAAGGGCGTTCGGTGATCGATGGTTTGCGCGCTGACGTGGTGACTTTGGCCCTGGCCGGTGACATCGACGAAATCGCCAAGCTCGGCAAGACCCTGCCCGAAAACTGGCAGACCCGCCTGCCGGATGCCAGCACCCCGTACACATCGACCATCGTGTTCCTGGTGCGCAAGGGCAACCCCAAGGGCATCAAGGACTGGGGCGATCTGACCAAGGACGGCGTTTCGGTCATCACGCCTAATCCAAAAACCTCGGGTGGCGCGCGCTGGAACTTCCTGGCAGCCTACGCCTACGGCCTGAAAGCCAACGGCGGTGACGAAACCAAGGCCAAGGAATACCTCAAGACCCTGTTCAAGCACGTCCCGGTACTGGACACCGGTGCGCGTGGCTCGACCATCACCTTCGTCAACAACGGTCAGGGCGACGTCTTGCTGGCCTGGGAAAACGAAGCGCACCTGGCGCTGAAAGAAGACGGCGGCGACGCCAAGTTCGACATCGTCACCCCGTCGCTGTCGATCCTGGCCGAACCACCGGTCGCCGTGGTCGACAAGAACGCCGAGAAGAAGGGCAACGAAGAGATCGCCAAGGCGTACCTCGAGCACCTGTACAGCCCGGCCGGCCAGGAGATCGCAGCGAAGAACTTCTACCGCCCGCGTGACGAGAAGGTCGCGGCCAAATACGCTGCGCAATTCCCGAAACTCAACCTGGTTACTATCGACAAGGACTTCGGCGGCTGGAAAACTGCACAGCCGAAATTCTTCAACGATGGCGGGATTTTCGACCAGATCTATCAGGCGCAGTAATCAGCGCTTAGGCGGCTGGCCCCTTCGCGGTCAGAGACTGCTCCCACAGGCGTAAGCGTATCCTGTGGGAGCGGGCTCTCCCCCGCGAAGGGGCCAACGCGTATCTGCAATCTGCCAAACCAAGGACCACTATGTCGCGTCGTATCTCCCCCGTCATACCCGGCTTCGGGCTGACGCTGGGCTACACCATCGTGTACCTCAGTCTGATTGTGTTGATTCCTCTGGCGGCGATGTTCATCCATGCCGCCCAGCTGACCTGGGACCAGTTCTGGACCATCGTCACCGCACCACGGGTGCTGGCGGCGCTCAAGTTGAGCTTTGGCACGGCGCTGGCCGCCGCCATCATCAACGGCATCATCGGCACCTTGCTGGCCTGGGTGCTGGTGCGTTACACCTTCCCCGGTCGCAAGATCATCGACGCCATGATCGACCTGCCATTCGCCCTGCCCACGGCCGTGGCCGGGATCGCGCTCACCGCGCTGTATTCGCCCAACGGCCTGGTCGGCCGCTTCGCCACCGACCTGGGCTTCAAGATCGCCTACTCGCCGCTCGGCATCACCCTTGCGCTCACTTTCGTGACCCTGCCGTTCGTGGTCCGCACCGTGCAACCAGTGCTCGCCGACATCCCCCGTGAAGTCGAAGAAGCCGCCGCCTGCCTGGGCGCCAAGCCGCTGCAGGTGTTTCGCCACATCCTCGTGCCGGCCTTGCTGCCCGCCTGGCTGACCGGCTTCGCGCTGGCGTTGGCCCGGGGCGTGGGCGAGTACGGATCGGTGATCTTCATCGCCGGCAACATGCCGATGAAGACCGAAATCCTGCCGCTGCTGATCATGGTCAAGCTCGATCAATACGACTACACCGGCGCCACCGCCATCGGCGTGATGATGCTGGTGGTTTCCTTCATCATGTTGCTGCTGATCAACTTGCTGCAGCGGCGTATCGAAACCCCTTGAAGGAGCGCTGAACATGTCTTCGTCCACTACTTCGGCGGCCAATGCCGCGCGGCGTGGCAGCGTACTTTCACGGCGCATCCTGATCACCCTGGGCTGGCTGGTGTTCGCGTTGTTCCTGTTGCTGCCGCTGTTTATCGTGGTGTCCCAGGGGCTGAGTTCCGGCCTGGGCGCCTTCTTCACCGCTATCTTCGAGCCTGACGCGCTGTCGGCGCTGAAGCTGACCGTGCTGGCGGTGGTCATTTCGGTGCCGCTCAACTTGCTGTTCGGCGTGTGCGCGGCCTGGTGCGTGAGCAAGTACAGCTTCCGCGGCAAGACCATCCTGGTCACCCTGATCGACCTGCCGTTCTCGGTCTCGCCGGTGATCGCCGGCCTGGTCTACGTGTTGATGTTCGGCGCCCAGGGGTTGCTTGGGCCGTGGTTGCAGGATCACGACATCCAGATCGTCTTCGCCCTGCCGGGGATCGTGCTGGCGACCATCTTCGTCACTGTGCCCTTCGTCGCCCGCGAGCTGATCCCGCTGATGCAGGAGCAGGGCACTCAGGAAGAAGAGGCCGCGCGCCTGCTCGGTGCCAACGGCCTGCAGATGTTCTGGTACGTGACGGTGCCCAATATCAAGTGGGGCCTGATCTACGGCGTGGTGCTCTGCACGGCGCGGGCGATGGGCGAGTTCGGCGCGGTGTCGGTGGTGTCCGGGCACATCCGCGGGGTGACCAACACCTTGC
The DNA here is from genome assembly GCF_031880315.1 of Pseudomonas baltica. Classification (NCBI taxonomy): domain Bacteria; kingdom Pseudomonadati; phylum Pseudomonadota; class Gammaproteobacteria; order Pseudomonadales; family Pseudomonadaceae; genus Pseudomonas; species Pseudomonas baltica. The sequence goes on along the minus strand of NZ_CP134771.1, from coordinate 3,218,714 downwards.
CGCTGCACGTCGAGATCCTCTACAACGAATACAACCACGTGGCTGCGTTTGCAGTGGCCAGCCTGCTGCTGATCCTGGCGCTCTTTATCCTGCTGCTCAAGCAGTGGAGCGAGTCCCGTATTAACCGCCTGCGCAATAGCGCCGCGGAGGAATAAATCATGTCGATCGAAGTGCGTAACGTCAGCAAACGATTCAATGCCTTTCAGGCCCTCGACCGCATCGATCTGGACATCCAGAGCGGCGAGTTGGTGGCGCTGCTCGGGCCGTCGGGCTGTGGCAAGACCACCCTGCTGCGTATCATCGCCGGGCTGGAGACGCCGGATCAGGGCAATATCGTCTTCCATGGCGAAGACGTCTCGGGCCATGACGTGCGCGATCGCAACGTCGGCTTCGTGTTCCAGCACTACGCCTTGTTCCGCCATATGACAGTGTTCGACAACGTCGCCTTCGGCCTGCGCATGAAGCCCAAGGCCGAGCGCCCCAACGAGACCCGCATTGCCGAGAAGGTCCACGAGCTGCTGAACATGGTGCAGCTCGACTGGCTGGCCGATCGATATCCCGAGCAATTGTCCGGTGGCCAACGCCAGCGTATCGCCCTGGCCCGCGCGCTGGCGGTGGAGCCCAAGGTGCTGCTGCTCGACGAGCCCTTCGGCGCACTGGATGCCAAGGTGCGCAAGGAGCTGCGCCGCTGGCTGGCGCGCCTGCACGAAGACATCAACCTGACCTCGGTGTTCGTGACCCACGACCAGGAAGAAGCCATGGAAGTGGCCGACCGCATCGTGGTGATGAACAAGGGCAAGATCGAGCAGATCGGCTCGCCGGGGCAGGTCTACGAGAACCCGGCCAGCGATTTCGTCTATCACTTCCTCGGCGACTCCAATCGTCTGCATCTGGGCGGTGAAGAGCACGTGCTGTTCCGCCCCCACGAGGTGTCGCTGTCGCGCAGCGAGCTGGAAGACCACCACGCCGCCGAAGTACGCGATATCCGCCCACTGGGTGCGACGACGCGAGTGACGTTGAAGGTGGAAGGCCAGCCGGACTTGATCGAGGCTGAGGTGGTCAAGGATCACGACAGCCTGGTGGGCCTGGCGCGCGGCGAGACGTTGTTCTTCAAGCCGAAGGTGTGGCAGAAGGTTTCGGGCATCTAGGCAGGTTTGGTGGCGCCTGTGATGGCCACCTCGCCGCCGGAGCTGCGAGCCTGCTCCCACGGGTCTACAAGAAGCCTGTGGGGGCGTGCTATGCCCGCAGGCCGTTATAACGGCTGATAAACTTTTTTATGTGCTTTTTAGTTATTAATAAATAGCCTCTTATTCCTTAGAGAATATAAAACTCGCCCCTATACTAAGCCTCTGACAACGTATTTTTTTGGCAGGAGGCTCCCTCTCATGCGCAACGACTCCATCCGCTACCTGATCGTGCCGGGCTGGCAAGGCTCTGCCGATGATCATTGGCAGAGCCATTGGCAGCGCAGCCTGCCGAACAGCAGCCGTGTCGAGCAGGCCGACTGGATGACGCCGTCGTGCGCGGATTGGGTCGCGGCGCTCGAGCAGTCGATCATCGCCGCCGCCGGCCCGGTCATCCTCATCGCTCACAGCCTGGGCTGCATGGCCGTGGTGCACTGGGCTGCGCAGGCGCCTCGCGCACTGTTGCAGCAAGTCCAGGGTGTGCTGCTGGTGGCGCCGGCCGATGTCGAGCGTCCCAACTGCCCGCCAGCGCTGCAGAATTTCGCACCGATCCCACGGCACTTGCTGCCGTTCCCGAGCCAGGTGGTGAGCTCCGACAACGATGCGGCCATCAGCGCTACGCGGGCGATGGAACTTGCCCGTGACTGGGGTGCCGAAATCGGCATCCTCACCGGTGCCGGCCACATCAATGTCAAGTCCGGACATCAGCGCTGGGAGCAGGGGTTCGCCTACCTGTATCGCCTGCAAAGCCGTCTGGAGCAAGGGTCGCTGCGCCGCGCCTGACGCCACAAGGTTTTTCCAAAATTCGTTCTTATAACGCTGCCACCCCCATTGGGTGACGGCGGGAGTTTCCCATGAGTGTGCAAGACCTTTTCGCCCAGCCATTGCTGACCTTCCCCGATGCCGAAAAGAGCCCGTTGAGCATCCGTGCCAAGGCGCTGGTGTTTGTCGATCCACGCTCGCGGCAGCTGCGCGAGCAGCTCGAGACCCTGGCCCCGAAGTCGGTGCCGGTGCTCATCCACGGTGAAACAGGCACGGGCAAGGAACTGCTGGCCCGGCACATTCACCGTGGCAGCGATCGTGCCGGTCTGTTCGTGTCGGTCAATTGCGGGGCGATCAGCCCGACCTATGCCGATGCCGAATTGTTCGGGTATGCCGCCGGCGCCCACAGCGGCTCGGTCAGCAGCCGTGCCGGGTGGTTTGGTTCGGCCAACGGCGGCACCCTGTACCTGGACGAGATCGGTGATTTGCCGCTGGCCATCCAGACCAAACTGCTGGCCGCGTTGGAGAATCACGAAGTGACGCGGGTCGGTGCCCATCAGCCCAGCCCCGTGGACGTGCGCCTGGTGGCGGCCACCAGCATCGACCTGTCCAAGGCTGTAGCGGCGGGTAAATTCCACGAGCGCCTGCTTCGTTATCTGCACGAAGGTGTACTGGAGCTGCCGCCCTTGCGTGATCGCCCGGGCGACATCCCTTCGCTGGCCGAATATTTCCTCGGTATCTACAGCCAGCGCCTGGGCCTGGCGGTGCCGTTGATCAGCGATGCCGCGCAGCAATTGCTCGACCAGCACCCGTGGCCGGGGAACACTCGCGAGCTGGAGAACGTCATACATTTTGCCCTGCTGGTCAGCAGTGCGGACGTGATCCTGCCCGAGCATCTCAATCTGCCGATCGGGCTTGCTACAAAATAGATATAAGTACCTGATTAAACGGTATTTCTGCATCGCTACCAGAGTCGGTATCGTCGCGCGCAAGCCAGCTCGCTGGCGCCCTTATAAAATCGAGATCATCCATGAAAAAGACTTTGTTGTTGACCGCTTTCGCCGCCGCTCTGTCCCTGGCAGGCTTCGCCCATGCCGGCGAAAAACTGGTGGTCGCGGCCACGCCTATCCCGCACGCCGAGATCCTCGAGCTGATCAAGCCGACCCTGGCCAAAGAAGGCGTGGACCTGGAAATCAAAGTCTTCACCGACTATGTGCAGCCGAACGTGCAGGTCGCCGAGAAGCATCTGGACGCCAACTACTTCCAGACCAAACCGTACCTGGACAACTTCAACAAAGGCAAAGGCACCAACCTGATCACCGTTGTCGGCGTGCACGTCGAACCCTTTGGCGGTTACTCGAAGAAGGTCACCAAACTGGCTGATCTGAAAGACGGCGCCACCGTGGCCATTCCTAACGAGGGCAGCAACAGCGGCCGCGCCTTGCTGCTGCTGCAAAAATCCGGCTTGATCACCCTGAAAGATCCGACCAACGCCCTGGCCACGCCGAAAGACATCGTCAAGAACGACAAGCACCTGAAGTTCAAGGAGCTTGAGTCGGCCATGCTGCCGCGCGTACTGGACCAGGTCGATCTGGACATGATCAACACCAACTACGCGCTGGAAGCGGGCCTGAACCCGGCCAAGGATGCGCTGGTGATCGAAGGCGCCGATTCGCCGTACGTGAACTTCCTGGTGGCACGTCCTGACAACCAGAACAGCGACGCCATTCAGAAGCTGGCCAAGGCGCTGACCAGCCCTGAGGTCAAAGCCTTCATCGCGGAAAAATACAAAGGCGCCGTACTTCCTGCGTTCTAAGCCTTTAGCCTGAACCCATGTAGCGAGGGGGCTTGCCCCCGAAAGATCTTCGCCCTCCTCGGATTTTTGCAGGGAGGCGAGATTTTTCGGGGCAAGCCCCCTCGCTGCATCTGTATGGCGGATCCGCCAAAATTGGGTTCGTGCGTGTCATGCGTGCATAGCAAATGCTATAAGGAACCCTTTCAGCCCGCTCGCAGTCGCATAGTCACTGCGCGCCCCCCTCTCGATCATTTCAGCGCACGCAAAGGAGCCTGCATGGCTGTCTCTTTCTCACGGTGGCGGCTCGGCCTGTGCCTGGTCAGCCTCCTGGCCCTGTCTGCTTGCGACGATGCCCCGCCAGCGGCGCCCGAGCTGGTCCGCGTGCGGGTACAGCCGGTACAACCCGCCGATTTTGCCAGCACCGCCAACATGACCGGTGATATTCAGGCCCGCGTGCAGACTGAGCTGTCGTTCCGCGTGGGCGGCAAGATCGTCCAGCGCAAGGTCGAAGTCGGCGATCGAGTCACCGCCAAGCAGGTGCTGGCGCAGCTCGACCCCAAGGACCTGCAGGTCAATGTCGATTCCGCCAAGGCCGAGGTCGGCGCCGAGCAGGCACGGGTCACGCAGGCCCAGGCCGCCTTCGAGCGTCAGGCCAAGTTGCTGCCCAAGGGCTACACCAGCCGCAGTGAATACGATTCCGCCCAAGCGTCGCTGCGCAGCAGCCAGAGCGCCCTGGCCGCTGCCAACGCGCAGCTGGCCAACGCCCGCGAGCAGCTGGGTTATACGGCGCTGGTGGCCGATGCGCCGGGCGTCATCACGGCACGCAAGGCCGAGGTCGGGCAGGTGGTGCAGGCCACCGCGCCGATCTTCAGCCTGGCCCGTGATGGCGAGCGCGATGCGGTCTTCAACGTGTACGAATCGCTGTTCGTGCAGCCACCCACCGATCAGCCCGTCACGGTCAGCTTGCTCGAAAATCCGGCGATCAAAGCCACCGGGCGCATTCGTGAAATCACCCCAGCGGTCTCGGCCGACACCGGCACGCTGCAGGTCAAGGTGGCACTGTCGCAGGTGCCCGCGCAAATGCCACTGGGCGCGGTGGTCAGCGGCGCGCTGGTAGGCCAGGGCAAATCCAGCGTCTCGCTGCCGTGGGCGGCGTTGACCAAGGACGCCAAGGACCCTGCCGTATGGCTGGTCGACAACGACAGCAAGGTCGCCTTGCAGCGGGTCACGGTGGGCCGTTACCTCACCGGCCAGGTGATCATCAGCGACGGCCTGGATCAAGGCCAGCGAGTGGTAGTCGCCGGGGGCCAGTTGCTGCACCCCGGCATGCAGGTTGAAGTGGCTGATGAGGTCAAGCAATGAAGCGGGCTCTACTGACCGGTTGTCTGTTGCTGTGCGCCTGCTCCAAGGAACAACCGCCACCCGAACCCGTACGTCCGGTGCTGTCGATGCTGGTCAGCGCGCAGGATCAGGCTCAACTGGGGCGCTTCGCTGGCACTGTCGAGGCGCGCTATCAAAGTACCTTGGGCTTTCGCGTGGCCGGGCGCATCGCCCGCCGCGAAGTCGATGTCGGCGCTCAGGTGCAGGCCGATCAACTGCTGGCCGTGCTTGACCCCACCGATCAACAGAATCGCCTGCGCTCCAACCAGGGCGACCTGGCTCGGGTCGAGGCGCAATACATCAACGCCCAGGCCAATGCCCGTCGCCAGCAAGAGCTGTTCGACCGTGGCGTCGGCGCCCAGGCCGGGTTGGACATCGCCCTGACCGACCTGAAAACCGCCAAGGCCTCCCGTGATCAAGCCCAGGCCGCCGTCAGCCAGGGCCGCGACGAGCTCAGCTACAGCGAGCTGCGCGCCGATCATGCGGCCATCGTCACCCAATGGCAGGCCGAGGCCGGGCAGACCGTCGCCGCGGGCCAGCAGATCGTCACCCTCGCGCGGCCGGACATCAAGGAAGCGGTCATCGACCTGCCCTCCGAGCTGGCCTCGCGCTTGCCGCTCGGCGTGCAGATGCAGGTCTCGGCGCAACTCGATCCCAGCCAGCAGACCACCGGCGTGGTGCGAGAAATCGAACCCCAGGCCGACAGCAGCACTCGCACCCGCCGTGCGCGCCTGACGCTGGCCGACACGCCCGCAGGCTTTCGCCTCGGCACGGCCATCAGTGTGACCCTCAGCTCGGCGATCGCGCCGCAGATCGAACTGCCGCTCAGCACCCTGCTCGAAACCGACGGCAAGACCCAGGTGTGGGTAATCGATCCGCAGGCCAGTACCGTGTCAGTGCGTGACGTTCAAGTGCTCTCGCGCAGTGCCGGCCTGGCGTTGATCGGCAACGGCGTCAAGCCCGGCGAGCGCGTGGTGACCGCCGGCGTCCACAGCCTCAAACCGGGCCAGAAAATAAAAATAGATGAGGAAGGCCCGCAATGAAAGGGAGCTTCAACCTGTCCGACTGGGCCATCAAGCACCAGTCGTTCGTGTGGTACCTGATGTTCGTCGGCCTGCTGATGGGGGTCTTCTCGTACCTCAATCTGGGCCGCGAGGAAGACCCGTCCTTCACCATCAAGACCATGGTCATCCAGACCCGCTGGCCCGGTGCGACTCAGGAAGAAACCCTCAAGCAGGTCACCGACCGCATCGAGAAGAAACTCGAAGAGCTGGACTCCCTCGACTACACCAAAAGCTATACCCGCCCTGGTGAGTCGACGGTGTTCGTGTATCTGCGCGACACCACCAACGCCAAGGCGATTCCGCAGATCTGGTACGAAGTGCGCAAGAAGATCGACGATATTCGCGGCGACTTCCCCCAGGGCCTGCAAGGGCCGGCCTTCAACGATGAATTCGGTGACGTGTTCGGTTCCATCTACGCCTTCACCGCCGACGGCATGAGCATGCGCCAGCTGCGCGATTACGTGGAGCAAGTGCGCAGCGATATCCGCTCGGTGCCCAACCTGGGCAAGGTGCAGATGATCGGCGCCCAGGACGAGGTGATCTACCTCAACTTCTCGACCCGCAAGCTGGCTGCGCTGGGCCTGGATCAGAACCAGGTCGTGCAGGCTCTGCAGGCGCAGAATGCGGTGACGCCGGCAGGGGTGATCGAGGCTGGACCGGAGCGCATCAGCGTGCGCACCTCGGGGCAGTTCAAGTCGGAAAAGGACCTGGAGAACGTCAACCTGCGGGTCAATGATCGCTTCTATCGTCTTGCCGATGTGGCCGAGATCGTGCGCGGCTACACCGATCCGCCCAAGCCGCTGTTCCGCTACAACGGCCAGCCGGCGATCGGCCTGGCCATCGCCATGCGCAAAGGTGGCAACATCCAGTCGTTCGGCAAATCGCTGCACGAACGCATGACCGCGTCCACCGCCGACTTGCCGGTGGGCGTGGGCGTGCATGTGGTGTCCGATCAGGCCGAGGTAGTGGAGAAAGCCGTCGGCGGCTTTACCAGTGCGCTGTTCGAAGCGGTGGTCATCGTGCTGATCGTGAGTTTCATCAGCCTGGGCATGCGCGCCGGATTGGTGGTGGCCTGCTCGATCCCGCTGGTGCTGGCGATGGTGTTCGTGTTCATGGAATACAGCGGCATCACCATGCAGCGGATTTCCCTCGGAGCGCTGATCATTGCCCTCGGCCTGCTGGTGGACGACGCCATGATCACCGTGGAGATGATGGTCACCCGCCTCGAGAAGGGCGACACCCGTGAACAGGCGGCCACCTACGCCTATCACTCGACCGCCTTCCCGATGCTCACCGGCACGCTGGTGACGGTGGCGGGCTTCGTGCCCATCGGCCTCAACAACAGTTCCGCCGGGGAATACACCTTCACCCTGTTTGCGGTGATCGCCGTAGCGATGCTGGTGTCCTGGGCGGTGGCCGTGGTGTTTGCGCCGGTGATCGGCGTGCACATCCTCAGCAGCAAGAACGTCAAGCCCCATAGCGATGAGCCCGGGCGCATCGGCCGCGGTTTGAATCACGGCCTGCTGTTCGCCATGCGCCATCGCTGGCTGACCATCGGCTTCACCATCCTGTTGTTCGCCGTGGCGCTGTTTTGCATGCGCTTCGTGCAGAACCAGTTCTTCCCTTCGTCCGATCGGCCGGAAGTGCTGGTGGACCTCAATCTGCCGCAGAACGCCTCGATCAACGAGACCCGACGCACCGTCGACAGGCTCGAAGCCACGCTCAAGGACGACCCGGACATCGCGCGCTGGAGCACCTACATCGGCCAGGGCGCGATTCGTTTCTACCTGCCGCTCGACCAGCAGCTTGAGAACCCCTATTACGCGCAGCTGATCATCGTCAGCAAGGGCCTGGAGGAGCGCGGTGCGCTGATGACCCGGTTGCGCGAGCGCCTGCGCAAGGATTTCGTCGGCATCGGCAGCTATGTGCAAACGCTGGAGATGGGCCCGCCGGTGGGCCGGCCGATCCAGTATCGGGTCAGCGGCAAGGACCTCGATCAGGTGCGCAAGCATGCTATTGAGTTGGGGGCCTTGCTGGACACCAATCAGCATGTCGCGGACACCATCTACGACTGGAACGAGCCCGGCAAGGTGCTGCGCATTGATATCGCTCAGGACAAGGCCCGGCAACTGGGGCTGTCGTCCGAGGACGTGGCCAAGCTGATGAACAGCATCGTCAGCGGTGCGGCAGTCACTCAGGTCAACGACGATATCTACTTGGTCAACGTGGTCGGCCGCGCCGAGGATGCCGAGCGCAACTCGCCGGAAACCCTGCAGAACCTGCAGATCGTCACCCCCCGTGGCGTGTCGATCCCGCTGCTGGCGTTCGCGACCGTGCGCTACGAACTGGAGCAGCCGCTGGTGTGGCGCCGTGATCGGCACCCGACCATCACCCTCAAGGCGGCCGTGCGCGATCAGATCCAGCCGACCGACCTGGTGAACCAGCTCAAGCCGCAGATCGACAAGTTCGCCGCCGGCCTGCCGCCAGGCTACAAGGTGGCCACGGGCGGTACGGTGGAGGAGAGCGGCA